>NZ_JBITJK010000032.1:0-116741 GCF_044459945.1 Streptomyces sp. NPDC050164
CATCGACACATCACATCAACGACCACACCGACAACCAGACACCGCACGTGCCTCGTTCCAACCGATCGAGGCACGTGCGAAATCCGGGTCTAGACCGATTCAGGCGCCCCGCACCACTTGGCTCCTGCGCGGCCTGCTCAGCGGCCTTTTCGCGGGCGACGCGCACCATCTCGTCCAGCCCGTCGGCGACCTCCCGCCTTCTCTGAGGACTGGCCGATCCGCACCATCGTGTCCTTCAGCGTCGCTCCGGCCCGCGTCGACAGGGTGTGCCCTGTGTGGCGAAGGTCGTAGAACCTGAACGACTTCGGCAGGCCGACCCTCAGCCGGGGTCGTAAGACGCACGTCGAAGCACTCGGGACGAGACGGCACGACGACGGCGAGGCGGCCCCGGCGTCACGCGCCCGCGACCCTGCGCGCTGGCGGAATTCGGACCTCGCTCCTCTGTACCCGGCCATTCACAGACGAGACATACCGAGGCTGCGCACCACCTCCGCGAGGGCGCGAATGAGGTCGTTCTCGGTCTCGCTGCGCCACACCAGGGCGTACGGCAGGGCCGGCATGTCGGGGAGCGGCAGCCACCGGATGTGGGACATGGCCCAGTACTTGGTGACGTGGGCAGGGAACGTGTGGACGATCTCGCCGGTGCCGACGAGATTGATCAGGGCGTCGGGGGTGGTGACGGTGTCGACGCGTTCGATGGATCTGCCTCGGGGGGTCTGGAAGGGCAGGTACGCGTCCTCCCAGTAGTCCAGCATCTGGGGGGCCGTGGCATGCGGGAAGTCGGCGACCGCCTCCAGCGATACGGAGGATCGTTCCGCCAACTCGTGGTCGCTGGAGACGGCGAGCACGCGCGGGTCGCGGAACAGGATCGGGCCCACGGTGAGGTCGGGTTCCTCCACGGGCAGCCAGGCGACCAGGACGTCCATCTCCCCGGCGCGGAGCCGGCCGAACGGATCGACGAAGGAGGCTTGGCGCACCTGAAGCTGCCATTGGGGGTGGCGAGCCCGGAAGACTCGCCAATGGGGATGCAGATCAGGCAGGTTGAAGGGCATCATGCCGATGCGCAGCGTGGCGGTGACGCCCTGAGCTGCGAGCCGGGCCCGTTCCAAGCTCGCCAGCAGATTCGCGTACACCGGCTTCAGATCGTCTCGCAGGAGTTGGCCCAGCGGTGTCAATCGGATGTCGCGACGGCTGGAGCGGTCGAACAGCTCGCCGCCGAGGCGGCGTTCCTGCTGCTTGATCGCCTGACTCACACGCGCCTGACTCACGTGCAGCCGCGCGGCGGTACGCCCGAAGTGCAGCTCCTCTGTGAGCGTCAGAAAGATCTCGATGTCCCGTACTTCCACGATGCCCCCGCCTCGCGTCCTCACGTTCCCCGACATAACCCTCCGGTTATCGGGGCCATTCCTGATCCGGCGTTGATCACGTCCACCGCCCCGAGGGAGCCTTGAAGCCACCGGAGAGCGACGCGTCGAACGACGCCTGCTCACAGGAGATTTCACCATGCAGACGCGTATGAAGGACCTCGCTGTCGTGCTCCCGGCCGGCAAGGCGCCCTTCTTCACCGACGCCGAGCGGGCGGCGATGCGTCTGGCGGAAGCGGTCACCCGCCCCGCGGGCACCACCTGGGGGCTGAGCTGGCCGACGGGACACGGGCGCGGTCACGAGCAAGGAACGAGGACACGATGAACGACCGGCTCGACATGACCGTGATGTACGCGATGCACCACGCGCTTCGGCGCGACCTCCAGCACGTCGCCCGCATCACCTCGCGCGCCGATCGCCACCCGGGCGAGGCCCTGCGTGCCGCCGCGGGCTGGGACCTTCTCAAGGTGGCTCTGCACGTCCACCACCGCGCCGAGGACGACGCCCTGTGGCCGGCCCTGCGCGGCAACCTCACCGGGAGGCCCGACGACCTCGCCCTCCTGGAGGCGATGGAGGCCGAGCACGCGGCCCTCGACCCGCTGGTCGAAGCGCTCGACAAGGCCCTGGCGGACCCGGGAACGACGCCTAACCTGGTCGGCGACCTCGCGGACTCCCTCGTCACGGGCTTGACCGGGCACCTCGCCCACGAGGAGGAAGCCGCGCTTCCGCTCGTCCAAGAGGTCGTCACGCCGGAGCAGTGGGCCCACTTCGGCCAGGTCCACGCCCAGCGGATCGGCCCCGCCGCGCCCCGGCTCCTGCCCTGGCTCCTGGACGACGCCGACGAGAGGACGATCACGAAGATGCTGGCCCCCCTGCCCGGGCCGGCACGCCATGCCTACGAGCACCAGTGGCGGCCGGCCTACACGGCGCTCGACCCGTGGGCCGGAACCCCTGAGGCCTGACCCGGCCCTGTGGAACATCAGCACCGCCCAGGCGGCGGACGCGAACTCGGCGGGTTCTGTCCCTTCCAGCGCTGACTCGCGGATGTTCTCCCGCTCGGTCTCCCTTTGTCTCCGCCATCGCGGCGAAGAACGCGGACAGCAGCTTCCCGTGGCCGGTGGGGTCGTAGATGCCGGGCAAGGGACCGGCGGCGCCACGCCGGGGCGGGTCTTGAAGATCGAACACTGTACGCAAGGAGATTCATCATGAGACAAAGCAACAGCGGCTTCTCCGAAGCAGGGCTGCGCAGGATGCGCGACGTGCTGGCGCGGTATGTCGAGTCCGGGAAGATTCCGGGGCTGGTCGCGCTGGTCAGCCGGGGCGAGGAGACGCACGCCGAAGCGCTCGGGACGATGCGCCACGACGGCGGCCCGCCGATGCGCCGGGACACGATCTTCCGGATGGCCTCGACGTCCAAGCCGGTCGGGATGTCGGCGGCGATGATCCTTCTCGACGAGTGCAGGCTGCGGCTGGACGACCTGGTGGATCCGTGGCTGCCCGAACTCGCCGACCGTCAGGTGCTGAAGCGGATCGACGGCCCGCTGGACGACACCGTGCCAGCGCGGCGGCCCATCACCGTACGGGACGTGCTGACCTCCACGTTCGGGCTCGGCATGGATATGACGTCGCTGGGAACTCCGATCATGAACGCGGTCTTCGAGCAGGGGCTCACGCCCAATCTGCCGACGCCGATGCCCGAGCCGGACGAGTGGATGCGCCGCCTCGGCACGCTGCCGCTGATGCACCAGCCCGGAGAGCGCTGGCAGTACCACATCGCCAGCGATCTCCTGGGCGTGCTCGTCGCCAGGGTCACCGGCCAGTCGTACGAGACGTTCCTGCGCGAACGCATCTTCGACCCCCTGGGCATGAAGGACACCGGTTTCCACGTGCCCGCCGACAAGATCGACCGGCTGCCGCCCCTCTACGCCCCCGACCCGCAGAGCGGAGAGTTCCACGTGTGGGACGAGGCCAAGGGCGGCCGCCACAGCCAGCCTCCGGCGTTCCAGGGCGGCGGCGGCGGACTGAACTCCACCGCCGACGACTACCACGCCTACTTCCGAATGCTGCTCAATGGCGGGATGCACGGGACCGAGCGGATCCTGTCCCGGGCCGCCGTCAACCTGATGACCACCAACCGACTCGCGCCCGAGCAGCAAGCCGCCCGACACGCCATGGCCGTCAACAACGTCCATGTGTCCTTCGGTCAAGGGCAGCACGGCGGCTGGGGCTTCGGGATGGCGGTGCGCACCTACCGCGGCGACTACGCGCCCGTCGGCCAGTTCGGCTGGGACGGCGGAAGCGGCACCTCAACCTACGCCGACCCGGAAAACCAGATCACCGGAATCCTGCTCACCCAGGTCGGGACGTCCGTCCCGGACCCGGCGCGGCTCTTCCACGATTTCTGGACCACGGTCTACCAGGCGATCGACGACTGACACCGAGCCGGCGTCCCGGTCCCGGTACGCCCGAGGGTGAGAGATCCCCTCGGGCGACCCCGACCTGAACGATCCATATACCCCGGGCACCACAGACCGCATACCCGACCACCCTCGGCGAACCACATCCACCGTTCCACCGCAAGAGCCAGGGTGGGGCCACTTCGCCTCGCCACTACCCCTCAGTGCCCCCGAACGCCCCTCCCGCTGGAGCCATTTCGAGTCGCCTTGGTGGGGCCGCTGAACGTCGCCCTAGCCAGGCTCATGCGAAGTTCCTCGATGATGTCGTCGCGGAACGCCTCGGCGTAGAGGGAAACCCCTGGGGCGATCTGGTCTGGGCCGACGTCATCGAGCCGACTCCAGACCACGGTGCTTAACCCGCCGCACCACAAGCGCACCAGATAGAGCGGGGAGTAGCGGGGAACCACGGTCAAAGCCGCCCTGCCCGACGCCGCCATGCCCAGGGCGTTCGCCCAGGTCAGCGCCCGAACCAGCCTCAAAGATCGCAGCTTCCCAAGCTGAGATCATCAGCGCTTGGGACCGCCTCCTTCTTCACAGCGCGCAACAACGTGTGCTCAATACAGTCGTATGGACTGGACTGCACCTCTGAGCGCCATAGCCGGCGCACTCGCTGGCATCGTCGCGACGTTCGTTGTGGACCGAGACCGCTGGAAGCGTGCCCAACGAGCAGACGCGCAGACCGTTCTGCGCGAAGCCTTCGTGACCTACCTCTCTCACCTGGCCCGCGCGACAGAGAGCATGCGCTTCGCCTCAGAAGCTGCCTACGACACACCTGAAGATCGCAGGCGTGCAGTCCGTGCCGCCTTCTCAGAGTCCGGTCTGTTCGAGCAACGGTTCAGCCTGACGATGCTTGCCCCGCCTCGCGTGGTCGAGCTGGGCGTCGAAGCGTTCCGCACCGTCCGAACTCTGCGCGATCTACTCGCGGACGGCTCACACGTCACGGATGGCACCTTCCAGACCGCACAGCACACCTACTACAAGGCCGTTCAGGCCACCGCATCCGCCATGCGCCAAGAACTCGGCATCCCTGAACTACCCTTCGATCCCTTGGGGCCCAGCCACGACACCCGCACTCAGCGGCACCCCTGAGCACCACTCCAGGACGTGCCTCTGTGAGAGGAAGCCGACCTTCGGGGCAGCTCGGCGCGGCCCGGGCCCCCGTCTCAGTTCCCGTCTCATTCAGCGCCGTTCACGGCCGTTCATCAAGGACCGCGCGCTGAATTCGCCTCACGGGCCAGCCGCCCATGAACGCAGGTGAACGCCCTCAAACCGAGCCCAACACCCCACAAGCCCATCGACCTCGCGGAGGATCGTCCCGGGTGCCGATGGCGGCAGGCCATTGCGCATCTCGGCGCCCGCATCGAAGCACCGGCCGCGTGCCTGAGCGGGTGGGTTCAGAAGATCGGCGTCTGCGCTTCGATATCGGTGAGTCCTTCCTCCATGGTCAGCGACGGCAGCACGCGGACGCGGTTCCATTGGGGGAGGCGAGACTCCGTCAGCAAGCGGTCGACGTTCTCGACCTTGTCGGACTGTACGACCACGACAATCGTGTGTTCACGGTTGACGAAGGGGCCGGCCACGATCTCGACGCCTGCCTTCTGGGCGAGGTTCGGGATATCAGGGGCGCTCTGCAGCATCAGGTCGCGCGTTGTCGCGTTAGAGGTCGGACAGACTTCCGGGGTGTGGGTCGCGATCAGGACGAAATGCATCTCGAGGTCCCCTTCCACTCGCGGGCCCTTGATCTCAGCCTAAGCCGCCCCGAGGTGCTCCGCGACCGGCGATCCCGGCTCCGGCAGGCGGAGGGAGGGTTCACGCCCAGAGGTTCCGTATCGCGGATCGCATGGGTTGGTTCGAGGCACTGCGTAACGCGGTAAGCCGACGCTCATAACGGTGCTGGCTGGGCCGTCCCTGGGCCGTCCGAGGCCGCTCGGCAGTGGCCAATGACGACCAACGACGACCGCCAGGCGCACGATCCCACCGCCCCTGACCAGCAAAAGCCCAGCTCCCCAAGATCCCCGACAACGCCCAGGGCAAGAAGAAGTAGAGTTAGTGATCATGCCTCCCACCTGCGCGAATGGCGCGGATGGGAGGCATTTTTCCGCCCCGGAACCTATCTGGAACCTTAGAACTCGTAACACGATCTTGGTAGCGGGATTGGTGAGGTACGCCGGTCGCATGCGGCTGGGATGATTGCGGGCATGACACTGGACTGGTCCGGTCTGAAGCATGCTTTGGACTCGGCCCACCTGATTTGCGACGAGCGGTGCCGTGACCTGCTGCGATGCCTAACTCCCACAGGGCCTCCGGAGCCGTTGCGGTGTTGGTGCCGCGGAGTTCAGCGCAGGGACCGCCGCTCGTCTACACGACGTGCCGGCACACCCAGGAACACGTCAGGCATCGCAGGGCCATAAAGGATGTTGAACGTCTCCAGTCGATAGAACCAGGCCCCGTCACAACTGCCGACGAACCGGTAGTTGATCTGCCATTGCAGCCATTGGCCGGGAGCCAGACGAACGGCAGGTGGGCGCCGATTGCGTCGTGGCATGGCAACCATGCTCACCTCTGGCGGATCCACGCGCAGCAGCCCATCGACCTCGCGGAGGATCGTCCCGGGTGCCGATAGATCCCGCACCTGCATACGAGGCTCGAAGGAATCGGACTCCCGCATGGCGACCTCGTGGAGGGCAGAACTCAAGCCCGGAGGCAGCAAGAAGGCCGTTGGGACGGCGTTTCTGCGAGCAGCTTCAGAACCGCCGCGCGACTTCTTCGTCCACGACGTGCGCACCCGCTGCACCACAGCATCCATGGGCCTAATCATCGGGCGTGACGCCGCACTGCGGCCACAGAGTTACGTGTCGTGTCAGAACCGTGCCAGATCCGGCGGGAAACCACGGGGAACACCGGGCAACGCTTCAGCGCTAGCCCACGCGCGGTCTGGGCTCCGCCGCAGGTCATCCCAGCAACGGCTCCTAGATCACCTGAGCTTCCCAAGCTGAGGGTTCGGCCGCACAGCGCCTGAGTCCATAGAGTCACCGCGGAGGAGGGCGAGATGTCGTCTCTAGCGATCACGTGGACGTTGGGCAGTCAAGGCTGGGCCGTCGTCAAAGTGGCTGATGATCACGGCGAGGCGGAGGCCATCGCTTCTTACATTGCCGACGGACCCGAGCAGTTCCTCTACGCCGTTGCCCGGCTCGTCCTCGGTGACGAGGAAACACGCGCCGAGTTGGAGGGAGAGCCACAGGTGTACCGGTGGTTCTTCCACAGAGACGGATCTGTGGTCGACGTCCGCCTGGTCCTGGCCGACGACGCCCAAGCTCCGGACAGATCAGGGGAAGTTCTCTGGTCAGGCCGCCACACAATCACGGCACTCGCACGGTCCGCCGTCCGAGCCTTCGACCGAATCGATCACGAGCAGGGCGAAGAAACCTATGAGGCTCAATGGGGCCGGCCGTTTCCACGAACCGAACTCGAAGCTCTGCGAACCGCAATGCGGTCGCACTGACCCGGTGGACGCAGTCGACCGTCTACCCCGACATGTGGGTGGATCCGGACGACGACCCGCGGGAGACCGAGGCCGAAGTCGTCGATGAGCGCGACGTGTTGCTGGAGAACCTCCGTCACTATCGGCTCACTCTGGAAATGAAGTGCGCGGGGCTGGATGCGGAGCAGATGGCGCGGCGGTCGGCGGCGCCGTCCACGATGTCGCTGCTCGGGCTGGTGCGGCATCTGACCGAGGAGGAGCGGCACTTCCGGCGGGTGATGGCCGGGGAGGACGCACCGAAGCTGTACCGCACCGAGGAGGACCGGGACGGCGACTTCAACGGTGCGATCGCGGACCCGGCGGTCGTGGAGGCGGCGTGGCGGCAGTGGCGGGCCGAGGTGGAGCTCACCGACCGGTATCTGGCCGGTGTCACCGACCTCGCCACCCGGAACGCCGGGTACTCCGACCTCGGGCCCGAGCCTGGTGGGCAGCTTCAGCTCCGGGACGTCCTGGTGGCGCAGATCAGGGAGTACGCGCGCCACTGCGGCCACGCCGACCTGCTGCGCGAGCTGATCGACGGCCGGGTCGGGCAATGACGACGCCGTGAAGTGTCAAGTGTCCCGGGCTGCCGGCCCTCATTACTCCTCGGGTAATCGACCGCTCTTCCCCTCCCCCGGCAGGATCGGACACGTCCCCACGAAACCCGTCCGGGATCCGGTCGGCCGCAGTCGCGAGGAGAGTGCCATGTCCGTCAAGTCCAGCCCCGTGAAGCCGACTTCCGTCGCCGAGTCCACCCGGGCCGTCGTGCAGGAGTTCCTCGCCGCGCGGCTCGCCGGGGACACCGAGCGGCTCGTCGAGCTCTTCGCCGACGAGGTCGACTGGGCGCTCGCCGAGAACCCGGGTGTCCCCTGGATCCGGCCCCGGTCCACCGCCGCCGAATGTGCCGCGCAGTTCACGGAGTTGATGGAGCACACCGTGCCCGAGGACGCCCGCGCCTTTCTCGACGCCTTCCTCGTCGACGGCGCCGACGCCGTGCTCATGGGGCACTTGTCGGGGACCGTACGGGCGACGGGGAAGTCCTTCGAGGGGCCGTTCGCGCTGCGCCTCACCGTCGAGGACGGCCGGATCACCCGGCACCACCTCTACGAGAACAGCTTGTCGATCGCCGAGGCCTGCACTCCTTGAGCGGTGCGGCTGCGCCTCAGTTGTGCCGGGCCAGGCGCCAGTACTGCCGCTTCTCCTCGTCCCGTACGACCACGCCGAGCCGCAGCAGCTCACGGCGCAGCTCACGGGCGTCCTCGGCGTCGTCGTCGCTCTTGCGGGCCTGGGCGCGGGCCCTGAGCAGGGCGTCCGCGCCCTCGGGGAGACCGGGGGTGCTGGGGACCCAGCGGCGGAACTCGGCGCGGTACGGGTCCTCCTCCGCCCAGCGGTAGCCGTGCTCGACGAGGGCTTCGGCCAGGCGGGGCCAGGGCAGGCCGCAGTGCTCCCGGGCCAGTTCCATGCCGTCCGGGGCCAGCACCACGAGTTGCTTGCCGTCCCTGCACAGCACCGCGATCTCCTCGCGGATGAACTCCTGCGTGCTGTCCCTGATGGTCAGGGCCAGGTGCGTGTCGCAGACGCGGACCGACAGCGACTCGTGCACGGCGGTGAGGCCCAGCAGCAGGCCGCCGAGTGCGCCCACCGCGACCGTGCCGAGGGTGAGGGCGGGTTCCGGGATCGAGGTCAGCAGTTCGGCCGGGCCCTCCAGCGGTGCCCACGGCAGCTTCAGCAGCAAGCGGGCGAGGAGCGGGAGCACAGCGCCGATGCCGGCGCCGCAGGCCACGCAGAAAAGTGTGATCACCCAGGCCGACTCGGCCAGTTCCGTGTCCTTGCCCGTCGGCGGCACCTGCTTCTTCCCCGTCTGAACGTTTCTCGCGTCCTCCATGAGGAGAGTCTCGGCGGGCAGGGCCTGCGCTGTCGTCAGTCGTTGGTCTACGCGTCCGCGACTTTGGTCGCCGGCCACAGCCACTCCCGCCTCACGACCACGCGCCGCCTCACGGGTGCATCCGAGCCCCCTTCACCACCTTGTCCACCGCGTTCTTCGGGCCGTACACCGCGAGCCCGACCAGATCCAGATCCGCCGTCGGCACCGACCGTACGGCCGCGCGGTTGTCGCGGTCGTTGCCCGTGGCGAAGAGGTCCGACGTGAAGACCGCACGGGGCAGGGAGCGGGACAGGGCGCGGGCGTGGGCCGTGGTCAGGGTTTCCTTCGTGGCCTCGAAGACCAGGACCGGCTGGCGGAACATCGGCAGGTAGGGCACGCCGTCCGCGTCCTCGTACGGTTCGCCGATCACCTCGGGGAGCTGCGTTCCCAGGCCGCTGACCAGGAACGACGTCACGTTGAGGCGCTGCCAGGGCTCCAGGTCGGCGCGCAGCAGCACGGCGATCTTCGTGTCGAAGCGGATCGGCTCCGGAGCCGGTTCGGTGTGCGTGTTCATGATGCGAGCGTGCCCGGCGGCCCCTGCGAACGTCTTGTACGTTCTTTGCATGGCCTCACAGCCCGCCCGGATCGTCTCCGCCTGGCGGCCCGCCGTGCCCGGTGTCGTCGAGGTCTTCCACGCCCGTTTCACCGAGTACGCGTACCCGATGCACGTCCACGACGCCTGGACCCTGCTGATCGTCGACACCGGCGCCGTGCGGTACGACCTCGACCGGCACGAGCACGGCACCCCGCACGACACCGTGTCGCTGCTGCCGCCGCACGTGCCGCACAACGGCTCCCCCGTCACCCCGGAGGGCTTCCGCAAGCGGGTGCTGTATCTCGACGGGACGTATCTCGGGGACGAGTTGATCGGCGCCGCCGTCGACCGGCCCGATCTGCGCGATCCGCTGCTGCGGAAGCGCGTGGGGCAGTTGCACGGCGCGCTGGTGCGGCCCGGTGAGGAGCTGGAGGCCGAGAGCAGGCTGATGTTCGTCGGGGATCGGTTGTGCGGCCATCTGCGGGGCGAGGGGGACAAGCCCCGACCGGCGGATCCCGTCCTCGCGCGCCGGCTGCGGCAGTTGCTGGACGAGCGGGTCGTCGAGGGCATCGGGCTGCGTGAGGCCGCCGGGCTCGTGGGTGCCCATCCCGCCCATCTCGTACGGGCGTTCAGCACCGCCTACGGCATCGCCCCGCACCAGTACCTGACGTCCCTGCGCGTGGGGCGCGCCCGGCGGCTGCTCCTCGAAGGGCGCTCGCCGGGTGACGTGGCCGCGGCGACCGGGTTCTACGACCAGTCCCACCTCACCCGGCACTTCCGCAGGCTGGTGGGGGTGCCGCCCGGGCGTTACCGGGCGGGCTGAGTCAGCGCTCCGGGCGCTGTGTCAGGTGCGCGAACGCGTCCAGGTTGCGCGTCGACTCCCCGCGGGACACCCGCCACTCGTACTCCTTGCGGATCGCCGAGGCGAAGCCGACCTCCAGGAGGGTGTTGAAGCTGCCGTCCGCGGCCTGAAGGACCTGACCGAGCAGGCGGTCGATCTCGTCGGCGGTGACGGCGGACAGGGAGAGGCGGCCGGTGACGTAGACGTCGCCGTGCTGGTCGACGGCGTAACTCACGCCGTAGAGCTTGAGGTTGCGTTCCAGGAGCCAGCGGTGGACGCCCTGCTCGTTCTCGTCGGGGTGGCGGATGACGAAGGCGTTGAGCGAGAGGGAGTGGCGGCCGACGATCAGGGAGACCGTCGTCTTGAGCTTGCGGGTGCCGGGGAGCTGCGCGACGTAGGTGCCGGGCTCGGGGCTCTCCCACTCCAGGTCGGCGTCCTTCAGCACTCCCTCGATGACCTGTGCCGCACGCTGTTCCAGATCGGTTTCACCCATGCTGCGAGCGTACGCGACGGCGGTGGGCCTGCATCGCGGCCGTGTAGACGTCCGCCGTGCCGGCGGCCGCGGTGTCCCAGCCGAAGGACTGGGCGTGGCGGGCGGCCTGCCCGCCCAGCCGGGGCGACAGCTGCGGGTCGTCGGCGAAATCGCGCAGCACGCGCGCGTAGTCGGCGGGATCGTGGCCGCGTACGAGGAAGCCTGTGTGGCCGTCGCGCACGGCGACCGGCAGGCCGCCGACCGCTGCCGCCAGCACCGGGGTGCCCGCCGCCTGCGCCTCTATGGCGACCAGGCCGAACGACTCGCTGTAGGAGGGCATGACCAGGACGGAAGCGGCGCGGAACCAGTCCGCCAGCTGGTCCTGGCCGACCGGCGGGTGGAACCGTACGACGTCCGCGATGCCGAGGCGTGCGGCCAGCTTCTGCAGGCCCTCGGGCTTGGCGAGGCCACTGCCGCTGGGGCCGCCGACGACGGGGACGAGGACGCGCGAGCGCAGCTCCGGGCGCTCGTCGAGGAGGACGGCGACGGCGCGCAGCAGCACGTCGGGGGCCTTCAGGGGCTGAATGCGGCCCGCGAAGAGCGGGATCAGCGCGTCCTGGGGCAGGCCGAGACGGGCCCGGGCGGCGGTGCGGCCGTCGGCGGGCGAGAAGCGGCTGAGGTTCACGCCCGGGTGGACGACGGCGACCTTGTCGGTGTCGGCCGCGTAGTGCCGTACCAGTTCGTCGGCCTCTTCGGTGGTGTTGGCGATGAGGCGGTCGGCGGCGGCGACGATCTGGGTCTCGCCGATGACGCGGGCGGCCGGTTCGGGGGTGTCGCCGTCGGCCAGGTTGGCGTTCTTGACCTTGGCCATGGTGTGCATGGCGTGCACGAGGGGAGCGCCCCAGCGCTGGGCGGCGAGCCAGCCGACGTGGCCGGAGAGCCAGTAGTGGGAGTGGACCAGGTCGTAGTAACCGGGGCGGTGGCCGGCCCAGGCCTGCATCACGCCGTGGGTGAAGGCGCACAGCTGGGCGGGGAGGTCCTCCTTGTTGAGGCCCTCGTAGGGGCCGGCATCGACGTGCCGGACGAGGACGCCGGGGGCCAGCTCGACGGTCGGCGGGAGGGCGGCCGCGGTCGCGCGCGTGAAGATCTCGACCTCGATGTTGATCGCGGCCAGGCGCTGCGCCAGCTCCACGATGTAGACGTTCATGCCGCCGGCGTCGCCGGTGCCCGGCTGGTGGAGCGGGGAGGTGTGCACGGAGAGCATGGCCACCCGGCGGGGCCTGCGGTGCAGCCGGAGGCGCGCGGGCGCGGCGGCGGAGCGCCGCCCGAGCCTGCCGATGTACTGGCTCACGTGGCGTTCCTCCTCGCTCCGGGCATGCCTGGGCAGGGCGGACGTGCCCTCCAGGGGGCTCCAACGCCGGAGGGGCAAATTCCATTTCCTGATTCGCGAGTTTTACCGAATCATTACCGCTTCCCGCTCAACCGCTCGAGACGCGCGGGCTCCCGCATCCACCGAGTCCGGGAGCGCGACAGGCAGCTGAACGCGATCGGAAATCGCAGGTAGGACGCGCTGTCTGCGCAGTGAAAAGGCTGACGAATCCGGCTCTGCGGACAACCGGGCGCATGCCTCACAGGTCACACCATGCGAAAGCATCCGCCACCCCTCACGGAGGTTATGCAATGCCCTCTCGCCTCGTCAGCCGCCGCCTGTTACGCACCTCATCGGTTCTGGCGTCGGTTCTCGGCATAGGTCTGGCCGTTCCGATCGCCGTGGCCGGCCCGGCCGGTGCCGCGGAGCCGACCGCCACCGCCGCGGTGAACGAGTACGGCTGGCACCTCACCTACACGGCCGCCCCCGGGCAGGCCAACAAGGTGACCATCACCCAGGCCTTCACCGGCGACCGCTCTCGGTTCACCTATGTGATCGACGACGTCGTCCCGATCAGCGCCGGCACCGGTTGCAGCCACCCCGACAGCGCGGACACCACCAAGATCTCCTGCACGGTCGAGGCCCCCGAGAGCCAGTCCCCTCTCAACTCCATGGAGATGGACCTCGCCGACGGCGCCGACATCGCCTCCTTCCACAACGCCACCGACCAGGTCTACTACTTCAACAGGGTCGAGCTGGGCGACGGCAACGACAAGTGGACCGGCGCCACCGGCGACCGAGTCGACGGCAGTTCCGCCCTGGGCGGGGCGGGCGACGACATCATCAGGGTGGGCGCGCTGGGATACGCCGGCGGCGGTGACGGCGACGACACCCTCCACGCCGGCATCGACGGCGAGATCGTGGACGGCGGCGCGGGCGACGATGTCCTCCGCGGCGGCGCGGGCGACCAGGTCATGCGAGCCGACGACGGTGACGACACGGTCCACGGCGGGGCCGGCGACGACGAGATGTACGGCGGCAGGGGCAACGACATCCTGCACGGGAACGGCGGCGCCGACCGGATCTGGGGGAACAGCGGCGACGACGAGCTGTACGGCGGGCCGGGCGCGGACACGCTCTCCGGGGGCCCGGGCAAGAACATCGTCCGCCAGGACTGACAGCGACGGCATCGTCCGCCAGGACCGACGCTTCTCACCGTCCGGGGAACCGCGCTGTTCCCCGGACGGCCCACCGATGAGTTTCCACCTCCCCCGGCGTCGGAAGTACCGGTGACGACGAGCGAGAAGAGAGTGGTGCGTGATGAAGCTGGTGGTGCAGGAGTTCCTGTCGCTCGACGGTGTCTCCCAGGGGCCCGGCGCCCCGGACGAGGACACCAGCGACGGTTTCGAGCGGGGCGGCTGGTTCGTGCCGTATCTGGACGAGGAGTTCGAGCGGCTGGCCGGCAGCTGGCTCGGCGAGGCGGACGCGTTGCTGTTCGGGCGCCGCACGTACCAGAACTTCGCCCGGGACTGGCTGGCGATGACCGACCATCCCCTCGCCCGGATCATGAACGGCCTGCCGAAGTACGTCGCCTCCCACACCCTGACCACGGCCGGCTGGGACCCGACCACGATCCTGTCCGGCGACGTCCCCGCCCAGGTGGCGGAGCTGAAGCGGCAGCCCGGCCGGGAACTCCAGATCCACGGCAGCGCCCGGCTCGCCCAGTCCCTGCTGGCCGCCGGCCTGATCGACACGCTGCGGCTCGTGATCGCCCCGGTCGTGGTCGGCCAGGGCCGCCGCCTCTTCCCGGACAGCGGCGCACCGGCCGGGCTGCGGCCGGCCGGCCACCGGACGACGCCGGGCGGTCTGTCGGTGCATGTGTTCGAGTCGGCGGGGGTTCCGGTGTTCGGGACGTACGGGGGCGGGAGCGGGTCCGGGGCCGGGTCCTGAGGAGCCGTTCAACCCTGGGGCCGTTCACCTCTGGGGGCCGCTTAACCTCGTACGCATGACATCCCGCGCGGCGACCCTCCCCCACTCTCGGCTTCGCTCGAGCGGGGGGACCCCCATCCTGGGAACGGTGACGCGCGGGACGACCAACCCCAACCGTCTGCGCCGTATGGACCGCTGGATCGCGGCCACGCACGGCGCCGAACTGCGCCGTGCCGCCGATCCCGTGGCGGTCGACCTCGGGTACGGCGCCGCCCCCTGGACGGCCGTCGAGCTGCTGCACCGCCTCCGTACGGTCGCGCCACGCGCGCGCGTGGTGGGTGTCGAGATCGAGCCGGCCCGGGTCGCGGCGGCACTGCCCTACGAGCGGACGGGGCTCGTCTTCCGGCACGGCGGCTTCGAGATCCCGATCCCGCAGCGGCCCCTGCTGGTCCGGGCGGCGAACGTGCTGCGGCAGTACGAGGAGGGCGAGGTCGCGGCCGTCTGGCACCGACTGTGCGGGCGGCTCGCGCCGGCCGATCCCGCGACCGGTGCACGCGGCGGGCTGCTGGTCGAGGGGACCTGCGACGAGATCGGACGCCGGCACGTGTGGGTCGCGCTCGGCCCGGAGGGACCGCGCACGGTCACCTTCGCGACCCGGCTCGGCTCCCTGGAACGCCCCTCGGACCTGGCCGAACGCCTGCCGAAGGCGCTCATCCACCGCAACGTCCCGGGCGAGCCGGTGCACGCCTTCCTGCGCGACTTCGACCGCGCCTGGGCGGCCGCCGCGCCCTACGCGTCCTACGGCGCCCGCCAGCGCTGGATCCGGGCGGTACGGCACCTGACCGCCGACTGGCCGGTGGCTGACGGGCCGGTGCGGTGGCGGCAGGGCGAAGTGACGGTGCGGTGGGAGGCGTTGGCGCCGCGGGGCTGAATCCCCCTGGCCCGCCCCGGGTCGGCCCGACCTGGCCCGACCCGGCCCGCCGGGAACGATCACTTTGAGTCGTTCGTCACACAGACGGGGAGATCTCATGCCGGGGGCATACCGGGGCGGGGACCGCGGGAAGTACTACCCCTGTCGCTTCGCGCGCCGACGTGGCAGCATCCCCGGGCGAGCCGGACGTTACTGACGGTTAATCAGTTTGGGGGCTGAAGTATGGGAACGGGCAAGCGTGGCCTGATCGCGACGGCGGTGACCGTGGTCTGCGCGGTCACCGTGCTGGCGGCACCGGGCACGGCGTTCGCGAGCCCCAGTCCCACACCCACCCCCAGCGCGGGCCCCACACTCGCGCCCGGCAAGGACCTGGAGGCCGTACGCAAGAAGCTCGACACGCTCTACCGCGCCGCGGCCCGCGCCACCGACGAGTACAACGCCGCCGAGGAGAAGGCGGACAAGCAGTCCGCCGAGATCGTCAAGCTGGCCAAGAAGATCGTCAAGGGCCAGGAGAAGCTGGAGAAGCTGCAGGACCGCGCGGGCGCCTCGGCCGCCGCCCAGTACCGCGGCGGCGGACTGCCGCCCGAGGCCCATCTGATGCTGAGCGACGATCCGCAGGAGTTCCTCGACGGGGCGGGCCGGGTGCGCCAGGGCCAGCACGCGGCCAAGGGCCTGATCGGCGAACTGACCCGCACCCAGGAGGACTTGAAGCAGTACGCGCAGGACGCCTCCGCCCAGTGGAAGAAACTGGAGGCGGGCCGCAAGGCCAAGGCCGCCGCACAGAAGAAGATCGAGAAGCAGATCGCGCTGGCGGAGAAGCTCGAGTCCGAGCTCCAGAAGGAGGAGCAGGAGCGCCTCGCCGAGCTGGAGAAGGAGGCGGCCCACAAGGCGCAGACCGCCTGGCTCGACTCCGGCATCCTCGACGAGATCAGCACAAAGGCCTCCGAGCAGGGCAAGAAGGCCGTCGCGTACGCCACGGCGCAGATCGGCAAGCGGTACCAGTGGGGCGCCGAGGGCCCGAGGACCTACGACTGCTCCGGCCTGACCTCACAGGCCTGGATATCCGCCGGACAGGGCATTCCGCGCACGTCGCAGGAGCAGTGGAAGCAGTTGCGGCACATCGACATCCAGGACATGCGACCCGGCGACCTCATCATCTACTTCGACGACGCCAGCCATGTCGCGATGTACGTCGGCGACGGGGCGATCGTGCACGCGCCGCGGCCCGGGCGGACGGTGACCATCGCTGGGGCGGGGACGATGCCCATCCTCGGGGTGGTACGGCCGGACGCGGACGCCGGCACCGACTGAGCGGAACCGACACCGGCCGGGCGGGTCTCGGCACAGCACCGGACGCCGGATATCGGACAACAGGTCGCAGTCCCCCTGCCGGTGACCTGGCGCACGTAACCCAGCCCACCCCGCCCCCGCCGCCAAACCGCGTGCCGACGTGACGTTCGTCATCCCCACAGCATCCCGGCGGTGTCCAACTGCGGGGCATATCGCGGCATATGACACTGGCCGATGGCGCAGCGGCGTGGCTCACACCATTCCAATGCGGCGCCGACACCCGCTATGGTCCCGGTCGGTGGGTCGAGGTCCCTCGCCCCCGCCGTGCCCTCGGGGGGAGGGAAGGAACCCAAGACGATGCCCGTACCCATACCGCGGCAGAGAGCGATCCCGGCCGTGGAGAGTGGTCAGGCGCAGGCCGAGTCCCCGTGCGACGGCCCCGCCGAGCAGTCCGTCACGGACGCCTCGACAGCGGCCCCGCGCACGCCGGACACCACCGGGAACACCACGGACCAAGCTGGGAGCACCAGGGACAAGGCCGGGAACACCAGGGACAAGGTGGAGAACAACACCGCCCACAGCAACCTGACCCTGCTGCTGATCGAGGACGACCCGGCCGGTTCGCCGATCGTGCCCGACATGCTCGACCAGGCAGGCAAGCCGATCCGCGTCCGCACGGCCCGCAACCTGACCGAGGCCGGGCGGCTGCTGACCGACGACGTCCACTGCATCCTGCTGGACCTCGCGTTGCCGGCTCCGGGCCGCAGCCACGCCGATGACGAGCTCGCCGTGCTCAAGCACGTGCTGGAGCTCGCGCCCCGGCATGCCGTCCTGGCGCTGACCGCCTCGGGCGACGCCGAGCGCGGCGCTGAGGCGGTGCGCGTGGGCGCCCAGGACTATCTCTTCCGCGACGAGCTGGACGGCCGGCTGCTGAGCCGGGCGATCCGCTACGCGGTGGAGCGCAAGCGCTCCGAGTCGGCCGAGCGCCGGCTCGCCGAGGGCAAGCTGCGGGCCCAGGAGAACCGCCGTCTGGAGCGCGGTCTGCTGCCGACCCCGCTGCTGGACGGCTCCCCGCTCCGGTTCGCCGCCCGCTACCGCCCGGGCCGCTCGCGCGCCCTGCTCGGCGGCGACTTCTACGACGTCGTACGCACGCCCGACGGCACCGTGCACGCCATGATCGGTGACGTCTGCGGTCACGGCCCGGACGAGGCCGCCCTGGGCGTGGAGCTGCGGATCGCGTGGCGCGCGCTGACGCTGGCGGGCCTGTGCGGGGACCAGCTGCTGGGCACGCTCCAGCAGGTGCTGGAGCACGAGCGGGCCGACGACGAGATCTTCGCGACCCTGTGCACGGTGGACATCGCGCCGGACGGCCGCCGCGCCGGCCTGTGCCTGGCGGGCCACCCCTCGCCGCTGCTGGCCCGCCCGGGCAAACCGGCCCGCCTGCTGCCGTACGACAACAACGGGCCGGCCCTCGGGCTGCTGCCGGGTGCCCGCTGGCCTCGTATGCAGGTGGAGCTGGGCGCCGAGTGGAGCCTGATGCTCTACACCGACGGCCTGATCGAGGGCCATGTCGGCGAGGGCCGGGAGCGGCTCGGCCAGGACGGCATGACTCAGATGGTGCGCCGCCAGATCGCCGAGGGACTGCGGGGCGAGCAGCTGCTGAGGGCGGCGGTGAACGAGGTGCGCGATCTCAACGGTGGCGAGCTGACGGACGACGTGGCGGTACTGCTGCTGGACCGGGTGCCGTAGCCCCGGCTCCAGTGTTGTCAGGGGGGCTTACCGGCCGCCGTTCCAGGGGCCGTACGGACCGTCGCTGCTGGAGCCGCGCCGGCTGCGGCCGCCGCCGGGGAGCGCCCGGATGGCGGGCCGGACGTCGACCATGTACACGATCGTCGCGATGAGCCCGATGATCGGCAGGAACGACAGGATCGGGAAGAGCAGGTTCACCACGAAGGCGAGCCCGAGGATGATCAGCCAGAACGGCTTGGTCTTCTTGTCGGCGGCGCGGTAGGCGTCCTCCCGGCGTACAGCCGCGTCGATCAACGCGAAGCCGCTGAAAACGATCAGGGCCATGCTCAGAAGCCACATCAACCCTGCGAAGCCCTGCATCAGCACTACGTCCACCACCTGACTCGGCTCGTCCCTACGCGGTCACCGTACCCGTACAACGGGCCGGACACCCCCAGGGTGCCCGGCTCGCTCGGTCGTGCTCCGCCCTTGGCCGTCCTACTTGACCGGCGGGGTGGTCTTCTTGGCGGTGGTCTTGCGCACCGGGGCCTTCTTGGCGGGGGCCTTCTTCGCCGGGGCGGTCGTGGCACCGGCGGGCTTCGCCGGCTCCTCCTTGACCTCGACCGGCTCGGCCTTCGGCTCGACGGCCACGGCCAGCTCCTCCACGCCCTCGGCGACGTCCTCGATGCCCTCGGCGGCCTCGCCGCGCCAGGTCCGCACGGCCTGCTCGCCGTGCTCGGCGACCTTCTCGTAGGTCTCCCGGGCCTTGACGGCGTACTCGGCGGCCACGCCGACGCTGCGCAGCGCGATGTCCTGGGCGGTCTCGCCGATCTTCTTCAGGTCCGCGTCGATCGTGCTGCCGAGCTTCTTGATGTCGACGTCGATGGAGCCGATGAACTCCGTGACCTTGTTCTGGAGGGTCTCCTGCGTCTCCTTGACGCGGGTGGTGGCCTCCTTGGCCCGGGCGGAGGCCTTCTCCTGGACGGCCTGGGTGTCGGTGTTGCGTACGGCCTCGATCCGCGCGGGGGCCTCGGAGCGCAGCTGCTCCACCAGGGCCGGCACCTTCTTGGCCTGCTGAAGGGCGAGGTCGGCGGTGCCTGCGGCGAAGTAGAGCGGGGTCGGGTCGCTGAGGGTCTTGCGCAGGTCGTCGGTGATGGCCATGGTGATGGTCCTCCCGGATTCTGTTTCGCTTGAGGGTTCGGCTGAGGGTGGTGTGATCCGCGGCAGTACGGCCGGTGCCCTGGTCCGGCTCAGCCGGCCGTCTGCTGCGGGTCGGTGTCACTGCCGCCGGTGTCCTTGCGGGCCCGGCGGGCGGCTGACGTACCGCCGTTGCCCTTACGGGCACGACGGGCGGGCGACGGTGACGTACCGCTGTCGTCCTTGTCGTCCTTGCGCGTACGGCGAGTGGCCGGCGGTGACGCGGACGCAGCGCCGTCGCTGTCGCGGGTGCGGCGCTCGGCGGGCCTGCCGCCGTCGGCCGTGCGGGTTCGTCGTATCCCGGTGCCGCCGTCCGGAGCGTCCCCGTCCCTGTCCGCCTCGCCTTCGGCGACCACGAGGTCGACGACCGCGGAGCCATCGCCGGTCCCGAACCCGTTCTCCTTGCGGAAGGACTCGTAGATCTGCAACAGCACCTGTTTCTGCCGCTCGTTCAGCGTCGGGTCCGCGAGGATGACGGCACGCGTCTCGACCTCGTCCCGGTCCCGCTCTGCGTCGAGGATTCCGGCCCGGACGTACAGCGTCTCGGCGGAGATCCGCAGGGCCCTGGCGACCTGCTGCAACACCTCCGCGCTCGGCTTGCGCAGCCCGCGCTCGATCTGGCTCAGGTACGGATTGGACACCCCGGCGGCGTCGGCGAGCTGCCGCAGCGACAGCTGCGCGTTGCGCCGCTGTTCGCGCAGGTAGTCACCGAGATTGCCGACGTTGAGCGATGCCATGGCTCCACAGTGCCGCACCGCGCTAACTATTGCAAGCACCCGCTTGCAAAAGTGCGCCACGCCACGCACCGCGGGGCGCGTCACGCAAACTGCCCGTTCCCGCGGCCCGCGCAGCGCTAGCGTGGGGTCCCGTGATCGTATGGATCAACGGCACCCACGGCGCGGGCAAGACGACGACCGGTGCACTCGTGCAGCGGCTGACCCCGGATTCACGGGTGTTCGACGCCGAGAAGGTCGGCGAGACGCTCATGGACATCAAGCCGGGGCTGCCCGGGACGGACAACTTCCAGCACTGGCCGCCGTGGCGGCCGCTCGTGGTCGAGACCGCCCGCCGCGTACTCGACTACACCGGCGGCACTCTGGTGATGCCCATGACGGTCCTGGTCGAGCAGTACTGGCGCGAGATCAGCACGGGCCTCGCCCGACACGACATCCCGGTGCGGCACTTCGTCCTGCACGCCGACCAGGACACCCTCCGCGGGCGCATCCTGGGGGACACCGTTCTCGGCCCCTCCCCCTTCCGTCTCAAGTACCTCGAGCCCTACGCCGAGGCGGCCCGCACCTGGCTGCACAGCGAGGCCGAGGTCGTCGACACCACGCACCTCACGCCCGCCCAGGCCGCCCAGCGGATCGCACAGGCCGTCAAGGGCTGACGATCAGTGCAGTCCCTGGGCACGTCCTGGCCGGGCCGGCAGGCTTGGAAGTGACCGACCGGCCCCCTTGGAAGTGACCGGTCCTCAAAACCGTTCGACGAGCCGGGCCCTGCCCAGTCATGATCCGCACTCGTGACGACTTCACAGCAGCCCCTCGTCCGGGCCGCCGCCCGTAACAACGCCGAGTGGTGTGCGGCGATGTGCCGGGCGCACGGGGTGGCGGGGGAGTTCGGGAGCGAGGCGTGGGCCGCCGCGGGGCGGGCGCCGCTCTTCTACCCCGACGCCGTGACGCTGGAGCCGGGCGCCGACCCGGACGCGCTCGTGGCACGGATCGACAGGGGCTCGCCCGGCGCCTCGGTCAAGGACAGCTTCGCCGATCTCGATCTGACCGGGGCCGGTTTCCGGGCGCTCTTCGAGGCACAGTGGATCCACCGTCCGGCGGGTGCGGACGCGCTCGCCCGCCCGCCGGAGCCGGCGGATCTCGCGTGGGACGTGGTGGGCGGTCCGGACACGCTGCGGGCCTGGGCGCTGGCCTGGGACGGCGGCGCCGGGCACGCCGGCCTCTTCCGGGACGGGCTGCTCGACGACCCGGAGACCTTCCTGATCCTCGGGCGGTCCGATGACGGGCGAGTCGTCGCGGGAGCGGTGGCCGGCCGTGGCGAGCACGTGGTCGGCGTCTCCAACGTCTTCGGGCGGGACGGCGGACCCGGCGCGGCCTGGCCGCTCGTGCTGCACGCGCTCGACTGGCTCTTCCCCACCCTGCCCGTGGTCGGCTACGAGAGCGGCGACGATCTGGAGACCGCCGTCCGGCACGGATTCGAGCCGGTCGGTCCGTTGCGGGTGTGGCTGCACGGCGGGTAGCGGAGGCGGGGCCCGGGTCCGCTACCGCGGCTTGTACGCCAGGAACGTGCCGGTCTGCCTCTTGGTCCCCTCCTCCGGCTCCTGCACCACACGCGTCGTGACGACCAGCCCGGCCCGGTGGAGCAGTTCGGCGATCCGGTCCGGCGGCAGCAGGTACGACTCGTAGGACACCGGGTGGTCGCCGTAGGCGTGCGTCGGGCGCAGGTGCTCGCCGTGGCCCACCGGGCCCGCCAGCATCAGCCGGCCGCCGGGCGCGAGGGTGCGGTGGAACTCGGCGTACACGGTCGGCAGCCACTGCGGCGGGGTGTGGTGGGTGGCGTAGTACGCCAGGATGCCGCCGAGTTCGCCGCTGCCGATCTCCAGCGCGGTCATCGAGCCGACGGTGAAGCGCAGATCCGGGTACGCGGCCCGGGCCACTTCGACCATCTCCGGCGACACGTCCACGCCGAACACCGGCACTCCCAGCGCGGCCAGGTGTGCCGTCACCTTGCCCGGGCCGCAGCCCAGGTCGGCCACCGGCCCGGGGTGCGGCGGCCGTACGAGCTCGGCGAAGGCGACCAGCATCGCGCGCGATACCGGGTCCAGCTCGGCCGGCTGCTTGACGAGTCGGGCGTACTCGGCGGCGACGGTGTCGTAGGACTGTCGGACGGCGGCGACGTGGGAGGGTTCGGTCATGCCGTGAAGCTAGACGACGCCGCTGACAGGGCTGGGCCGTCACGCCGGGCGAGTACGTGCTGGTACCCCACCCGTACGCCGACGCCAGTACGCCGGTTTACTCCCGCCGTCAGACGCCTTCACCACCCCCCTCCCGGCACGGTGGCAGCGTGAAGCCGAAGCAGAAGCCCCACACGATTCCGAACCTCGGCCGCCGGGCGCGCCGGGCCGTTCTCGTCGTCCACGTCACCGCCTCCGCGAGCTGGCTCGGGCTCACCCTCGGGCTGCTCGCGCTCGGGACCACCGCGGCCACCACCGGGTCCGCCGTGACCGTGGAGGCGTCCGTCCGGGCCATGAAGCTCTTCGCCGACCGGCTCCTGCTCCCCGTCGCGTTCCTCACGCTGCTCAGCGGACTGGTGCTGTCCCTGGGCACGCCGTGGGGACTCGCCCGGTACCGCTGGGTCTGCACGAAGTTCTGGCTGGCCCTCGCCACGACCACCGCCACGGTGTTCGCCCTGCGCCCCGGGGTGAACTCCGCGGTCACCGCCGTCGTGGCGGGCGGGCCCCTGCCCGACGCCGGGGACGTCCTGTTCGGGCCGGTCGTCTCGCTGTCCGCGTACGTCTTCATGACGGTGATCTCCGTCCTGAAGCCCTGGGGTCTGACCAGGCGGGGCAGGAGGCTGCGGGCGGCCGCCCGGCGTGCTCCGCAAGACGCCTGAGGTCGCACACGAACACCTTAAGGTCGCACCCGCACCCCTAAGGCCATACGCTATTTGCCTAATACTATTAGGCAGATGCACACTTCCTTCTGGCAGAAGGGAGCGCCCATATGGCACGCGTAGGACTGACACCGGAACGCCTGACCCAGGCAGGTGCCGAACTGGCCGACGAGGTCGGCTTCGAGCAGGTCACCGTCTCGGCGCTCGCCCGCCGGTTCGACGTCAAGGTCGCGAGCCTGTACTCGCACGTGAAGAACTCCCAGGACCTCAGGACCCGGATCGCGCTGCTCGCGCTCACGGAACTCGCCGACCGGGCCGCCGACGCCCTGGCCGGGCGGTCCGGCAAGGAAGCCCTGTCCGCCCTCGCGAACGTCTACCGCGACTACGCCCGGGAGCACCCCGGCCGTTACGCCGCGGCCCAGCTGCGGCTCGACCCGCGGACGGCGGCGGCGAGCGCCGGCGTCCGGCACGCGCAGATGACCCGGGCGCTGCTGCGCGGCTACGACCTGACGGAACCGGACCAGACCCACGCGGTCCGGCTGCTGGGCAGCGTCTTCCACGGGTACGTCAGCCTGGAGATGGGCGGCGGGTTCAGTCACAGCGCTCCCGACACCGACGACACCTGGGCCCGGATCCTCGACGCCCTCGACACGCTGCTGCGGAACTGGCCCGCACCCCCCACCGACTCCCGAGGCTGACACCATGCACACCGAGCACGACTGGATCACCACCCCCCTCACGGCGGACCTGCTGCGCGGCGCCCTCGACCTGGAGCGCACCGAACACGGGCTGCTCC
The DNA here is from genome assembly GCF_044459945.1 of Streptomyces sp. NPDC050164. NCBI lineage: Bacteria > Bacillati > Actinomycetota > Actinomycetes > Kitasatosporales > Streptomycetaceae > Streptomyces > Streptomyces sp. NPDC050164. The sequence goes on from NZ_JBITJK010000032.1 coordinate 23,978, forward strand.
CGCACCGGCTGCCCGCCCGGGCCCGCGCGCAGAACACCAACGCCCAGCTGGCCATGGCCGAGGCCCAGCCGTCCGGCGTACGGCTGGCGTTCCGTACCGCCGCGACCGCCGTCGAGCTGGACACGCTGCGCACCAAGCGCGACTACGCCGGCTTCCCGCCCCGGCCGGACGGCCTGTACGACCTGCTCGTCGACGGGCGCCCGGCCGGCCAGACCGCGGGCACGGGCGGCAACGTCCTCACGATCGACATGGCCACCTGGGACGGCGAGGTCACGCCGGGCCCGGTCGGCACAGTCCGCTTCACCGGCCTGCCCGCGCGCGAGAAGGACGTCGAGATCTGGCTGCCGCACAACGAGACCACCGAGCTCGTCGCCCTGCGCACCGACGCGCCCGTGGCAGCCGTGCCGGACCGGGGCCGCCGGGTGTGGCTGCACCACGGGAGTTCGATCAGTCACGGCTCCGACGCCGCGAGCCCCACCGCCATCTGGCCGGCGATCGCCGCGTCGCGCGGTGGCGTGGAACTGGTCAACCTCGGTCTGGGCGGCAGCGCGCTGCTCGACCCGTTCACCGCGCGCGCCATGCGGGACACCCCGGCCGACCTGATCAGCGTCAAGATCGGCATCAACATCGTCAACGCGGACGCGATGCGGCTGCGCGCGTTCGGTCCGGCCGTGCACGGTTTCCTCGACACGATCCGCGAGGGGCACCCCGACGCCCCGCTGCTGGTCGTCTCCTCCATCCACTGCGCCATCCACGAGGACACGCCCGGCCCCACGGCCCCGGACCTCAGCGGGCTCGGCGAGGGCCGGTTGCGGTTCTCCGCCATGGGCGACCCGGCGGAGGTGGCCGCCGGGAAGCTGACGCTCGGTGTCATCCGCGAGGAACTGTCGCGCATCGCCAAGCAGCGCGCCGCCGAGGACCCCAACCTCCACTACCTCGACGGTCTCGACCTCTACGGCGAGTCGGACGCGGCCGACCTCCCCCTGCCCGACGAGGTCCACCCGGACGCCGCCACCCACCGCCACATCGGCGAGCGCTTCGCCGACCTGGCCTTCGGCCCTGGAGGGGCCTTCGCTTAAAGAGGGCTGAGCGGGGCGCGTGTCAGACCCGCCTCCTATGCTCCCGGTCCATGACCGCCGACGCGCTCGACTACTCCCGCCCCGGCCCTCACACCCGTCTGGAGGCCGGGCAGTCGGCGCTCCTGGAGCGGCTCCCGGACGACCCGGTCGAGATCTGCGCCGCCGTCACGGGCCTGGTCATCCAGCCCTCGGACGCCGCTCGGCTCGGGCTTCCCGAGGCGCGGATCGCCGAGAAGGACATCCGGCCTGCCGTCGGGCTGGTCGCGGCCCTGGCCGCCCTCGACCCCGCCCCGCTGCACCACCCCAGGAGCCCGGAGCAGCGGGTCGTGGGCACCTGCCGGCACTTCGCCACCCTGGCCTGCGCGTTCCTGCGGGCCAGGGGTGTTCCGGCCCGGGCCCGCTGCGGCTTCGGCACCTACTTCTTCGAGGGCCGCGGCCTCGACCACTGGATCACCGAGTACTGGCACACCGCCGAGGCCCGCTGGGTGCGCGTCGACACCGAGCACCTCGGCAGCAGCTACGTCGAACACCCCGAGGACCTCGCGCCCGGCGAGTTCCTGACCGGGGGTGAGGCGTGGGTCCGCTACCGCGCCGGTCTCCTCGACCCCGGACTGTTCGGCGTGGCCGGCACCGAACACGCCTGGGGCCCCCACGAGATCAGCGGCAACGCCGTCCGCGACCTCGCCGCCCTGTGCAAGCACGAGATGCTCAACTGGGACGAGTGGGGCCGGATGACGGAGGCGTACGAGGGCCGGACGGGCCCCGCCTACGACCGCCGCATCGACGTGCTCGCCGCCGCCTGCGCCGCCGACGAACCGGCGGCCCTGGTCAGCCTGTTCACGGACCCGCACTTCGCGGTGCCACCGCACCTCACCCCGTAGCCGGCCGGGCGAACACCCACTTTTTTGTGGGTACTGGGCAACGCCCGGACGCCCGGGGGATGCTGGTCGCAGGGCGGCCGGAAAGACGCCGGAGCGGGCAGAGGACGGAGGTGACGTACGGGTCAGGAGGCCGGCCGGGCGGCCTCGGACAGTTTCTCCAGGCGACGGTGGCCCCAGTCGGACAGCGGGGCCAGCGCCTCGGCCAGTTCGCGGCCGAACCCCGTCAGGGAGTAGACGGTCTTCGGCGGCCGTACGTCGTACACCTCCCGGTGCACCAGCCCGTCCGACTCCATCTCCCGCAACGCCTCGGTCAGCACCTTCTCGGTGAGACCGGGCAGTTGCCGGCGCAGTTCCCCCGGGCGGCGCGGACCCGACTCCAGGAGCCAGAGCAGGGTCGTCTTCCACTTGCCGTCGATCACGGCGATCGCGGCGGTCACTCCGCAGACGTTCGCATCCTGGCGCCGGCGCGTCATCTTCGCCCCATTCGTCATCCATTCGTCGTCCATGGTCATGGCACTCGAAGGAGTTCAAGCGTGTCCACGTACAGCACATCCCCGGCCCCGGGCTATTCCGGTCGCCCGCCCGCCGGAGGCGCCGCCACGGTCACCGTCCTCGGTCTCGGCCCGATGGGCCGGGCCCTGGCCGGGGCGTTCCTGGACGCGGGCCTGCGCACCACGGTGTGGAACCGCACGCCGGGCCGGGACCGGGAGCTTGTCGACCGCGGTGCGGCGGGCGCCGCGTCGGCGGCGGAGGCGGTGGCCGCGAGCGAGGTGACCGTCGTCTGCGTGGTGAACTACGACGCCGCCGACGCCGTCCTGCGCCAGGACGAGGTCGCCACCGCCCTCAAGGGCCGCACGGTCGTGAACCTGACCGCCGACACCCCGGCCCGGGCCCGGGACACCGCCGGCTGGGCCGCCGCGCACGGCGTCCGCTACCTGGACGGCGCCATCATGACCCCGACGACCACCATCGGCACCCCCGACGCCGTCTTCCTGCACAGCGGACCGGCGGACCTCTACGCCGAACTGGCCCCCGTCCGGGAGGCGCTGGGCGGCACGCACACCCACCTCGGCGAGGACGTGGGCCGGGCCGCGGCCTACGACATCGCCCTGCTCGACATCTTCTGGACGGCGATGGCCGGCTACGCGCACGCCCTGGCGGTGGCCCGGGCCGAGGGCGTCACCGCGAGCGAACTCGCACCCTTCGCCCAGGGCATCGGGGCGATCCTCCCACCGATGTTCGCCGAGACCGCGGCGGACGTGGACGCCGGCACCTACACCGGCGAGGGCAATCCGCTCACCTCGGCCGTGTCGAGCATGTCCCACGTCGTCGATGTCTCCGAGGCCCACGGCATCGACGCCGGCGTCATGCGCGCGGCCGAGGGCATGGCCCGCCGCACCATCGGTCTCGGCCACGGAGGGGACGGTTTCATCCGCATCGCGGAGGTCATCGGGCGGCGCTGAGGCGGGAGTCGTGGTCAGCTCCGGGGCCCGGCCGCGTGCGGCACCGGCACCCACAGCGGCCGGATGCCGATGTCCGGCGCCGGTCCCTAGGGAGTGTCCGCAAAGTCCCGCCCGTCCTCCGGGCGGACGACGGGACGTTGCGGACACCCCCTAGAACGGCAACGGCCTCCCCCGCACCACCTCCAGCCGTGACACCGCCCGCGTCAGCACCACGTACAGCCGGTGCAGCCCCCGTTCCTCCGCCTCGGCGATCGCCGCCGGCTCGACGGCCACGACATGGTCGTACTCGAGGCCCTTGACGACGCTCGCGGGTACCAGGGACACGCGGGCACCGAGTTCGTCCGGGCCCGCGGCCTCGATGCCGGCCGCCTCCAGGGCCGCCCGGACCCGGGGCACGTCGGCGTCCGCCGCGGCGACCCCGACGGAGCCCTCCCGCCCGAGCGCGTCCCGGACGGCCGCCACGACCGCCCCGGGCACGCCGTCCACCGTGGTCTCCCGCTCCCTCAACTCCCCGTCCCCGCGCAGCGAACGGGCCGCCGGGACGTCCACGTCCAGCCGCTCCAGCAGCCGGTTGGCGAGACCGACGACCGCCTTCGGCACGCGGAAGCCGGTGGTCAGCTCGACCACGGCCGCGTCCGGTTTCCCCAGGTGCGACAGGACCGTCCGCCACGACCGTGCCGCCCACGGCGTCGTCCCCTGCGCCAGGTCGCCCAGCACCGTCAGCGAACCGAAGCGCGCCCGGCGGGCGATGGCCCGGCACTCCATCGCGGACAGGTCCTGCGCCTCGTCGACGACGACGTGCCCGTATCCCTCCGGGTGCTCGATCAGCCCGGCGACCTCGTCGAGGAGCACCAGATCGGCGGCCGACCAGCGCGCCGACTTCCACGACCGGGGCGGCCTGGCCCACAGCAGCGCCCGCTGCTCACCGGCGCCCAGCAGCCCCTCGGCAGCCGACGCCAACGCCGCCTCGCCGCCGAGCAGTTCGGCCACGACCTCCTCGGGCCGCACCCGGGGCCAGACGGCATCGACGTACGCGGACACGGGCCGGGCCCGCTCGACCCGGCGCACCCAGGCCTGGCCCGGCGGACCGGCCCGCCGCTCGACCTGCTCGCGCAGACTCCGCACGATCCGCGCCCGCACCCGCTCCCGCCCCACTCCGTACGGCGGTTCCTCCTCCCGCACGCCGGCCACGATCCGCGCCAGTTCCGCCTCCGGCACCCGCCACCGGTAGGACCCGTCCGGCACGGCGAGCGAACCGGCCCCCTCGGTGCGCACCCGCGCGTACAGCGCCCGCCGCAGCACCTCCGCCATCCGGACGTCGTGCTTGACGACGGCGGCGGCCTCGTCGTCCACACCACGGACCGGCCACCGCGCGACCTCCTCCCCCAGGGTCGACTGCCGGACCCCCGTCTCGCCGAGCGCGGGCAGCACTTCGGCGATGTACGACAGGAAGGTGCGGTTGGGCCCGAGGATCAGCAGACCGCCGCGCCGGATGCGCTGCGGGTGCGTGTACAGCAGGTACGCCGCCCGGTGCAGTCCTACGGCGGTCTTGCCGGTGCCGGGCGCCCCCTGCACGCACACCGACACCGCCAGGTCCCCGCGTACGAGGTCGTCCTGCTCGGGCTGGATGGTCGCGGCGATGTCCCGCATGGGCCCGACGCGGGGCCGTTCGATCTCCCGGGCGACGATCTCGCTGTCGCGGACCTCCCCCTGCCCCAGGTGCTCGTCCTCCAGGCCGGTGAGGTCGCCGGAGTCGCCCCGGCTGCCGGGCGCCCACCCGAACCGCCGGCGCACGGCGACGCCCTGCGGGTCACGGGCGGAGGCCTGGTAGAAGGCGCGCGAGACGGGTGCCCGCCAGTCGACGACGAGGGGCGGCTTTGCCGGGTGCTCGGAGATCCGCAGCCGCCCGATGTGCAACTGCCCGTCCCCGCCGTGCAGGGCCCCGAAGAACAGCGGCCCCTCGGGCAGTTCCCGCAGCGCCTTGGCCCTACTGCGCAGCCGGTACCCGAGGACTTCGGCATCGGCACCGGACGCGGAGACGTCCTCCCCGATGACGACCTGTTCACCGGCGCCCTCGACCATCGCGGCGAGGGCGGCCCGGCAGCGTTCGTGGTGGGCGCGTTCCTGGTCGAGGACGTGCTGAAGGGCAGGCTCGGTCGACGTCATTCCACCGAGCGTACGCGAAAAACGTGACCGAGTTAAATTTGTTACTCTGTCACGCCTGGCTGGCCCTGCCGCCCCTGGACGGTCGGCGGCAGCCCCGCCGCCAGCCACCCGAACGCCCGCTCCGCCGCCGCCACCGCATCCGGCCGCACGTCCGCCACCCGCTCACCCGCCGCGATCCGCCGCCAGTTCTCCAGCGCGAGCACCCGCAGCACGGCCATGATCTGCCCGGCCGCCAGCCGCGCGTCCAGATCCCCGCCCAGCACCTCGGCGAGCTCGGCCTCCGACCGCTCCTGATGCGTGTGCGCCCGGGCGACCAGGGAGGGCGTGCCGTAGAGCAGCCTGTGGAAGGCGAGCACCCGGGGGTCGTCGTTGAGTCCGGTCACGGGATCCCCCCGCTCCAGCCCCTCCAGGAAATGCCGCCGCAAGGCCTCCACGGGCGGCTCCTGCGCCCCCGCCACCACCCGCGCGGCCTCCCCCTCGTGGTCGGCGATCCGGTACAGCACCAGATCCTCCTTCGCCGGGAAGTACCGGAACAGCGTCGGCTTGGAGATCTCGGCCGCCGCCGCCACCTCGGCGACGGACACCGCGTCGAACCCCTTCTCCAGGAAGAGCCGGATCGCGGTGTCCGACACGACCTGGTACATCCGCTGCTTCTTGCGCTCGCGCAGCCCGATCTCGCTCATGCGGCGAGCCTACGCAGTACGGCGAGAGGGGAGTCCGCCTCAGGAAGTGCCCGACTCGGTGAGCACGGGCCGGTCCCCCTGCGCCGCCTCCATCTCGCTGTGCCAGCGGATCAGTGCGGCCATGATCTGCGCACGGCTCGGCACCTGCGCCAGGCCGAGCGGCTGTGCGGCGGCGGCAAGGATCCTCTGCAGCTTGCCGGCGGCCACGGGCAGGGCCACCCAGTTGAAGCCGGCGTCCTCGCGCAGGGACAGCGACACCCGGATGACGTCGGTGAAGACCGACTGCGCCCGCTTGAAGCCGAGGATCAGCGGCAGGTCCCGCTCCCACCCCGACGAGCTGCCCGGCCGGATCCGCTCGACCAGGTCGCACCATTCACGGACCATACGGCTCTCCTGATCGCCCGGATAGCGCATCAGGTAGAGGTGGGTGGCCAGGTCGTAGAGCGGATCGCCCAGCATCGCCAGCTCCCAGTCGATGGCCCAGAGCCGGCCCTTCGGATCGAGGACGAAGTTCTCACGGTGCAGATCCGCGTGCAGGAGACAGAACGGGCGCTCCTGGAGCCCCAGCACGTGCTTCCTCAGCAGGGTGAACGATTCCTCCGAGATACCGAGCGCGCGGAACAGGCCGGCGAACGCCGTGTGGTTCTTCCGGTAGACCTGCTCCTCGACGAAGACGATCAGACGTTCCAGAAAGCCGGCGCTGTCCCCGTCCTCGGCGCGGTCCCGGTGCTCACAGCGCCGCTCCACGCTCAGCATCTCCGGCGTGACGCGCACCATCTCCCGGAAGAGATCGACGATCTGGTCGAACGCCGCGTCGGGAACGCGCCGACCCGGCCGCCGCTGCTCACCGAGCGTCCGTCCCTCGATGAAGCCCTGCAGCGCCATGCCGGCGACGTCGACGATGCCGGGGACCCGGCTGATGTGCCCCTGGAGGGCGCGGAGCAGTTCCTCCTCCGACCTGAAGCACCTCCGGTCGAACCACAGGATCTCCGAGCGCGGCTCACGGACCTTGACGGTTCGTGTCCCACCGGGCAACGCGAGGACGTAGGTCTCGTGGTGGTACCCCTTGAGTGGCCCCTGGACCAGGTTCGGGTCGCCGCTCATCTCGACTGCTCGCTGCCGAGCCCCGGAGACCGAGGGGGGTGTCATTGGGTGGTTCAGCCTGCCCCGGTGGTGCGGATGGTGTAAGGGGGAAGGCACGTTACTCCACCGCACGCCGTGATCAGGGGAGAACCCGGCTATCGAGCCGAACTCGTCCCCTCCCAGGTGATCCCAGGTGAACCGGCGCCCGCCCCGGACAGCAGCAGGCCTAGCCGCGCCGCAGCAGCCCCAGTACGGGCTCCAGGGATTCGACGACGGTGCCGGCTCCCGCTTCCCTCAGGATCTTGGCTTTCCGGGGGTTGCGCGCGTACCCGAGGAACGGCACCCCGGCCTGTGCCGCGGCATCGCGGTCCGAGGGGGTGTCGCCGATCATCAGGGCGTCGGCGGGGGCGGCGCCCATGGCGCTCAGCGCACGGTTGAGGCAGTGGGGGTCCGGCTTCAGGTGGTGGAGCTCCTGGGTGCGGCCGTAGACGTGAGGGGCGAAGCAGCCGACGAGGCCGCGGCTGTCGAGGTACTTGCGCACCACCCGCGGGGAGTTGTTGGTGGCGATCGCGAGGCGGGAGCCCACCGCCGACCAGGTGCGTATCAGCGGATCCGCGTACGGGGTCGGCATCGCCGAGAACGCGGCCCGCAGTTCCTCCTGGGTGAGGCGTTCCTCCAGCTCGGCGACGAGGTCGCTGCCGGGATGCCGGCGGTCCACGGCGCGCAGGACGACATGCGGGTCGAGCGACTCGCGTTCCGCGTCCGTCAGCAGGCCGTGCAGACCCCGGCCCTCCAGCCAGGACACCAGGTCGCTCGCCACCCGGTCCGCCGAGTGCCCGGCGAACAGACGGCATATGGGCCCGTCGAAGTCCCAGAGCACGACACGGGCGCCTTTGATCAGAGTCAGGAGATGGTGCTGATCGTTCTCGGTCTCGACTGTCACCGAACCAGTCTGCGTCGTATCAGAAGTCACTAGGAGAGTGTCAGGTCCGAGGTGATGGTTTCCCAGAGGGCGTCGAACCACTTCTGGGATTCCTGTACGAACGCCGCGTCCCGCAGGCCCGCCCGTCTCACGAAGGAGAAGAGGAGCGACTGGGAGCCGAGGACGTCGTACATGTCCAGGGTCTGGCTGCCCCACTCCTCCGCCCGCCTGGTCAGCATGTAGTAGCCGATCAGCGCCTCCTCCTGGTTGAGCAGGTACAGCTTCACCGGCGGGGTGAAGGGCAGCGCGCGGAACGTGACGTGGACGTCGATGCCGTGCGTGGAGCGCAGGGCGAGCAGGTTGTGCTGGAGGACCTGGCCCTGGGCGTTGCGCATGGCCAGCCAACGCTGGTGGACCGGGTTGTCGTCGCCGTGCGCCTCCACGGGGACGGGGAAGGCCAGTTCGATGTCCCGGGAGGGGACCAGGATGCGGACGTCGATCGACTCCGGGTGGATACGGCCCTCGTGGATCAGGCGGAGCGGCTCGCCGATGGCGATCATCAGGGTCTCCGCGGTGTGGCAGACGACGTCGACGCGGACGCGGCGGGCCGAGAACGCCTCGGTGAGCCGCGGTGCCAGGCCCACCATGGTCGGCTGGGGCTCGCCGCGGGCCGGGGCGGGCGCGGCGATCCGCGGCGGGCTGCCCTTGCTGACGTTGGTGAGGAGGCCGTCCTCCTGGAGTGCCCGCAGGGCTTGACGGACGGCACCGCGTTCCACGCCGAACTCCTCGGCCAGTTCGGCCTGGGTGGGCAGGCGGTCCCCCGGCTTGAGGTCTCCGGCGCGGATGCGGTCCCGCAGGATGCCGGCGATCTCCTGGGGCGAGAGCCTGCTGCTGCCGTTCACTGCCACGTTCTCCGCCACATTCTCCTGGGTCACGACCAAACGCTACAACTCTGATCCATCTGACGGGAGTTGTTTGCGAGTTGTTTATAACTAGGGGCCAAGTGGGGACAACTTAATCATAGTTGGTTGCCAACTTACCCAAGTTGGCGGAAGTTTTGCCTCCGAACTTCCGAAGGGGGAAGACCAATGCCCGCCCTCGCTCTCCTCTCCGCCGCCTTCGTCGTCGCCTTCGAGCAGCTCGTCCAGTGGAAGTACGGCCCGGCCGGAATCGTCGGCCTGATCCTTCTCACCGTAGGCATCAAGGCCAAGAGCCCGGCCGTCAGCTCCGCCGGAGCGGTCGTGCTCGCGCTGCTGATGACGGGCCCTGCCCGATAAGTCAGCTGGTGAGCACCAGCTCCGAACTGATCGTCTCCCACAGCGCGTTGAACCACAGGTGCGACTGCTCGACGAACGTCGTGTCGCGCAGGCCGGGGCCCTGCTGGAAGGAGAACAGCATCGACTGGGTGCCCTGGGCGTCGTACATCTCCAGGCGCTCGTGGTCGATCTCGGCCTCCCGGCGCATCAGCGTGTAGTACGCGAACAGCGCCTCCGCGTTGTTGAGCAGGTACAGCTTCACCGGCGGGGTGAAGGGCAGCGCCCGGAACATGACGTGCACGTCGATGCCGTGCGTGGAGCGCAGGGCCAGCAGGTTGTGCCGGAGGACCTGCCCCTGGGCGTTGCGCATCGCCAGCCACCGGTCGTGTACCCAGTCGTCGCCGCGCCCCTCGACCGGCACCGGGAAGGCGAGGTCGATGTCCCGGCTCGGCAGCAGGACCCGGACGTCGACCTTGGCCGGTTTCAGCCGTCCGGCGTGGATCTGCCGCAGCGGCTCACCGATGGCGAGCGTGAGGGAGATGGAGGTCAGGCACACGGCGTCTATCTCGACGTGCTCCGCCGCGAAGGCCGCCGCGATCCGGGGCGCGAGGGCCACCGTGGTGGGCAGGGGCGGAGCTTGCGGGCCGGTCAGCGCCCTGGCGAGGTCAGGGGCGACGGTCGCCGGGCTGCCCTTGGACACGTTGGTGAGCAGCCGCTCCGACTGGAGGATGCGCAGGGCCTGGCGTACGGCACCGCGCTCGACGCCGAACTCGTGGGCCAGCTGGGCCTGGGTGGGCATGCGCTCACCGGGCCGCAGCACTCCTGACCTGATCCGGGCGCGCAGTTCGTCGGCCACCTCGTGATGTGTTCTCTGTGGCCGTTGCGACCTCTTCCGTCCATTGACGGAGGCGTGTTCCGGGTCCACAACCAAACAGTACAACTTCCCGCCATCTTTCGGCAGTTCAGCACTAGGTGGTTATGAGCCGCTTCCAAGCGGAGATAAGTACAGTGAAGTTGGTCGCCAACTTCAGCGACATGGTCAGACCTTCAGAGGGTTGGCCATCCGCCGTGGGGCTCCCTTCCGGAGGGGAGCCGGGAGCCCCGGCCGGCCGGCACCACCGCCGGCAGTCACCACCGCACAACAACCACAACCGAACAGCTCGCTACGGATGCGGGATCCCTGTCGTCGGCGGAAGGGAGCGGTTCAGAACAGGTCCGGGCACCAAGGCCGCCTGGACGTACGCAGCAGGGCGTCGGCCTTCCGGGCGGCGCCCGCTCGTTCTTCCCGCACCCCGCCCAGCGCCGCCAGCCGCACCGCCGACTCGTCCCCGAGCCACAGCGCCCCCAACTCGACCAGTCCGAGCGTGAGTTCCGCACTCTCGGTGGTCGGCGTACAGGACGCCCCGTCGCCCGAGGCCTCCAGCCGGTAGCGCCCGCCGGTCAGACCGTCGACGCCGGCGACCTCCAGCACCAGCGTCCCCTCCCCGTCGTACGTCCGCGCCTGAAGCGCGCCTGCGACGTCGAGGATCCGCACCCACAGCCAGTCCGCCAGTGAGGTGATCCTGGCCGCCCGCGGATCCGGCAGGACGTGCGGGAGCAGGTCGTCGGGGGCCCGCCAGCCGCTCTTGACCTGCACGACCCAGTCGATGGAGCACAGGTACTGCCACAGGGCGCGCTCCGCGGCCGGCGTGACGCCGATCAGCCACCTCACCGTCGCCGTGTTCAAGGGCTGCTTGCCATCGCCCCAGTTGTCGTCCACGTCGTAGGCGGCCATGCCCTCGACCTCGCCGGACGCCGAGCGGTACACGGCGAAGAAGGGCTGCTTCCAGGACGGGTCGACCCGTACGGCGCCGGTGTTCCACTTCCACCACAGCTCGTCACGGTCGATGGCGCCGGGCTGGAGGCGGCACAGCCGCTCGTGCAGGTCGGGGCCGAGCTTGCGGACGTCCTCGCCGTCCACCAGGTCGATCCGCCCGCCGTCCGCCGGGCCCGCCCAGCGGGCGTCGAGACCGGCACGCGGCACGTCGACCGTCCACTCGGACATCCAGGTCGCCGGCCCGAAGCCGTACCGGCCGTAGATCGGGTACTCGGCGGCGATCAGCGTCGCGACGACGTCCCCGCGGTCCTTCGCGGCGGCCAGGTCCCGCGCCATCATCCGGCTGAGCAGCCCGCGGCGGCGGTGGGTGGCGTGGACGGTGACGCCCGAGACGGCGTCGGCCGGGACCCTCGCCCCGCCCACCACCGTGAGCTCCTGGTCGAAGGACCGGAAGGTCGCCACGCACCGGCCGCCGTCGAAGGCACCGAGGTAGCGGCCCGGGACGAACCGTTCACGGCGGCCCTCGATCTCCTCCTCGGACAGGGCGGGCACCCGCAGGAAGCCGGTGTTCACGGCACGCAGCCAGTCGGCGAACTCGGCTTCGGTGATGGGGCGTACGTCGATGCCGTCGGCGCGGGGAGTGGCGGTCATGGCATCACGCTAGGCGGAGGGCCGGTCGGTGTCGCGTAAATATCGACCGGCCCTCCCCAGACCCCCGAGCGACTTACACGAGCAGGTCGTCGACCTGCGCCTCCCCCTCGCGGTACCGGCGCGCGATCTCCGCGCTGCACTCGTCGGCCGTGCGCTGGAGCCGCTGCCGCCGCTGGGAGACCTGCTGCTCGTAGCGCACGAGCCGCCGCATCGCGGTGTTCAGCTCCAGGTCCGTCCGGGCGTCCAGATCGGACAGCTCGACCTCGGCGAGCATCTCCGCGGCCAGCCGCCGGTACTCCTCGCCCTGCGGCGTCCCCAGGGTCAGGTGGCGGGCGGAGGAGCGGTGCCGGGCCGGGGCGTCCCGCAGGATCTCCGCGAGCCGCTCGACGACGGACGCCTGAGCGGGTACGGCGACGGAGGCCGTGCCCACCGGGGTGCGCCGCGTCAGCTCCGCCCGCAGGATGTCGATCCGCCCCTGGAGCAGCCGCCGTACGTAGCTGAGGTCGGCTTCGTCGCGCTGGGCCTCGCGGCGCAGCGAACGCAGCTCGGACAGGTTCAGCGCGGTCAGATCGTGCTCGGGAGCGTCCGAGGGCAGCGGCGGGCTGTCGGTGCGCTGTGTGGGCGGCCGGTGGTACTCCGACGCCCCGATCCCCGTGTGGCTCGACCAGGCAGCCTCCAGCGGATGCCCGGTACTCGATGTGCTCATGTGCCTCAACCGTCCCCTCGACCGGTGTGTGAAAGCATCGTGCCACCCCAAGTGGCCGCTATGGGAACGAGTGCCCCTGATAGGCCCCAGATGGGCGGGTAAGCAGCAAAATACGGCCGTGCGCGGCCTGTTGGTGCCCCGCACAAACCACCCTTTCGGGCCATGCGCGAACCGCCCGCGATCGCGCGTTCACCGCCCTGCATGATGGACGTATGCGAGCAGTGGTGCAGAGGGTGGACGGCGCGAGCGTCGTCGTGGACGGCGAGACGGTAGGGGCGATCGAAGGCGAAGGGCTGTGCGCCCTGGTCGGGGTCACGCACGAGGACACCAAGGAGAAGGCGGCCCAGCTGGCCCGCAAGCTCTGGTCGATCCGCATGCTCCACGACGAGAAGTCGTGCAGCGACATCGACGCCCCGCTCCTGGTGATCAGCCAGTTCACCCTGTACGGCGACGCCCGCAAGGGCCGCCGCCCCACCTGGAACGCCGCCGCCCCCGGCGACGTCGCCGAACCGCTCGTCGACGAGGTGGTGGCCCAGCTGCGCTCGCTGGGCGCGACGGTGGCCACGGGCCGCTTCGGCGCGGCCATGCGCGTATCACTGACGAACGACGGCCCGTTCACCGTGCTGATCGAGATCTGACCCGAAAGAACTACAAGCTCTACGGCTCGACGACGACTTCCTGGGCCGCGGCCGTGTCCCCGGCCACCAGCGGCGCGTCCACGGCCACGTTCCGCTTCACCAGCGCGAGGGCGACCGGCCCGAGCTCGTGGTGGCGTACGGAGGTCGTGATGAAGCCGATCTTCCGGCCGTCGGGGCCGTCGTCCGCGAGCCGGAGCTCGGTGCCCGCCACCGGCAGGTGGACCTCGCTGCCGTCCAGGTGCAGGAAGACCAGCCGGCGCGGCGGCTTGCCCAGGTTATGCACCCGGGCGACCGTCTCCTGGCCCCGGTAGCAGCCCTTCTGCAGGTGCACCGCAGAGCCGATCCAGCCCAGCTCGTGCGGGATGGTGCGGTGGTCGGTCTCGAAGCCCAGCCGGGGCCGGTGCTGCTCCACGCGCAGCGCCTCGTAGGCGAGGATCCCGGCGGGCGGCCCGGCCTGCCCGGCGTACGCCTCGAGGTCGGCGCGCGCCAGGAACAGGTCCCGGCCGTACGGCGTCTCCCGTACGACGACGCCCTGAGGCACCTCGGCGATGGAGCCGGCCGGCAGGTGCACCACCGCGATGTCGGCCGTCCGGTCGGCGACCTCCACCTTGTAGAAGAACTTCATCGACTCCAGGTACGCGATCAGCGCCTCCTGGGTGCCCGGCTCGACATGGGCCCAGACCGTCTCGCCGTCGTCGACGAGGTAGAGGGAGTGCTCGATATGGCCGTTCGCGGACAGGATCAGCGCTTCGGTGGCCCGGCCCGCCGGGAGGTCGCTGACGTGCTGGGTGAGCAGCAGGTGCAGCCAGGCGAGGCGGTCCTCGCCGGTGACGGTGACGACCCCCCGGTGCGAGAGGTCCACGAAACCGGTGCCGTCGGCGAGGGCGCGCTGTTCGCGGAACAGATCGCCGTAGTGGGCGGCGACGCCTTCGTCCACGCCCTCGGCGGGGACGGCGCCGGGCAGGGTCAGCAGGGGGCTCTTCATATCCGTAAGCCTACGACTCGGTAGTTGAAGCCTTGAGCGTGCAGTCCTCGCACCGGCCGAAGATCGCGAAATGCTTCATGTCGGTGTCGAAGCCGAACGTCTGCCGCAGCTTCGCGGTGAACTCGGCGGCCACGGCGACGTCCGCCTCGATGACGTCCTGGCAGTCACGGCAGACCAGGTGGAGGTGGTGGTGCCGGTCCGCGAGGTGGTACGTCGGCGCCCCGTGCCCCAGATGGGCGTGGCTGACCAGGCCGAGCTCCTCCAGCAGCTCCAGAGTCCGGTACACCGTGGAAATGTTGACCCCCGACGCCGTCTTCCTCACTTCCACGAGGATGTCGTCGGGGGTCGCGTGCTCAAGGGTGTCCACGGCTTCGAGCACGAGTTGCCGCTGCGGGGTCAGCCGGTAGCCGCGCTGCCGCAGATCGCTCTTCCAGTCGGTGCTCACCACAGCACCCAGTGTAGAAGCGCCGGCCCGATCACGGATACGGCGGCAGCCGGCCCGACATCAGGAGATCCGAAAGAGTGTCGCGCAGGACACCAGCGGTCCTGACAATGTCCTCATGGGCCCGGATCTTCTCGTCGACCGCCGCCAGGGCAACTCCGATGTCCCGCTGCTGATCGACCGGGGGGAGCAGGACCGGCAGTTCCGACAGGGTGCGTACGGTGATCGATCTCATGCCGGTCGTTCCCACGGCTCGGCTCCCCAGCCAGTCGGCCGTCGCCCGGCGGGCGAGATACGCGACGAGGTACAGCGCCTGCGCCGGATCGTGCGGTCGCACGCGCAGCAGGTGGGTGTTGTAGAGCCACTCCTGCTCGTGCTCCGTGACCAGTGCCGCCCGGCCGACCGTCCCGGTACGGCTCACCAGGATGTCGTCGGCGACGAGCCGGTGTCTGCGGAGTTCGCGCGCCCGCTCGGGGGACAGGTGTGGCATCCCCGGCTCCGGCGAGATCCTCCGGTTGCGGAGATCGGCCGGACGGACCAGAGGAACACCACCGGTCACCTCCTCGCTCCGGCGCAGTGCCGGCCCGCCCGACTGGATGTCACAGATGTCGCCGAGGGGGACCGGCTGCCACCCTTCCGGGATGCCTTCGCGACTGTCCGCGCTCACAGGCCGTACCTCCTCAGCAGCTCATCCACCGCGGTGTCCGCGGCACGGGCCCGGCTGTGCGCCTCCGCCATCCGTCCGGCCAGCACGTTCAGTTCGCTCGGGTCCACGGCCGACGCGTCTGTCGGAAGGTCGCTCGACAGGTAGACGGAAGGGCTGAGCGTGTGGTCCCGCTCCCTGATCTCGGCGAGGGGTACGGCCCTGCTCACCCCCGGGATGCCCGGGTAGGGGCGCCCGGCCGCCCGGGCCGCCCACCAGGACTCGTACTCCCGGAAAATGCTCTGCGTCTCTTCCGGGGCGAGCGCTCTCTGCACCCGGGAGGCCATCGATCCGAACCGCCTGGCATCGACGAAAAGGACCTCGTCACCGCTCCCCTCCGGATACCGCAGCAGCCAGATCGTGACGGAGATGCTGGTCGTGGTGAACAGGTGGGAGGGCAAGGCAATCAGGGCCTCCACCGCGCCGTCCTCCACCATGGCGGACCGGATCCGCCGTTCGGAGGGGTTGGAGGAGAAGGCCGCGATGTCGGGCATCACCACGGCCGCGCGCCCGCCTGCAGCGAGCGAGGCCACGACGTACTGGAGCCAGTCGAAGTTGGCGTTGTGCCGGGGCGGCTTACCGTAGCGCCAGTGCGCGGGGTCGCCGGGATACTCCGGAAGCCGGGTGTTGAACGGCGGGTTCGCGACGACGCGGTCGAACGCGCGGCGCCCGGGGCCGAGCCCTGCGGACGGGGCGGTGTGCCCGGGCCGCAGATCGGCGTCGGTCACGCCGTGCAGCGCGAGGTTCATACCGGCGAGGGCCAGCGGGTGTTCCCCCACTCCGGCCCCACTGGCCTCGGGCAGCGCCCCCTCCCGGGCGTCCGCCACACCGTCGAGTGCGGCGGCCAGCAGCTCACCCGCGCGCACGAAGGGATCGTGCACACTCCTGACGCCCCGAGCGTCGTTGGTCATGAGCTTCGACACGAGGTCGACCGCGGCACGCGGCGTGAAGAAGTCACCGGCCGTCCTGCCCGCGAGTTCGCCGTACCGGGCCAGGAGCCATTCGAAGGCCTGCGCGTACTCCGCCCGCTCCACCGACCCCGTCTCGTCCAGCAACTGCACGGTGTCGGCTACCCGGGAGTCGCCGAGCCTCCTGGAAAGGGCGAGGAGCAGTTGGCCATGGCCGGGGCCCAGACCCTGTTCGACAGCGCGCGCGAGGAAGCGGACGAGCAGCTCACCGGAGTGCGGGAGCTGATCCCTGCTCGCATCAGCCGTCACTCTCTTCCATTCGTCGGGCAGGCAGCCCCGCACGTAGACGAGCGAGAGCAGCACGGTGAGGTAGTCCGCCACGGAAAGCTCCCCGCGGAAGCGTTCCGCCTCCGGGCCGCCCAAGCGCTGCACGACTTGAAGCAGCGCCCCGGCCCGCGCCCCTCCCAGACCGGCGCGGAACCGGTCCCCGTAAGTCGTCCCGGCCGGCTCCTCGGGCCGCCGCGCGTTCGCCGGAACAGTGCGCCGCTCCAGCCATGCCAGGATCTCGGCGGCCCGGAACACCTCGATCTCGCCAAGACCGTCGGCGCGGTCCACGACGGCCGGATCGGGAAAGTCCTGGTGCCTCCGCTCCCAGTTTGTCACCGCGGGCCGTCGCACCCCCGCGAGCCGCGCGATGTCGGCCCGCGAGACGAGTACGTCGTCGATGTCACTCACAGCGCCTCCCCGAGGAGTCAGAAGCGGGGCGGCCTCGAACCGCTCAGCACGTCCCCGCGGCTCGCAAGGACAACCGGGAAACGGTCCATGGCCTGCGCTTCCTTGGCCAGCTGCGGGTCGATGTAGCCCAGCATGCGGTAGATCTTTGCATGGTCGGCCGCGAGGTCCCGGTGGTGGATCGGCTCGTGGTGCATGATCCGGTTCCGCAGCAGGACCAGTGACCACAGACCGTCGTAGAGGGCGTCGCGTCGGCCCGAGTAGTGCGCGAATGCCTTATGCACGGTGGGCACCCAGAACAGACGGTCGTAACGCGATCCACCGCTGACCAGGGAGGCCCAGAAACCAAAGGACAGCTCGGCCACGATGTCGTCCGCCGGTGCGGGAACGAGCCCGCGGCGCTCACACTTGCTCCGCGCCTTGCCCACGAGCCGCTGTCCGTTGGGACTGAGCGGTGCCACAGCCCACCAGTCGGCCCTGCCGTAGGCGAGGCAGAGTTGATGATGGAGGGCATTGCGCAGGGCGAGCTCCAGACAGTGCAGTGAGCCGTACAGCGCGGCGGACGCCTCGACGTTCCACCAGTACAGCCGCCCGGCCACCACGGCGTTGCCGCGCGCCGCGCCCACGTAGCGCGCCAGCCTGAACTTGGAAAAGGCGCGCAGCATCCACTCCGGCAGCTGGTCGGTCACTGTGATCCCCCTCTTTTGGGCATGGCTTCGCCCAGCATGGTCCAGGTACGGGAAGACCCACCGTGATACGGTGAGATACGAACGCCCTGGGCTCGCCTCTGCACAGCACGCCACCCGGGGCACGGCTTTCGAACCCCCGGCCGCACTCCGTGCGCGGCCGGGGGTTTTGCTTTTCACACACCGCGCGAGGATCACACCACTCGGCGCTGCGGTCTCCACCGTAGCCACAAAGGCAACTGTTCGCAACCGCAGTGAACTGCTAGAGCGATCTGTTAACCCCTCCCGGCGGATTCAGAGAATGGCCCTGACGCACGTGGAGTGGCCCCGGCCATGTCCGGCCGGGGCCACTGGGAAGCGAGGGGCGCGGGGACTACTTGAAGAAGGCGATGCCGTCGTCCGGCATATCGTCGGGCAGGGCCTTGGCCCAGCGCTCGACCTCCTCCGGGGTGACGACCTTCTTCAGGTGGGCCGACATGTAGGGGCGCAGCTCGACCTCGGGGGTCTGCTTCTCGCCGACCCACATCAGGTCGCTCTTGACGTAGCCGTACAGCCGCTTGCCGCCGGTGTACGGCTGGGAGGCGGCGGTGCGGGCCACCGCGTCCGTCACGAGGTCGATCTGCGGCTTCTTGTCGGCCAGCTCGCCGTACCAGATCTCGATGACGCCGTCGTCGCGGGTCATCGTCACCTCGACCTTGCGGTCGGCGTCGATCCGCCAGTAGCCGTGCTCGGACTCCAGCGGCCGGACCTTGTTGCCGTCCTTGTCCAGCACCCAGCTGTGGGAGCGGTACTCGAGGAAGTCCCGGCCGTCGTGGGTGAAGGCGACCTCCTGCCCGAAGTTGCACTTCTCGGAGCCGGGGAAGTCGTGCACACCGGCACCGGCCCAGTTGCCGAGCAGGAAGGCGAGCGGGACGAGGTCTTTGTGGAGGTCGGACGGGATCTCGATCATGAGAGGTTCCTAGACGTGGGTCAGCGCTGGCCCTGGTACAGCTTCTTCACGGTGAGCCCGGCGAAGGCGAGGACGCCGACGGCGACCAGGACCAGCAGGATTTCGAAGAAGAGTTCCACGGGGTGCTCCTTGAGCGGGGTGCGGATGTGTGCACAGGGCCGGGCCCAGCTTACGCGGCCGGACCCCGGGCCTCTTTGTGAGGTGGGCCCGGGGCGGGAGTCAGCCGAGCAACTGGCTCTGCAGGGTCACCGTCTGCTGGAAGGGCACGGCCCGCGCACCGCCCTTCCGGGACTGCACGACCAGCGCGAGGGTGTCACCGGCGGCGAGGTAGGCGTGACGGACCTGTTCGACGCCGTGCGGCCTGGCCTCGTCGTAGACCACGCGCTCGACGTCGTCCACCACGGCGTCGTCGGGGAACGTCTTGTCGTTCGCGGACGTCCCGGCCCCGCGCAGGGGAAACTTCGGCGCGCTGTAGGGGGCGAGGTAGGGCGCGAGCAGCCCGTCGACGACGGCCGCGGTGTCGAACCGGAGCAGGTAGATCCGGGTGCGGGTGCCGTCCGGCATCGTCCAGCCGCGGGCGGCGATGTGCCGCAGACCGTGGTCGGTGAGGTGCTGCCCGAGTTCCTCGCGGTCGTCCTTCGTGGCGTACTCCGCCAGGAGGTCCTTCTTCGCCGCCCAGCCGGCCGAGCCGCGCAGCGCCTTGTCCTCCCTGGCGCCCTTCGGAGCGGGCAGGAGGAGGGCACGCGGGTCGGCGTGGTGCGTGCCGGCCGTGTTCGCCTCGGCGAAGGGGCCCGCGCTGCCGGAGGGCAGCGGCGGGCGGGTGAGCACCGGGTACTCCCAGCGCCCGTCCGGCTCCGTCGCGAGCCCGGGTACGTCGGTCCGGTCCATTCGCGTGATGCCGAACGCCGTGGCCGCGCCGACCGCCGCGCAGACGGCCACGGCGGCGGTCCAGCGCAGGACGGCCCGCAGGACCCGGCGGTCCTTGCGCACCAGGCCCGACGGCACGTCCGGCCGCGCCACGGGCACGGGCGGAACGGCGGTCTGCTGCTGCTCGGTCATACCGCCTCCCCCGGCTCGGCTATACGGTCGAGCTGCTCGCGCAGCAACATCGCGGCCCCCTTGGTGTCGAGTGGATCCGCGCCGGCCGCGACGGCTGTGACCAGGACGTTCCCGACATAGGCCGAGCAGTACATCGTCTCCAGGTCCCCGTCGGTGTCCTTCGGCGGCAGGAAGCAGTGGGCGTTCTTGTGGCCCTTGATCTCCGGGCCCTTGCGGAAGGCGCCCAGGGCGTCGGCGACCTCACTCCGGAAACGTGAGGCGTCCCGGACTGCGGCCCTGTTGTCCATCTGGGCGAGCTCGACGCGCACCGTGTAGGCGTCGTCGGTGTAGGCGTCGGAGAGCTTGGTGGTGCTGAGGTAGCTGCGCATGGCGATGCCGGTGATGCGCAACCGGTCGACCGCCTTCTCCAGCCGCTTGCGCTGGGTGCGCGGCAGGCCGCTCAGGGACTCCTTGCGCAGGGCCGTGGCCTGCTCCCCGCTCAGCGCGGCGTCCGAGCCGTACGCACCGAGGTCCGGACCGCGCCCCCACCCGTTGGTCCCGGGGGCCCCGTACGGCACGAGCATGCCGGCGAGCCCGGAGGGGGCGGCCTTCTCGTCCGCCTCGGCCTTGGTCTTGTTCCGGGGAAACGTCCAGACGGGGGCGCCCGCGTCCCGGTCGGCGCCGTTCACGGCCACGACGGTGTAGCCCGCGCCGCCGGCGACGGTGACCGCCAGCAGGACGGAGGCGGTGACGGCGGCGACACGACCACGGCGTGCGGGCTCCTTCTGCGGCTCGGAGACGGGCTCGGACATGGCCGTCGACTCCACCGGCTCCACCGGCTCCAATGTGTCGCTCACAGCCGCTCCATCTGCCGCTCGGCCAGATTCATGATCTTCGCCTTGGGAATCGGCTTGGTGTCCGTCACCCAGATCTCCACGGCGATGTCGCCACGCCAGGCGTGTGCCTCGGCGGTGTACACCGGAACGTAGCCGGGCTCGGTCTCGGGCCGGTCGTGGACGTACACCCGACCGTCCCCGGTGCCGGGCACGGCCCAGCTGTCGGTGCCGCCCTCGGCCTCGGCCCAGTACTGGCTGTTGCCGGTCCTGTCGGCGGCGGCAAGCACCTCTTCCTGCCGGTACTGCACCAGGCGGATCTCCACGTGGTACGTGCCGTCGACCCGCCAGCCGGTGACGGCAGCGCGCCGGAACTCGTTGCTGACGAGCTCGCCGAATATCTCGCCCGGCTTCTTGTAGTACGCCGCGTAGCCCGCGAGGTCCAGCCAGCCTTCGTCGCCCATCAGATACTCGGCGTCCCGCGCCCCGCGCGGCTTCTTCAGCAGCAGCTTCCGCAGGTCACCGTCGGTCTTCACACGCCTGTCCCGCGCGGCCGACAGCGGCTCGGGACCGTCGCCCGTGGCCTGCGCGAGCGACGGCTGCGAGAGCGAGGGCAGCTTGGTGGGCGCGCGGTCCACCTGTACGAGGTAACCGGCGCAGGTGCCGGCGACCAGTCCGAGCACGGCGGCGGCACCGATCAGCGTGACCGTACGCCCCCGCCGACGGCGACGCGGCCCGGACTCGGCCACGGACTCGCCGGCCACTTCTTCGGGTACTTCCAAGACGTCCCCCACAGAACGTGAAGCGCGCATTCCGTATGCGCGCGCACAGGAGACCTTCAGGCAGTGCCCGGAGTTGTAGGGGCGTTGATTACGATTCGGCCATGGCGAAAAAGCTCGTGATCAAGGTGACGGCGGGGGCCGATGCCCCCGAGCGGTGTTCCCAGGCGTTCACGGTGGCGGCGGTGGCCGTGGCGAGCGGCGTCGAGGTCTCCGTGTGGCTGACCGGCGAGTCCGCCTGGTTCGCCCTGCCCGGCCGGGCCGCCGAATTCGAGCTGCCGCACGCGGCCCCGCTCCCCGACCTGCTCGACTCGGTCCTGGCCGCCGGCCGCGTCACCCTGTGCACGCAGTGCGCGGCCCGCCGCGAGATCACGGAGCAGGACGTCATCAAGGGCGTCCGGATCGCCGGCGCCCAGGTCTTCGTCCAGGAGGCGATGGCGGAGGAGACCCAGGCGCTCGTCTACTGAGACGGCTCAGCCGCCTCCGTGAAGAGGCAGAAGGGGTGGCCCGCCGGGTCCAGGAGCACCCGGACGCCGTCCTGCGGCTGGTACTCGGCCAGACGCGCGCCCTCGGCCAGGGCCCGTGCGGTCTCGGCTTCCAGGTCGTCGACCTCGATGTCGAGGTGGATCATCAGCTGCTGCCGGTCCGGCGTGCTCGGCCAGACGGGCGGCCGGTAGGCGGGCTCGGTCTGGAAGGACAGTCCGGTACCACCGTCCGGCGGCCGGATGTGCACCCAGTCCTGCCAGTCCTCCCCGCGCCACACCCGCCACCCGGGCAGCAGCCGCAGGTAGAAGGCGGCCAGCTCTCGGGCGTTCGGGGCGTCCAGGGTCGCCGCCGTCAGACGCACGCTTCCTCCCCCTCGCCGGTTCACTACCGGCGCTTCTTGCCGTCCAGTTCGTCCCACCACTCGTCGGACTTGGGGTCGCCGGAGGGGTCGTCCCACCAGCGGTCGTCCGGGCCCCGGCGGTTCGCGACCATCGCCGCGACGGGCGGGATGACCATGGCGACGAGGCACATCCCGACGGCGACGGGGACGGACCACAGGCGTACGACGCCCCAGGCCAGGACGAACAGGGCGATGCAGCCGCCCATCATCGCGAAGTACGTGCGCCGCCGTCGTGCGTACATACCTCCAGCGTAGGTCCGGGCATGCCGAAGGGCCGCACCCCGGGCGTCCAATCCGTGGGATGCGGCCCCTCCTGGCACTGCCGCCGTCAGACGGCGATCGCAACCTCCGCCAGGCCGCCCTTCTGGGCGACGACCGTGCGGTCGGCGGTGGCGCCGGGCACGAGGGCACGGACGGTCCAGGTGCCCTCCGCCGCGTAGAAGCGGAACTGTCCGGTCGCCGAGGTCGGCACCTCGGCCGTGAACTCGCCGGTCGAGTCCAGCAGACGGACGTAGCCGGTCACCGGCTCGCCGTCCTTGGTCACCTGACCCTGGATCGTGGTCTCACCGGGCTTGATCGTCGAGGCGTCCGGGCCGCCGGCCTTCGCTCCACACATGTCGTACTCCTGAAGAGAGGTCAGATAAGGTCGGTCGGTTTGCTTACTTGTTGGCGCCGAGCTCGATCGGCACACCGACGAGGGAGCCGTACTCGGTCCAGGAGCCGTCGTAGTTCTTGACGTTCTCCACGCCGAGCAGCTCGTGCAGCACGAACCAGGTCAGCGCGGAGCGCTCACCGATACGGCAGTAGGCGATGGTGTCCTTGGCCAGGTCGACGCTCTCCGCGGCGTAGAGCTCCTTGAGCTCCTCGTCCGACTTGAAGGTGCCGTCGTCGTTGGCGTTCTTGGACCACGGGATGTTGCGGGCGCTCGGCACGTGGCCGGGGCGCTGGGACTGCTCCTGCGGCAGGTGGGCCGGGGCGAGCAGCTTGCCGGAGAACTCGTCGGGCGAGCGCACGTCGACGAGGTTCTGCGAGCCGATGGCCGCCACGACGTCGTCGCGGAACGCCCGGATGGACGTGTCCTGCGGCTTGGCCTTGTAGTCGGTCTTCGGGCGCTCCGGCACCTCGTCGCCGGCGACCAGCTCGCGGGCGTCGAGCTCCCACTTCTTGCGGCCGCCGTCGAGGAGCTTGACGTTCTCGTGGCCGTACAGCTTGAAGTACCAGTACGCGTAGGAGGCGAACCAGTTGTTGTTGCCGCCGTACAGGATCACCGTGTGGTCGTTCGCGATGCCCTTCTCCGACAGGAGCTTCTCGAAGCCCTCCTGGTCGACGAAGTCACGACGGACCGGGTCCTGGAGGTCCTTGGTCCAGTCGATGCGGATCGCGTTCCGGATGTGGTTCTTCTCGTAGGCGGACGTGTCCTCGTCCACCTCGACGATGGCGATGGTCGGGTCGTCCAGGTGCTCCTGGAGCCAGTCGGCGTCGACCAGGACGTCGCTGCGGCTCATGCTCTTTCTCCTCCGGGGCAGTTGCGGCGGGGCGTGCGAGATCTGCGGGGCGCGCGCCCATGACGAGGGCGGCGCACGGGTGCCCTTGGTGCAGGGCGGCGGGGATGCGCGCGCCGGCGCATGGGCCGACGCGGTCGCTCAGAAGGTGCGACAGAGCATGGCGGCGACGCGGCACAGGTCGACTGCCCGCCGCTTCGTGAGATCCGCCTGTCGCTTCATGCCGTCGATCGTAGGGACGGTCAGGCACGCGTGTCACCGGCGTGTCGCATACTGAGACGAGAAAATCCACGATGTGGGATCGAGGGGCTTCGCGGAGGCGCGGGACAAGGGTCGTGCCCGAATGTATCCGCCGTCACCCCTGAGCTACGGACATCACTGTCTCGCCCACCGGACACTCCAGGTCCGGCCCGCCTGGCGCCTGTCCTACCCGGCCAGGCGGACGTTGGAACCCTTCACCGTGATCTCGACGCCGCCCGGCGCGGCCTGGACCTTGTCCAGCCGGATGCCACCGGGCAGGCCGTCGATCTTCTGCTGGAAGTCGGTGATGGCCCGGACCCGGGACTCGGCGATCTCGACGCCGCCGAACTTCGGCAGGCCGTCGGCCTTCACCCGCACGGTGTCGCCGTCGATCACCGTCACGGAGCTGAGCACGGAGACCGGTTCGGGCAGCTTGGTGCCGAGGACGGTGGCCTCGACGGTGACCTTGATCTTGCCGTTGCCGCCGTCGGAGAGGCCGACGATGTTGGCGGTGACGCCCGGGGCGACCTGGGTGGGCTCGGACTTCGCCGTCTTCAGCAGCTCGTCGTAGGCGATGGCCGCGGAGCCGGTGGCGCTGGTGGCGATGGCGGAGGTGTAGCCGCCGGAGAAC
Organism: Streptomyces sp. NPDC050164; assembly: GCF_044459945.1. Classification (NCBI taxonomy): domain Bacteria; kingdom Bacillati; phylum Actinomycetota; class Actinomycetes; order Kitasatosporales; family Streptomycetaceae; genus Streptomyces; species Streptomyces sp. NPDC050164. The sequence goes on from NZ_JBITJK010000032.1 coordinate 48,636, forward strand.
TCGACGCCCCGCATGTCGGCCCGGAGGTCGTCGATACGGATCTTCTCGGCGCCGTTGCCCGCGGCGGCCTCGTAGTTCGTGATGCCGACCTCGATGTCGTCCAGGGAACCGCCGACGACCTGGGTCAGGAACGGGAAGCCCTTGATGGACACGTCCGGAGTGGCGGAGAGGTTCTCGGTGGTCTTCAGACGGTCGGCGGCCTCACCCTCGGCGAAGTTCACGGCGACGCGGTCGGCGATCACGAAGAGTCCGCCCAGGATCACGACGACGATCAGCAGTATTCGCAGTGCGCGCATGCGGTGTTTCCCCCACCTAGGCGGTTGGACGGCGGTCCGGTGTTCGACGACCGAGCGGTCGTCCTTGCGTGAGGGTAACTCCGCGTGGGGTGGGGGCCCTGGGTTTGTCGATCATCTGTGACAGGGCAGACGCCCGGCGTCGTCATCGCCCACCGGTGCCGCCCTCAGCGGCACGATTGCCCGCAGCTATGGTCTGTCGTTTGGATCAGGTCGCAGGGAAGCGACTGTTCTGCTCGACCCCGCGTCTGCGGCGTGATCCAAACGACAGGCCCTAGCCCCCTAGACCAGGGCCCGCCCGAGTACATAGACCACCGGGGCCGCGGCGGACAGGGGCAGGGCCACGCCCGCCGTGAAGTGGACGAAGCGGGACGGGTAGTCGTAGCCGGCGACTCGGTGGCCGATCAGGGCGCAGGCTGCCGCGCCCGTGCCCAGGAGGGCGCCCGACGTGCCCAGGCCCGTCAGCGAGCCGGCCGCGACGCCGCCGCCCGCTCCCGCGAGCAGTGCCACCACCACCGACGCCGGGGTCGGCAGCGGCAGGGCGCGGGCCAGGACCGCGACGGCCACCGCGATCGCGCCCACGGTCACCGCCTCCGCGTCGGCCGCGAGGTACCCGCCCGCCACGATCGCCAGGGCCGACGCCGCGACCGTCGCCATCAGGCCGTACATCCGCTCGTCCGGGTCGGCGTGCGACCGCAGCTGGAGCACCAGCGCCAGAAGCACCCACACCCCGAGCGTGCCGAGGATCGCCGAGGGTGAGCGGCCCGAGGCCAGCAGCGCCGCGTCCGCGGCCAGCGCGCCCGCGAAGCCCAGCGCGATGCCCTGCCGCGCCGGCCACATCCCGTTCAGCCGGAACCAGCCGGCGGCGGTGACGGCCTGGAGGACGACGAGCGGCACCAGGAGCGCATACGTGCCGACCGCCGCCGCACCCGCCAGCAACAGCCCCAGCAGCGCCGTCAGCGCGGCCGGCTGCATCCCGGGCTCGATGATCGGTGACCGCCCCTCCGCCCGCGCCCGCTGCGCGTCCGTGACCCGCGGGTTCCCGGCGACGGTGGCCGGGCCGTACCCGGCGGCGGAAGGAGGAGTGGGGGCAGAAGCATTAGCCACGTACCCCTGCGGCGGCAGATACGCCGTCTCCTCCGCCGCCGTCACCTGCGCGGACACCGGCGACTGCGACTGCGTCTCCCAGGTCTGGCCCTGCCACTGCTGTGCGTACTGCTGGGCGGCGTACGGATCGTCGTACCCCTGGTGCCCCTGCTGATAGCCCTGCCCGGGCCACCCCTGCGGCGTCTGCGGCTGCTGCCCGTAGGGGTCATAGCCGTCGTACGGCTGGTTGGTCATCGCTCACCCTCCTGCGAACGGCGGGAGCACCTCGACCGTGCCGCCGTCGGCCAGCCGTACCGTCTCATGTCCGCGGGTGCCCACGGGGTCACCGTCCACGAGGAACGAGCATCGCCGCAGCACGCGCTCGAGTTCGCCGGGGTGTCGCGCGCGGACCCCGTCGAGCGCCTCGGCGAGCGTGGCCGCCTCGTACGGCTCCTCGGCCACCCCGGCCGCGGCCTTGGCGGCGGCCCAGTAGCGCACCGTGACCTTTGGCATCTGCTTCCTCGATTGCTTGTCGGTGAACCCCGTCAGGCTAGCCCGCCCGGCCCACGACCCACTCCCCGATCCGCTCCAGCAGTTCGTCGCTCGCCGCGTGCTCGGCATGCCCCATGCCCGGTTCCAGCCACAGTTCGCCCCGGTCAGCGGCGGCCGCGGCCAGCATGCGGGGATGGTCGACGGGGAAGTAGCCGTCGGCGTCGCCGTGCACGATCAGCAGGGGCGTGGGTGCGATCCTCGGCACCGCCTCCACCGGAGAGAGCGGGACCGGGTCCCAGTCCCGGTGGTGGATGCGGGTACGGAAGCCGTACCTGCTCACCACCCGGCCCTCCGGCCGCGTCACCAGCCAGTGCAGCCGGCGCATGGGGGCCGTCCCCCGGTAGTACCAGCGTGCGGGGGCGCTGACGGACACCACCGCGTCCGTGCCCTCCTCGAACAGCGCCGCATGGCGCAGCACCACCGAGCCCCCCATCGAGAACCCCACCGTCCCCACGCGCGCGTGCCCGAGCTCCCGGGCCCACCGCACCGCCGCCGCCAGGTCGAGCACCTCCCGGTCCCCGACCGTCGACCGCCCGCCGGACGCCCCGTGGCCCCGGAAGGAGAACGTGACGACGGCCCCGTACCGGGCGAAGGCCTGAGCCACCCGCCGCACGTGCGGCCGGTCCACGGCACCGGTGAAGCCGTGGGCGACGACGAACACGGGGTGATCGGCAGGCGTCCGGGAGATGTCGCATACGACGTCATCCCGGTCGTATGCGACGGCACCCGGGTCGTATACGGCGTCGATCGTCACACCGTCGGACGTGCGCAGAAACCTCCGCAAATGTGATCGCACGGACGTTCCCCGAGTCGTCTCGGAGTGCGGACGATCGGTGGAACGCGCCACATGACCTGCCGGACCAGTGCTCATGTGGGCTATTCTGCTGGGCAGAGGACTCGGGCAGCGTAGCCCCCGGGTCCTTTTGTGCTTTCGGAAGCGTTGTATACGACGCGGGAAACCGCAGGTGTACGGGGCCTTCGGGATCGCAGAGCTGTGCTGTGCCAACAAACGTCCTCGCAGGGACCGAGGAGGAACCAGACGTATGAGTTCTCTGCTGCTCCTGACCAACGCCCTCCAGCCGTCGACGGAGGTGCTCCCCGCCCTCGGCCTGCTCCTGCACAACGTGCGGGTGGCCCCCGCGGAGGGCCCCGCCCTCGTCGACACCCCCGGCGCCGACGTCATCCTCGTCGACGGCCGCCGCGATCTGCCGCAGGTCCGCAGCCTGTGTCAGCTGCTCCGTTCGACCGGCCCCGGCTGCCCGCTCGTCCTCGTCGTCACGGAGGGCGGTCTCGCCGCCGTCACCGCCGACTGGGGCATCGACGACGTCCTGCTCGACACCGCCGGCCCGGCGGAGGTCGAGGCGCGGCTGCGGCTGGCCATGGGACGCCAGCAGATCGTCAGCGACGACTCCCCGATGGAGATCCGCAACGGCGACCTGTCGGTCGACGAGGCGACGTACTCCGCCAAGCTCAAGGGCCGCGTCCTCGACCTCACCTTCAAGGAGTTCGAGCTCCTGAAGTACCTCGCGCAGCACCCCGGCCGCGTCTTCACGCGCGCCCAGCTGCTCCAGGAGGTCTGGGGCTACGACTACTTCGGCGGTACGCGCACGGTCGACGTGCACGTACGGCGGCTGCGCGCCAAGCTCGGCCCCGAGCACGAGTCGCTGATCGGCACCGTCCGGAACGTCGGTTATCGATTCGTTACGCCGGAGAAGGTGGAGCGCGCCGCCGAGGAGGCGAAGGCCAAGGCGGCCAAGGAAAAGCCGGACAACGAGGACGAGTCGGTCGCTTTTGACGCCACCGAGGCGCGTACCAAGGCGTAAAGAGGCGTATCGCGGTGCCCATCTGGGCATCGCTATCCGCACGGAGTGCGCGGGCGGCCGCCGGACGGCGGTCGGGATGTCGTACGTAAGTACGGAAGCTCCCTTACGCCCTGCCCAGAGCGGGTATATCCGCGTAGACTCCGCGCGTGGCCAAGGTGACTCGGGATGATGTGGCGCGGCTGGCAGGGACTTCCACTGCCGTGGTCAGCTATGTCATCAACAACGGACCCCGGCCGGTCGCCCCGGCCACGCGCGAGCGTGTCCTCGCCGCGATCAAGGAGCTGGGGTACCGGCCCGACCGGGTCGCGCAAGCGATGGCGTCCCGGCGTACGGATCTCATAGGCCTGATCGTGCCGGACGCGCGCCAGCCCTTCTTCGGGGAGATGGCGCACGCGGTCGAACAGGCCGCGTCCGAGCGCGGAAAGATGGTGCTCGTCGGGAACTCCGACTACGTCGGCGAGCGTGAGGTCCACTACCTGCGGGCCTTCCTGGGCATGCGCGTCTCCGGGCTCATCCTGGTCAGCCACGCGCTCAACGACCTGGCCGCCGCCGAGATCGACGCCTGGGACGCCCGGGTCGTGCTGCTTCACGAGCGGCCCGAGGCCATCGACGACGTCGCCGTCGTCACGGACGACCTGGGCGGCGCCCAGCTCGCCGTACGGCACCTGCTGGAGCACGGCTACGAGTACGTCGCCTGTATGGGCGGCATAGCCGAGACCCCGGCCGTCGGCGACCCGGTCTCCGACCACGTCGAGGGCTGGCGGCGCGCGATGGACGAGGCGGGCATCTCCACGGAGGGCCGCCTCTTCGAGGCCCTCTACAACCGCTACGACGCCTACCAGGCCGCCCTGAAGATCCTCTCCGGACCCGAGCGCCCGCCCGCGATCTTCTGCTCCACCGACGACCAGGCGATCGGCCTGCTGCGGGCCGCGCGCGAACTGCGGATCGACGTGCCCGGCGAGCTGGCGGTGGCCGGCTTCGACGACATCAAGGAAGCGGCGCTGACCGACCCGCCCCTGACGACGATCGCCTCGGACCGTTCGGCGATGGCCCGCGCGGCGGTGGACCTCGTCCTCGACGACGGACTGCGCGTGGCGGGGGCCCGCCGGGAGCGGCTGAAGGTGTTCCCGTCGCGGCTGGTCGTACGGCACTCCTGCGGCTGCGCGTAGCCCCTTCCGGGGCGCCTGACGCGCCCCTTCCGAGGTGCCTTTATATCGGGCATACGAGGTTCTGTCGGGCTTCTCAGGATGGACTCAGGAAGCTCTCATGGTCGGGTTCCAAGCTCTGAGACATGACCGAGAGCTTCCACCGCAGTGGCGAGTACGAGAACCCTTACGAGGGTCAGCAGCAGGCCCCGGTGAACCCCGAGTGGCCGCCTCCGCCGGCGTACAGCCCGGCACCCGCTCCGAAGAAGCGCAACCGTGGCACCGTGGCCCTGCTCGCCGCCGTGGCGATCGTCGCCGCGGCGATCGGCGGCGGCACCGCCTACGGCATACAGGAGCTGACGGGCAGCGACACCGTCGCCTCCAGCTCCACCAGCACCAACGTGGTGCCGTCCAGCCAGAAGGGCACGGTCGCCGGCGTCGCCAAGGCGGTCAGCCCCAGCATCGTCGAGATCAGCGCCGACTCCAACGCCGGTTCCTCCACCGGCTCGGGCGTGATCATCACGAGCGACGGCGAGATCGTCACCAACAACCACGTAGTCAGCGGTGCCTCGCAGATCAAGGTGACGACCAACGACGGCAAGTCGTACTCCGCCAAGGTCGTCGGCACCGACAGCAAGAAGGACCTGGCGCTGATCAAGCTGGAGAACGCCGCCGGCCTGAAGGCGGCCACGCTCGGCGACTCCTCCGGGTTGCAGGTCGGCGACCAGGTCGTGGCCATCGGCTCCCCCGAGGGCCTGTCCGGCACCGTCACCAGCGGCATCGTCTCCGCCCTCGACCGTGACGTCACGGTCCCGACCGACGAGGACCAGGGCCAGCAGTCCCCGCAGGGCGACGGGTGGCCGTTCGAGTTCGGCGGGCGGCAGTTCAACGGCGACACCGGCTCGGACACCACGACGTACAAGGCGCTCCAGACCGACGCGTCCCTCAACCCGGGCAACTCCGGCGGCGCGCTGATCGACATGAACGGCAACATCATCGGGATCAACTCCGCGATGTACTCGCCGGCGGGCGCCGCCTCCTCGTCCTCCGACGCGGGCAGCGTGGGCCTGGGCTTCGCGATCCCGATCAACACCGTCAAGGCCGACCTCGCCAAGCTGCGGGCCGGCGCCACCGACTGAGTTCCCGCGAGTGAGGAGTACGGCGATGATCCAGCAGGTTCCGCACACGGTGCCGGGGACCGACCCGGCGGGGTTCGCGCTGGCGCTGGCGGTGGCGTACGAACTGCACGCACCGGCGACGGCATCGGCGACGCGAGCGCCCGAGGTGGCGACGGCCAAGTCCCGGCCCGCGCGCAGGGCCGCCGCCCGCCGGGCCGCCGCCGCCCGGCGCCGCGAGGTACGGGGCTGATCCGGGGGTGATCCTTCTCCCGGCCCTCCCCGCCGCCGTGCGAGGCTGAGAGCGTCAGCGACACCCCGCCCCGCCACACCACACCCGAGGAACCCGACCCATGAGCCCCGCAGACGGCGACCGTGACTCCCAGCGCATCCTGATCGTCGACGACGAGCCGGCGGTACGCGAAGCACTCCAGCGCAGCCTCGCCTTCGAGGGGTACGAGACCGAGGTCGCCGTGGACGGCGCGGACGCCCTGGAGAAGGCCGCGGCGTACCGCCCCGACCTGGTCGTCCTGGACATCCAGATGCCCCGCATGGACGGCCTGACGGCAGCGCGCCGCATCCGCGGCACCGGCGACACGACCCCGATCCTCATGCTCACGGCCCGCGACACGGTCGGGGACCGGGTGACGGGCCTCGACGCGGGCGCCGACGACTACCTGGTCAAGCCCTTCGAACTGGACGAACTCTTCGCCCGCATCCGCGCCCTGCTCCGCCGCAGCTCCTACGCGGCGGCCGTCGGCGCGGGCAACCCGGCCGACGAGGACGCCCTCACCTTCGCCGACCTGCGCATGGACCTCGCGACGCGCGAGGTCACCCGGGGCGGCCGGGCAGTGGAGCTGACCCGCACGGAGTTCACGCTGCTGGAGATGTTCATGGCACACCCACGCCAGGTCCTCACCCGGGAGCAGATCCTGAAGGCGGTCTGGGGCTTCGACTTCGAGCCGTCGTCGAACTCCCTCGACGTGTATGTGATGTACCTGCGCCGCAAGACCGAGGCCGGTGGCGAGCCGCGCCTCGTCCACACGGTGCGCGGTGTGGGCTACGTGTTGCGGCAGGGCGGCGCGGAGTGAACAAGGTCGTACGCCGGTTCCGCTCCCTGCCGATCCGGTCCCGGCTCGCGCTGCTGGTGGCGGCGGCGGTGGCGTTCGCGGTGGCGGCGGTTTCGGTGACGTGCTGGTTCATCGTGCAGGGGAAGTTGTACGACCAGGTGGACGGCGATCTGAAGTCGTCGTTCCGGACCCTTCAGGCGGACGATTTCGACGCGCTGACGAAGACGTGCCCCCAGACGCCCTCGAACACGCTCGGCGGGGCCCCGCGCCCGCAGACCTACGCGCAGGTCGTCAGGTCCGACGGCAGGGTCTGCCTGTTCAGCAACCTCATGCCCCAGGTGAAGGTCACGAGCGGCGACAAGGCCGTGGCCAGGAACCCCGACCCCACGACGGCCCAGCTGCGCAACGGCACCGACAGCGACGGCAACTCGGTGCGGGTGCTGACCACGGCGGTCGTCGTGAAGGACGGCCCGTTCCAGCAGGGCGTGGCCGCCGACTACGCGCTGGTCATCGCGGTCCCTCTCAAGGGCATGGAGTCCACGCTCAACGAACTGGCGCTGATCCTGCTGCTGGTCTCCGGCGTAGGGGTGGTGGGCGCCGGGGCGGCCGGGCTCATGGTCGCCCGGGCGGGCCTGCGCCCGGTCGACAAACTCACGGAAGCCGTCGAGCACGTGGCCCGCACGGAGGATCTGGACGTCCGCATCCCCGTGGACGACGCCGACGAAGACGAGGTGGCCCGCCTCTCCCGCTCCTTCAACTCCATGACCTCGGCCCTGGCCAGCTCCCGGGCACTCCAGCAACAGCTCATCGCGGACGCCGGCCACGAACTCCGCACGCCGCTCACCTCGCTGCGCACCAACATCGAACTCCTCACCCGCAGCGAGGAGACGGGCCGCCCCATCCCCGAGGCCGACCGCAAGGCGCTCCTCGCGTCGGTGAAGGCACAGATGACGGAGCTGGCCGCGCTCATCGGCGACCTGCAGGAACTGTCCCGGCCGGACACCGGCCAGCACTCCGGCCGGACGCAGATCGTCTCCTGGCAGGACATCGTCGACTCGGCGCTGCGGCGGGCGCGGCTGCGCGGCCCGGAACTGACGATCACGGCGGACGTACAGCCGTGGTTCGTGCGCGCGGAACCCTCCGCCCTGGAACGGGCGGTGGTCAACATCCTCGACAACGCGGTGAAGTTCAGCCCGGAGGGCGGCAGGATCGAGGTGCGCCTGTCCGAGGGTGTCCTGACGGTCCGCGACCACGGCCCGGGCATCCCCGCCGACGAACTCCCCCACGTCTTCGACCGCTTCTGGCGTTCGCCGAGTGCGCGCGCCCTGCCCGGCTCGGGCCTCGGCCTGTCGATCGTGGCGCGCACGGTGCAGCAGGCGGGCGGCGAGGTGTCGCTGTCCCACGCCGAGGGGGGCGGCACGGTGGCGACGGTACGGCTGCCGGGGGCGGCGGTGCCTCCGCCGGACAGCCCCGCCCTCGCCGACGAATAGCCCGGATCCGGTATCGATATATCGTGGTGTGTCGCACTGACGGGCGAGGAGGGTGACGCATGGCCGCGACGGCGGAACTGGATTCGGGCGATCTGATCGAGGTGTTCAAGGCCCTCGGCAACCCTGCCCGGCTGCAGATCATGCAGTGGCTGAAGGATCCCGACGCGCACTTCGGTGAGTACGAGCCGATCGCGGACCGTCGGGCGGTCGGCGTGTGCGTCACGCACATCCAGGCGAAGGCGGGACTCGCGCAGTCGACGGTCTCCAGCTACATGAGCACGCTCGAACGGGCGGGACTCGTGCGTCCCACCCGGGTGGGCAAGTGGACCCACTACCGGCGCGACGAGGAGCGACTGGGCCGGCTGGCACGGGCGATCGGCACGACCCTCTAATTGACGAATCGCGATACGTCGATATGATCTGCCCATGTCGACCTTCGCCGCTGCGCCCACAGCCCTGATCGTTCACGCCCACCCCGAACCTCACTCGTTCAGCACCGCCCAGATGGCGGCTGCGGCCCGGTCCCTGGGCGAGGCCGGGTACCGGGTCGACGTACTGGACCTCTACGCCGACGGCTGGGCCCCGGTCCTCGCCCGCGAGGAGTTCGCTCCGGTGGACGGCCCGTTCAAGCCGCAGGCCGAGCAGATGCGCGCCGTCGAGGAGGGGACGCTGGACGCGGCCGTCAAAGCCCATCTGGACCGGCTGCTCGCCGCCGATCTGCTCGTACTGTCGTTCCCGATGTGGTGGTTCTCGCTGCCGGCCGTCCTCAAGGGATGGGTGGACCGGGTCTTCGTGATGGGCGGGGTCTTCGGCGGCGACCACGGGCTCTTCGGCGACGCGGCGCTCGCCGGGAAGCGCGCGATGCTGCTGTTCACGACGGGCGGGCCCGGCGAGTCGTTCCGACCCGGTGGAGCCTTCGGTCCGATGGACGACTTCCTGTTCCACATCCACCGGGGAATGCTGGAGTTCGTCGGCTTCCAGGTCCTCGACCCCGTGATCACCTACGGCCCGGCCCGCATGACCGACCAGGAACGAACAGCGGCGCTGGACGCGGTCAGGGAGTCCGTCGCGCGCATCGCGGCCGATGCCGGAACCACCGTGGGCTGACGCCGACGCCGGCTGGAACCGGTGCCGTCACGTCTCCGTCCGGTACATCAGATCCACCTCGTGCGTGACGAACCCCAGCCGCTCGTACACCGACACCGCCGCCTTGTTGTCCGCGTCGACGTACAGCATCGCGGTCGGCACGCCCTGGTCCGCCAGGTGCCGCAGGCCGATCGTCGTGAGGGACTTGCCGAGGCCGCCGCCCTGGGCGCCGGGGGCGACACCGAGGACGTACACCTCGCCCAGGCCCTCCTCGGCGTGGACCTTGGTCCAGTGGAAGCCGATGAGTTCGTCGCCGCGGAAGGCGAGGAAGAACCCCGCGGGATCGAACCACGACTCGGCCTTGCGGTCGTCGAGGTCCCGCTGGGTGAGCGAGCCCTGCTCGGGGTGGTGGGCGAAGGCGGCGGCGTTGACGGCGAGCCAGGCCGCGTCGTCCTGGCCGGGGACGAAGGTGCGGACGGTGACGCCCTCGGGGAGGGCCGGCTCGGGCGCGTCGAAGCCGGTCAAGGGGCGGCGCATCTGGCGCAGTTCGCGGAACAGGGTCAGGCCGAGGACCTGCGCGAGGTGCCGGGCGGCGGAGTGGCCGCCGTGCGCCCACACCCGCAGCCGCTTGCCGGACGCGGCCAGCAGCGCGGAGCCCAGTGCCCGCCCGTGCCCCTGGCCCCGGTGCCCGGGGTGCACGACGAGTTCGGCGGCCGGCGGCTCCACCGGGTCGGTGTCCTCCAGTTGGGCGTACCCGACGAGTTCGCCGTCGACGGTGAGCAGCAGATGGGCGACGCCCGCGCGTTCGCCCCCGCGCAACTGCAACCGGCCCTGTTCGGAGACCGCCTGCTGCCCGTCGGCGCGGGCGGCCTCGGCGAGCAGTTCGAGGACGGCCTCGGTCTGTTCCGGGGGAAGCGCGGCATATGTGTCGATCGAGCGGGGGCGGCCGGGCCGTGCGGTGTCGTCGCTGGTCATGCGTACGAGGGTACGGGGGACTGCCGGTAAATCGGCGGCAAGAAGCAACCAGGATGTGACCCGAAAGCTCTGTCGCGCTACGCGCGTTGACTCTAGGCTGCGCCGGACGACATCACTGTCCCAGCAGAACCACAGGGGGGCGTATGCCAGCCACTTCACCGGCACCGGCGCACCAGGAACGCCGCAGACGTCGCACGAACCGTCTCGTCGCTCTCGCCGCCGGTGTCGCCACCGTCGGCGCGCTGGCCGCGGCGACGGTGCCCGGGTCGGCGTCGGCCGGCGAGAACCACAGCGGGGGCGGCCACTGGCCCGGCCGCTACCAGGACGTCCAGCTGCTGTCCTTCAACGACCTGCACGGCAACCTGGAGCCGCCCACCGGCTCCTCCGGCCGGGTCACCGACGGCACGACGAAGCCCATCGACGCGGGCGGTGTCGAGTACCTCGCCACCCATCTGCGTCAGGCCCGCGAGGGCGAGAAGTACTCCATCACGGCGGCCGGCGGCGACATGGTCGGCGCCTCCCCGCTGATCTCCGGTCTCTTCCACGACGAGCCGACCATCGAGGCGCTGAACAAGCTCGACCTCGACGTCACCTCCGTCGGCAACCACGAGTTCGACGAGGGCGCCGAGGAGCTGGCCCGCCTCCAGAACGGCGGCTGCCACCCCAAGGACGGCTGCTACACGGACCAGGAGTTCCAGGGCGCCGACTTCCCCTACCTGGCCGCCAACGTCCTCGACGAGAAGACGAAGAAGCCGATCCTCAAGCCCTACTGGGTGTGGAAGAAGAAGGACGTCAAGGTCGGCTTCATCGGCGTGACCCTGGAGGACACCCCGGGCGTCGTCTCCGCCGAGGGCGTCAAGGGCCTCTCCTTCAAGGACGAGGTCGAGACGATCAACAAGTACGCCAAGGTGCTCCAGCGGCAGGGCGTGAAGTCGATCGTCGCGCTCATCCACGAGGGCGGCTTCCCGGCGTCGACGTCGTACAACTACGACTGTGACGCCCCGGGCGCCGGCGACGGCATCTCCGGCCCGATCGTCGACATCGCCAAGAACATCACCCCGCAGGTGGACGCGCTGGTCACCGGCCACACCCACGCCGCGTACGCGTGCACCATCAACGACCCGGCGGGCAAACCGCGTACGGTCACCTCGGCCGCGTCCTTCGGCCGGCTGTACACGGACACCACACTGACGTACGACCGTTGGACGGGTGACATCGCCCGTACGGCCGTGGCGTCCGCGAACCACGTGGTCACCCGGACCGTCCGCCCGGCGAGCGACATGACCGATCTGATCGTCAAGTGGAACGACCTCGCGGCGCCCATCGGCAACCGCCCGATCGGACACATCGCCGCCGACATATCCAGCACCGGCACCGAGTCCCCGATGGGCGACCTCATCGCCGACGCGCAACTCGCGTACGGCAAGGGGCTCGACCCGGAGACGGACCTCGCGCTGATGAACCCGGGCGGAATCCGGGGCCCGGGCCTCGCCTACGCGGCCAAGGGGACCGAGGGCGACGGCGTGGTGACGTACGCCGAGGGCTTCACGGTCCAGCCGTTCGCCAACACCGTGAACCTCCAGGACTTCACGGGCGCCCAGCTGATCCAGGTGCTCAAGGAGCAGGTGACCGGCCCGAACGCGGCGGCGCCGAAGGTCCTCCAGGTGTCGTCCGGCCTCACCTACACGCTGGACCTCACCAAGTCCGGCGCCGACCGCGTGGTCACGGACTCGATCAAGCTGAACGGCGCGGCCATCGACCCGGCGGCCACCTACCGCGTCGCGACGAACAGCTTCCTCGCGGGCGGCGGCGACGGCTTCCCCACGCTCGGCCAGGGCACGAACGACGTCGTCGGCGCCGACGACCTGACCGCGCTGGAGCAGTACCTGACGGCCAACTCGTCGGCCACGAACCCGCTGGCCCCGCCGAAGGCGGACCGTATCGCGATCGTGAAGTAAATCGCATACAGGGGATTCAAGTTGCGACCAGGGGCGGTGCGCATGGTCGGATGAGACGATGCGCACCCCCCACCGCGTAGACACGCAGCACCTTTCCCAGGACCGCTCCGAGCAGCCCCACGACCGCTCCGAGCAGCCCCGCAACCCCTACGACGAACTCGGCGCACTCGACGACGGCCCGCTGGAGGAGACCCCTCTGGAGGACTTCCTCGGCGAGGACGCCGAGCGGCGGGACGAGCGGGAACCCCAGTGGTCGCCGCCCGACCACCGTCGTGGCGGACGGCGTCGGCGGAATCGTTTCGCCGGACTGCCGCTCGCGGTGAAGGCAGTGGTCGGGCTGGTCGTGCTCACCGCCTTCGTCGCCCTCGCCGACCGCTGGGCCCTGCTGTACGCCGAGCACCGGGCCGCCGACACGCTCAAGGACCGGCTGGACCTCGCGGCGGCGCCCGAGGTGGAGATCGGCGGCTTCCCCTTCCTCACCCAACTCGCCGACAAGCGGCTGGAGTCGGTGAAGGTGACCGTCCCGGACGTCGCCGCCGACCGGGTCTCACTGGCGAGGGTGTCGGCCACGGCGCACGACATCCGGCTGGACGCCGACGGCCTCACGTCCGTGCGCGGCGCCCACGTCCCCCGGTTCGACGGGGACGTCCTGCTGTCCTTCGAGGACCTCAACCGCGAACTGGGCGCCTCCCAGGTGACGTTCACCGGCGAGGGCCGCGACCGCGTCCGGGCCCGTGGCACCCTGCCCGTCGCCGGGCACGACCTGCGGCTGCGCGCCGAGGCCCGGATCCAGCGGCAGGGCGAGCGGGGCATCGCCACGGAGATCGGCGGGATGCGGCTCGACATCGGGGACCTGGCCACCTACCGCCCAGGCACCCGCGCCTCGGAGGGCCTGCACCTGACGCCCAAGGGGACCGCCGACCTCTCCCGGGAGACCCGCAAGGCCAAGGCGCTGCTCTCGGTCCCGGCGATCGTGCAGCGGATGGGCGTGCCCGAGGCGACCGTGCGCGAGGCCCTTGCCGACGACGGCAAGCTCGCCGAGCTGACCGGCTCCCCGAAATTCGCCCGCCAGGCCGAACGCCTCAACCTCATCGACCTGGCCCTGGACAACCCCGAGGTGCTGCGCCGCCTCGGCCTCGACCCCAACCTCCTCGACGAGCTGTCCGGCCTGACCCGCCCGGTCCTGGCCGACCGGCTGGCGCTGGCGTTCGAACTGCCGAAGCCGGAGCAGGGGGACGTACGGCTGGACGACGTGCGGGTGGAGGAGGACGGCATTCGGGTGCGGGTATCGGGGTCTGGGCTGACCGTGGGTTCGTAACCCTGCGGTCCGCAGCCTGTGTTCCTGATGAGATTTGGTGTGCAGATGTGTTGACCCCTGTTCGAGTCCTCTTCTAGTTTGCGGGAGCCAACGAGCCGCCGATCTGTACGCGAGTTCTGCGGACGCAACTGCTCGGAAGGGGACGTCGTGTCACGAGAGACTCATCGAGGGACAGCCGGCCTGGGGGCGCTGCTCGCCTGCGTCACGGCATTCGGCGGGGCCCTCGCCTCCCCCGCCGCCGCCTCCCCCGCCGCCCCACCGCCCGTCAGCGACTTCAAGGGCGTCAACTGGGCCGACCCGCGCGACAACTTCGCCGACGACGCGGTCGTGCCCTCGGGCCTGTCCGCCTCCGACAGCTACGCCACCACCTACGCCAAGTCCAGGGCGATCATCGGCGGGTTCTCCGAGCTGGGCGCCAACACCGTCCGCCTCCCGGTCAACCCGACCTCCGTGAACGGCCCGTTCTGGAAGTCGTACCGGGGCGCGATCGACGCCGCCACCGCCAAGGGCTTCAAGGTCATCCTGGGCTACTGGGAGGCCGACAACGCCAAGGACGGCAAGATCGACAACCAGGCCTCCTGGGACCAGATGTGGGCGCGGATCACCTCCGCCTACGCCCGCAACTCCAAGGTGTACTTCGAGCCGATGAACGAGCCGTTCGGCTACACCGCCCAGGAGTGGACCGACATAGCCGCGAAGTGGGTGACCACCCATGGCAACGTGCCCCGCGACCGGATGCTGATCGGCGGGTACAAGTACAGCGAGGACGTCAAGCCGGTGTGCGCCGACCCGCGCCTCAAGGGCACCCGGATCGCCCTGCACAACTACGGCTTCTGGCACACCGACTGGACCAGCGTCGACCAGTGGAAGCAGGACTTCAAGGCGCGCATCGGCGACTGCGCCTCGCGCACGATCCTCGACGAGTTCGGCGCATCGATGACGACCGGCCTGGACTACAACGGCCCGGTCAACGGCTCCAACGAGGTCGCCTACATCCAGGCCGCGACCGACATCATCCGGGAGATGGGCCTGGGCTCGGTCTACTGGCCCGGCCTGCGCAACGGTGACACCTACTCCCTCACCACGCTCCAGGGCACGGGCACGGACCTCAGCCTGAAGGTGAACAACCAGAGCGGCCTGGACCGGCTGCACTGGGCCTGGAAGCAGTAGAAGTCCCTACGGGGAACACCATGGTGGCCCTTCCGGGTCCGGCGCCGCTCGTCAGCCGGACCCGGAAGGGAGCCGTCAGGACGCCGAAGGCGTCCAGCCCGCGAGCCAGTCCGCGACCTCCTGGTTCGCGGCCTGGGCGTCACTCAGGTGCGGCCGGTTGGTGCTCGCCGGACCCGCGCCCGCGCCGTAGTTGCCGTACTCGGCGAACCGGTCGTCCTTCCACGAGAACCCGCTCATGTCGGTCCACGGCGTGGACTTGATCGCGGCGCTCAGGTTGGTGTTGCGGACCGTGGTCTGCGGGTCGAGCGAGGCGTCACCGCCCGCGTGCCAGGGCCGCCCGAGGTAGAAGCTGCCGCCCGACACATCGCCGTTCACCGTGGAGTTGGCGATCAGGATGCCCTTGCGGTTCGCGGCGGTGCTCGGCGCGGTGATGTACCCGGCCGAGGTGCCGTTCCAGCGCTTCTTCAGCGTGATGACGGACTTGTCGACGACGGCCGTGGCCCGCCCGAAGATGAAGTCGACGTTGCCGATGACGTAGGAGTTGCTGACGTAGACCCGGCCCAGCCGGTCCTTCGACGCGGTGTCGAGCAGCAGTGTGTCCTGGTCCCCGCTGACGATGATCCCGTCCAGGAACACCTTGTCGGCGGCGGTCCGCAGGGCGACGGCCTGGTGGCCGTTCAGACTCTGGTTCTTCGCCTCGTCGAAATCGTTGGAGATGGTCAGGTTGCGCGCCTGGAAGTCGTCGGCCTCGACGGCGACGGTGGCGCTGCCGGAGGTGCCGTACGTGCCACCGCCGGGCTTGGGCGTACCGGAGGCGTTGTTGTAGACGATCGTCGTGTCCTTGCGGCTGCTGCCGGTCCCCCGGATGGTGACGTGCGGCTTGTTGGACGGCACCTTCACCAGCTCCCGGTACGTCCCCGGCTTGACGGCGATCACGACCCGCGACGGATTGTTCGCCGGTACGGCGTTCACGGCGGCCTGCACCGTGCGGTACTGGCCACTGCCGTCCTTGGCGACGGTGAGGGTGGTGGCGGCCGCGGCTTTGGTGGAGGCGGCGGCCTTGCCGATGGAAGCGCGGGGCCCGGCACCGGACTTGAGGATCGACGGAAGGTCGGCGGCCTTGTCGAGGGTGTACCTGTAGTAGGCCTTCGGATCGAAGGCGGTCCCGCCGCTCTCGTTGCGCCCGCTGGTGCCGGAGAAGGAGTTCCCGCGCTGGACGATGGCGGCGCCGCTGTCCTTGATGACGGGATTCTTCACGCCCTGGAAGAGGGAGTTCTCCAGGACCATCCTGGTCGCGCCGCGCGCGTAGTTGCCGTAGGACGACTTGATGGCCGTGCCCGGGGCGTCCTCGAGGAAGTTGTTGTAGAGGTGGGCGTGGGCGGCGTTGTCGGTGGACGGGTTGCGCTGCTCGGTCTCGCGGATCCAGTTGTGGTGGATCGTGATGTCCGTCTTGACGTTCTCGGTCCAGCCGATGCCGAAGGTCTTGTTGTTGTCGCTCAGCTTGTTCCAGGAAACGGTGACGTTCGTGCTGTCCTTGCGGACGTCGATGAGCCCGTCGGCCATGTGCCGCAGATCGTTGTGGTCGATCCACACATGGTGGGCGCCGTCCATCTGAACGGCGTCGAAGTCGTGGTCCTTGTCGTTCCAGACGCCCTGGTACGAGTCCCGGATGGTCAGGTTCCGGATGATCACGTTGTGCACGCCCTGGCCGAGGAAGAACCCACCGCCGACGATGTGCCCGGAGGTCCCGGACCCGACGATGGTCTTGTCGGACTGCACCTTGATCTCTTTGCCGACCGGGTTCATGTTGATGGTGCCGGCGACGACGATGACGTACGGCTCGGTGGCCGTGGCGTACTTCTCCAGCTCGGCCTGCGTCTTCACGGTGACCGTCTTGCCGTCCCGGCCGCCGTACGTCCCTTTCTGCCCGAGGGAGTTGACGGAGGCGAACCCGTCGGCGGTGTCGGCGGCCCAGGCCGGGGCGGCGGCGGAGGCCTGCTGGGCGGTGGAGCCGAGGACGCCGAGGTCTGTGCCGTAGGCGAGGGTGCCGGCGGCGGTCAGGGCCAGCGGGACGCCGACCGCCAGGGCCGTGCGGCTTCTGCGGTGCCGGGGCTTGCTGGGCAGCTCACTCATGCGGCGAATCCGTTCCGTGCGGGGGGGGATGATCCGGTGGTGGGTCGCCGCCCCGCACGGAAAGGTTGCCGCGTCTTGCGTATGTTCCTTACTTGACGCAGGACTTGGGGTCGAGCTTCTCCTCGATCTTGTCCTCGCGGCCGTCGGGCTGGCCGTTGGGGAGGAGCTTGTCGGAGATGCCGTCGATGTAGTACCCGTGGGAGTAGATGGTCCGGTATCCCCGATCACGCCAGCTGTGCGCGGTGCGGTCGCCGTTGCCCTTGTTCCACTGGTAGTCCTCGACGTGGAAGACGGGGTTCACGCGCACCACGCGCTGATACGGCGTCCAGGTGACGGCGACCTGCCGGCAGGGCGGAATGGTCTTCTCGCTACGGGTCTCGAACTTGGACTCCTTCTCCCAGCCCCACTCGTAGCCGGCGCTGCCGCCCACGCTGCCGGAGAAGATGCTCTTGGCGAGGGAGAGGCTGATGGTCCCGCCGACGCTCTTCTTGGCGAACGTCTTGGTGCTGTAGCTGCTGACGAAGGTCTCCTTGTCGTCGGCGGAGCCCTTGTTGCCGATCCACCGGGACGTGCGGACGGTGTCGCCCTTGATGGACCAGGTCGAGGCCTCGGCGTACCCGCACCAGCCGCGGAACAGCTCCCACGGCCCGGCGGGCTTCCACAGCCCGAAGACGTCCCGCAGGTATTCGTCCTGGGTCTTGAACTCACCGGTCTCGACGTTGAGGGCGCCGTAGACGCCCGTCAGGCTCGCCTCCTGGTTGCAGAGCCGCTCGATCATCCGGTCGGTGTCACCGGGGTCGACGCCCCGGATGTTGGTCGCCCCGGCGGGCCCGGCCGTCGCGGTCCCCGCGCCGGCCAGCAGACCGGATATGGCGAGGGCGGAGGATGCGACAACGACGCCGCATTTCCTGAGAGTTGACTTGCGAATGAGACGCATGGGGGTGGCTCACTCCTGAGTGCGGTTCTGTGACGGCGATGAAGATGCCAGAACGGCTGCGGGAGTTCGCGGTACTGGTGAGTATGACAGGACATTGACAGCTGACCGGGTTTCATATCCTGCTTTATCGGATGTCGTCCCCACGACTACGACTGACCGCGACCCGCAACACGTCTCCCAGGGACTCCACAGCCCTCGTCAGTGCGAAGCGCACGGCGCGTTCACCGGCGTTGGGGTCCCCGAGTACGGCCTTGGCGCCCGCGAGGACCTGTTCGGCGGAGGCGAGTTGAGCGGCCTCGATGTCGTCGGCGAGCCGTGAGAGGAGGCTGTGGGGACTGTCGGTGGAGAGGTAACAGGGCTTGCCGTCGGTGCCGGTCCAGGGGAGCCGTCTCATGCGAAGACCTCCAGGGTGCGGAGGTACGGCCGTACGAGCGGGGTGTCCATCACCAGGGGCTCCTCCATGTCGAGGGGGCGGGCGGTTGGGGTCGGCGGGGAGTGGGGGATGGTCGCCGACCATCGGGCCGGCGTCGCTCGGTGACGCCCTCGGGCGGGCAGCAGGCTCCGCACGATGAGGAGCAGGACCGACTCGCAGAGCTCAGCGATACGCAGGCGCACGGGGGTGTCCCTTCTCAGGGCAGACGGGAGGGGTGTGACGAGCGGTGATTACCGTTCGTGCCTTCATCGTCACTGGTCGCCCGTACGCTGCGGAAGAGGCCAGGTGTTGCCTGGCGCTCCAGGCAACGGTGAGGGGTGACGGGGTCGAAGTGGTTGACGGGGAACGGGAGTCGGGGCGGGTTGCACTCGGCCGGACGCTGAGGTTCCTGCGCGAGCAGGCGGGTAAGTCGCTCGGTCAGTTGTCCGAGGACACGGGGTACGACAAGAGCTACTTGAGCCGCCTGGAGAAGGGGGAGCGGCTCTCCAAGCGGGCGGTCATGGAGGACCTGGACAGCTACTACGGGTCCGGTGACCTGCTGGTTCGTGAGTGGCGGGACGCGCGCAGGGAGGTCATCAAGGACAAGTACAGGGCGTTCATGGACCTTGAGGCCACGGCCCAGATCATGTGGATGTTCCAACTGCGCGTGCCGGGTCTCTTGCAGACCGAGGACTACGCCCGAGCGGTGTTGTCAGGGTTGTCTGGCGCGCAGACAACGGCAGGCAACAGTGAGGAAGTCGAGGAACAGGTGGCCGCGCGAATGGGGCGGCAGGAGTTGCTCTTCCGCGAGTCGGCGCCGGACGTACGCGTGATCCTGGACGAGGCGGCTCTGCGGCGGCCCGTTCCTGACGCGAAGGTGTGGGCAGAGCAGTTGTCACACCTCCTGGATGCGGCCGAGTTGCCGAACGTCGCGATCCAGGTACTGCCCTTCGCGGTCGGGGTACACGACCTCATGGATAGCCACCTCTGGCTCTTCTGGCAGCGCGTCGGCGATCCAGTTGCCTGGACGGAGGGCAACGGTTTTGGTGCGCTGATCCAGGATCCGGACAAGGTTCTGCACTTCCGTTTGTCCTACGATCGCGTCAGGGACGCGGCGCTGACTCCCGTGGAGTCGACGGCGTTCATCAAGCGCCTTCTGGAGGAGTGCAGAGAATGAACCGAGCCCCTGACCTCACCACCGCCGTGTGGCGCAAGTCGTCCTACAGCGACGGTGGTGGAACGAACTGCGTCGAAGTCGCCGACGACCACCCCGGCACCGTCCCCGTCCGCGACAGCAAGCAGTCGGACGGCCCGATACTCGTGTTCGGCGCAAGCCCCTGGGCGTCGTTCCTCGCCTGCGTCAAGGAGGAGAGCTCGGCGAACATCGCCGGGTGACTCGGGTGTCCGTGAAGTGATCGGCGTCGACATCAGCGACGCAAGGGGGACCGTCCCCAAGGACCGCTCGAGCGAACCTCCGCGCGTTGTATCTGTCGAGGGAAAGTGTTCGCTCGATCGAATGGTTGGGGGCGTCGAGGCGTGTCGTGAGGGTGGAGCGGGACAGGTTGTTGGGCGTCCCAACGACCAGTCGAAGGAGCACACCATGCATGTACGCCGATCCATGGCCGCGGCCACCAGTACGGCCGTGGCCTCCCCAAGCCGCCGGCGGTGGCGCCGTACGGCCGTCGCCACAGCCGCGATGTGTGCCGCGCTGAGTGGCGTCCTGGGCACTGCGACTCCCGCCGCCGCTGAGGTGTCCGGCGGCACCGGAGAGGTCCGCAACGCGAGCACCGGCCGGCACATCGGCACCTACGGCAACTACGGTCAGGTGCTTGCCGCGTTCACCGATGCGAACTGGCAGCTCTCCTCCGACAAGAGCTGGACCTTCACTCCGCGCGAGTACGGCAGGTACTACAGCATCCAGAGCACCACGAAGGGAACCTGCTGGACCTACAGTCCGAAGCCGGCAGCCGGTGGCGACTGGGATCGCTACGGCCCATGGGTCGTCACCCTGTCGCCGTGCAGCCCGACCGCCACGAACCAGCAGTTCCAGCTGCGGTCGGGGCCCTACTGGGCGCCGGGCGGGACGGTCTCCATTCACCCCCGGGATGACATCTCCACGGTCCTGAGGCGGACCAGCACCCCGCTCGGTGACGCCGGGACCTGGAACGCGCTGAGCCTGGAGAGCCCCCAGCACACCAACGACGAGTACTGGACGGTGCCGGTCGCTCCCAACGTCTAGTTGGTGATCCCGCAACCCTCCGGCACGTCCTCCTGACGTCAGGGCAATGCCGGGACCTCCGGTGCCGGAGCAAGACCGCGCTCCGGCACCGGAAGTGAGACATCTGTGGCAAACCGTCGACGGCAGGGAAGCCGCTTCTCCCGGCGGGTGCCGGGTCACGTCCGACACTCGTGTTTGGCGCGAACCCCCGGGCGTCGCTCCTCACGTACGTCACGAAGTAACGGTCGGGGCCGGCAGATTCTCTCGACTCACCTCGCCCAACTCGGCTTCCAGACCTCCCCCTCCGTAAGAAGCGGGCGCGTCGCCAACAGATGGTCGCGCAGGGCTGCCAGGCCCGGATGCGGATTGTCCGTGTGCCAGAGGAGGGAGTGCGGGTAGACCGGGATCGGGTCGCACACGGGCACGAGGCGCAGGTCGTGGTCGGCCGGCCAGACGAGCGGGGTTCGTTCACTGAGGAAGGTCGCCAGGGTCGAGGAGCCGGCGATGGTGTCGAGGAGGGCCTCGACACCGAAGTTGGGGCCGATCGTGTCGATGGCCGGGCCGAAGGTCTCGGCGAGTTCGTCGTAGTAGGCGGACCACTCCGTGCCGGGTGCGTTGCCCGGCATCCAGATCCGGTGCCCGGCCAGTTGCGCGGGTGTCACCGAGGCGGCTCGGGCGAACTCGTGGTCGGGGCCGACGCACAGCCGG
The DNA here is from genome assembly GCF_044459945.1 of Streptomyces sp. NPDC050164. Lineage (NCBI taxonomy): Bacteria > Bacillati > Actinomycetota > Actinomycetes > Kitasatosporales > Streptomycetaceae > Streptomyces > Streptomyces sp. NPDC050164. The sequence goes on from NZ_JBITJK010000032.1 coordinate 70,125, forward strand.
AGCGGTTCGTCCAGGACGGGGACGGCCTCGATGCCGTCGGGGAGCCGATGCCCGGGCATGGTGACGGCACGGAACGTGGCGTCGACGGCTCCGTCCCGCACGGCGGCCACCGCCGTATCCGCGTCGAAGAGCGTGACGACGTCCAGGGCGATCTCCGGATGCGCCCGGTGGAAGTCCCGTACCAGTCCGGCCGTGGCGACCCGGCGCCCCAGGACGTCCACCCGCAGCGCGCGTTCCCCGGGGCGCACGGCTGCCACCGCCCGCTCCTCCGCCTGGAGCAGGGCCCGGGCGTGCGGCAGGAGCACCTGCCCGTCGATGGTGAGCTCCGCTCCACGCGGCGTACGCACCAGCAGCCGCACCCCCAGGTCCTTCTCCAGCGCGGCGATCCGCTTGGAGACCGCCTGCTGGGTGAGCGACAGGTCAACGGCGGCCTTCTGGAACTGCCCGGCATCGGCGATCGCCACGAAGGCTCGTACGGCTTTGAGGTCCACGGCGACATCCTAGATTTACAACCGACAGTTGTCTTCCAAGCCGACTGGTTGTTTGATCGAGCGAGCTCACACCCGGTTTCATGCGGAGAATGCCGAGCTCTTTCGCCCATCTGCACAACCACACGGAATACTCCATGCTCGACGGCGCACAGAAGCTGAAGCCGATGTTCGCCGAGGTCGCGCGGCAGGGCATGCCCGCGATCGCGATGAGCGACCACGGGAACATGTTCGGGGCCTATGAGTTCGCGCAGACCGCGAAGGGCTTCGAGGCCGTCAAGCCGGTCATCGGGATCGAGGCGTATGTGGCGCCCTCCTCCCGGTTCTCGCGGCGGCAGGAGTTCTGGGGGCCGGGCGGGCGTCGGGCCGTCGGTGAGGACGGAGAGGGGTCGAAGGACGTCTCCGGCGGCGGCCGGTTCACGCACATGACCATGTGGGCCCATGACGCCCGGGGGCTGCGGAACCTGTTCCGGCTCAGCACGCAGGCCAGTTACGAGGGCCAGTTCCCGGCCGGGAAGCCGCGCATGGACCGGGAGCTGATCGCCGAGCGGCCCGACGGCATCATCGCGACCACCGGCTGCCCCTCCGGCGAGATCCAGACGCGTCTGCGGCTCGGGCAGTACGACGAGGCCAGGGCCGCCGCGGGCGCCTACCAGGAGATCTTCGGCCGGGAGAACTACTTCCTGGAGCTGATGGACCACGGCCTGGCCATCGAACGCGACGTCCGCGACGGGCTGCTGCGTCTCGCCCGCGGGCTGGGCATCCCGCTCCTGGCCACCAACGACGCCCACTACGTCACCGAGGACCAGGCCGACGCCCACGACAACCTGCTGTGCATCGGCGTCGGCAAGAACAAGGACGACCCGCGCCGCTTCCGCTTCAGCGGCTCCGGCTACTACCTGAAATCGGCCGCCGAGATGCGCGCCCTCTTCGCCGACCTGCCCGAGGCCTGCGACAACACCCTGCTGATCGCCGAGCGCGTCGGGTCGTACGACGAGGTCTTCGACCATGTCGACGAGATGCCGCTGTTCCCGGACGTGCCGGAGGGCGAGACACAGGAGTCGTGGCTGCGGAAGGAGGTCCTGAAGGGACTGGCCCTGCGGTACGGGGATCCGGTGCCGGCGCACGTTCTGGAGCGGTTCGAGACCGAGATGTCGGTCATCGGGCCGATGGGCTTCAGCTCGTACTTCCTCGTCGTGGCGGACATCTGCCGGTACGCCCGCGAGAACCGCATCCCGCTCGGCCCGGGCCGCGGGTCGGCCACCGGCTCCCTCGTCGCGTACGCGACCCGCATCACCGAGCTGTGCCCGCTGGAACACGGGCTGCTCTTCGAGCGGTTCCTCAACCCCGAGCGCATCAACCCGCCCGACGTCGACCTCGACTTCGACGACCGGCAGCGCGACCGGATGGTCCGCTACGTCATCGACAAGTACGGCGACGAGTACACGGCCCTGGTGAACACCTTCGGCAGGATCAAGGCCAAGAACGCCATCAAGGACTCCGCGCGCATCCTGGGCTATCCCTTCGCCCACGGCGAGCGCATCACCAAGGCGCTCCCGCCCGACCAGAACGGCAAACCCGCCCCGCTGGACGCCGTCTTCGACTCCTCCCACCCGCGTTATCCGGAGGCCGGCGAGATCCGGCAGCTGTACGAGAGCGAGCCGGACGTGCGGCGGGTGATCGACACGGCCCGGGGCGTGGAGGGCCTGACGCGCGGCACCGGTGTGCACGCCGCCGCGGTGATCCTTTCCAAGACGCGGCTGACCGACCGCATCCCGCTGCATCTGCGGGCCTTGGACGGCGCGCGCATCACCGGCTTCGACTACCCGTCGTGCGAGGCGATGGGCCTGGTGAAGATGGACTTCCTGGGGCTGCGGAACCTGGGCGTCATCGACCAGGCCATCGCCAACGTCCGGGAGAACCGGGGCATCCGGCCGGCCACCGTCGACCCCGGCGACGGCGACCCGGACACGGTCGTCATCCCGCTGGACGACGCCCGCACCTACCGGCTGCTCGCCGAGGCCAACACGCTCGGCGTCTTCCAGCTCGACTCCGGCGGCATGCGCGCCCTGCTCAAGGCGATGGCCCCCACCCGGTTCGAGGACATCGCCGCCGCCAACGCCCTGTACCGGCCCGGCCCGATGGCCGCCAACGCGCACACCAACTACGCCCTGCGCCAGAACGGCAAGCAGGCAGCGACCCCGATCCACCCGGAGCTGGAGGAAGCCCTCGACCCGATCCTCGGCTCCACCCACCATCTGCTGGTCTACCAGGAACAGATCATGGCCATCGCCCGGCAGCTCGCCGGTTACACCCTGGGCGGCGCGGACATGCTGCGCCGGGCGATGGGCAAGAAGAAACCCGAGGTGCTGGCCGCCGAGTGGGAGAAGTTCCACGGCGGCATGACGGCGAACGGCTACTCCGACGAGGCGGTCAAGGCCCTCTGGGACGTGATGCTGCCGTTCTCCGGCTACGCCTTCAACAAGTCCCACACGGCCGGCTACGGCCTCGTCTCCTACTGGACCGCCTACCTCAAGGCCAACTACCCCGCCGAGTACATGGCCGCGCTGCTCACCTCGGTCGGCGACGACAAGGACAAGGCCGCGCTCTACCTCGCCGACGCCCGCGCGAACGGCGTCCGGGTGCTGCCGCCCGACATCAACGAGTCGGTGGCGGAGTTCACCGCGATCGGCGACGACGTACGGTTCGGGCTGCGGTCCGTGCGCAACGTCGGCGACAACGTCATCGAGGCCGTCATCGACGCCCGCCGCCACAACGGGCGGTTCACCTCCTTCTCCGACTTCCTGCACAAGGCCGGCCTGCCCGCCCTGAACAAGCGGGCGGTGGAGTCACTGATCAAGGCGGGCGCCTTCGATTCGCTCGGGCACTCCCGCAAGGGCCTGACCGCCGTGCACGAGGCCGCCGTCGACGCGGTCATCCCGGTGAAGAAGGCCGCGAGCTTCGGCCAGGACGACCTGTTCGCCGGACTGGGCGCGGCCGAGGAGGCCGGTCCCGCCTTCGGTCTCGACTTCCCCGTGGGCGAGGAGGAGTGGCCTCGCCGCCAACTGCTGTCGACCGAGCGGGAGATGCTGGGCCTGTACGTCTCCGCCCACCCGCTGGACGGTGCCGAACGGATCCTCGCCGCCGCCCGTGACTGCTCCATCGCCGAACTCCTCGCCTCCGGCCGCACCTCCGGGGAGGTACGGCTGTCCGGGCTGATCACCGGTGTGCAGCGCAAGGTGACCAAGCAGGGCAACGCCTGGGCCGTCGTACAGCTCACGGACCGGGACGCCGGCATCGAGGTGCTGTTCTTCCCCGCCGTCTACCAGCTCGTCCAGCACGCGCTCACCGAGGACGACGTCGTCTGCGTACGCGGCAGGATCGAGGACCGCGACGGCACACTGAGCCTCTTCGGCAAGGAACTCGCCGTGCTGGACGTGTCGCCTGCCGAGCACGGCGGCAGGCCCCCGGTCCACCTCGCCCTGCCCGCGCACCGCATCACCCGGCAGTCCGTGAGCGAACTGCGGCGGATCCTCACCGACCACCCCGGCGACACCCCCGTCCGCCTCCGGGTCCGCGGCTCCCGCACGACCACCGTCTACGCCCTGGACACCACGGTGAACCCCGCCACCATCGCCTCCGACGTGAAGGGCACCTTCGGGGCGGACGCCTGGGTGGGCCTCGCGTGACCCCGCTGGTCTGCGCCCGCTGCGCGGCCCCGGCCCTGCTGTCCGCCCGCTACCCGCACACCTGGCACAACACCGCCGGAGCCCCGGTCGAGGGCCTCAAGGAGACGGTCCTGTGCGGCACCTGCGACACGGACGATCCCGCGGCCGGACGGCTGCTGGCCCTGCTCGCCGAGGACGGCCCGCCACAGCAGGCCCGGCTCGCGGGGCTCATCACGGACTGGCTGACCGCCGTCCGCCACCGCGCCCCCGACCCCACCGCCCTCGCCGAGGAAGAGGCCCGCTGGCGGACCGGTCGCCTGTAGCCGCCCCACGCCCGGCGCCACGTCAGCGGCCCACCGGCACGGTGGCGGACCGGTGACCTGTAGCCCCCGTGTCCGGCATCCCGTCACCGGCTCACCGCCACACGCTGGGACACGGCCGGACCGATGCCCCGCAGGACAGGTCACCCGCCGGGCGCCACACGCCCGGACCCCACCCGGACCAACGGCCTCCGACCAGCCACCCAGAGCCAGCACCTGGCACCACACGCCAGGCCACAACCGGACCGACGCCCCGCAGACCAGCTCACCCACCCAGCACCCCACGCCCGAACACAACCGGGCCAACGACCTCCGACCACCTCACCCACCCGGCGCCACACGCCACGACCACCGCCGCAACGGCTCCACCACCCCCACCGCTCCCACGAGCACGGCCCCCGCCAGCACCACCGCCCACCGGTCGTGCGCCGCCGCCCACCGGTCGTCCTCCACCGGCACGAACAGCGCCCACCTCCCGGGCCAGAACAGCATGACCAGTACCGCCGAGGTCAGCAGGCCGGCCGCGACCCGCGGTCCGGGGCGCGTGACGTCGCTGAACCGCACCGCGACCGCCGCACCGGCCACCGCCAGGGCGAACGCCGCCCCGGCCTCCAGCGTGATGTCGGCGACCGGGGGCCGTAGGTCCGGCGGCACGAGCAGCAGTGCCGCGGTCCACCAGGCCGCCGCGGCCGGGACGACGAGGACCACTCGCAGCGCGACGCGGACCGGGCGCGGGGTCGGCACGGTGGCCGTGGTGTGCCGGGCCGGGTCGTCCAGGAGGAACACCAGGCCCATCGCGAAGGCCAGGACCGCGCCCCGCAGCAGGTGCAGGGAGAGCCGTTCGCCCGTCTCACCGGTGATCCGGGTGAGCGCGGCGAGGAGGAGTCCCGCCACGCCGGCCGTGCCGACCGCGCCCAGGGGCAGGGTCCGGCAGACGGGGAGGATCAACTGCCGTGTCAGTCCAGACACTTGTCGTCCCCCTCGGGCGCGCGCACGCCCAGCAACTGCGCCGCCCGGGCGGCCGTCACCTTCGGCGCGGTCAGCTCGGCCCACTGGGACTTCACGCGCGCGGTGACCTCGCCCCGGGGCCGGTCGAGCAGCTCGCGCAGGACCTCCGTCTGGGCGGCCGTCATGTACATCCCGTCCGTCGCCTGGAGCACGAGGGCCGAGCCGGTCACGCTGTCGTCGAGGCGGACGCGGCGCAGGGCCGCCATCGGGTCGGACTCCCAGCCCAGGGCCAGCCACATGACGGTGACCATGCGGCCGTCGCACATCGAGGTCGACGCCTTCTCGTTCCCCGCGACCAGCACACCGGCCACGGCCGCCGAGAACTCGGGGACGCGGTTTCCGCCCCACTCGGTGCCCACGGTCACCTCATGCGGACGCTCCAGGGGCATCAGCACACCCTGGCCGGAGGGCCCGTAACGGGCCTCGACCCGCTGCCGTACGACGACCTTCTGCTCATGGGCGCTGCCCCCGGCCAGGGACCGCACCCGGTCCACGACCCCGGCCCAGTCCGCGACCCGCGGTCCCCACTCGGGGAACGCGCAGTACGTCGACCCGTCCCGCCGGACACAGGAGTGCACTTGGTCCGGGTTCACCGTGGCCCGCTCCCGGGCCTTGACCAGCTCGGGCGAGTCGCCGCCCGTCTGCGCGACCCCGCCCACCAGCGTCATGGCCACCGCCCCGGCGACCCCGGCCATCACCACCGGCTTACGGCCACCGGCGACCAGCACCGCCACCAGGCCCGCGCACAGCGCCAGCCCGGCCAGATACAGCGCGTGCCACGCGGCGGGCCTGCCCAGCAGATCGGACGGCAGTGTGCCGACGGTCGGGTCGACGACCACCGGCATGAACCACCGGATCCCGCCGTCGCTCATGCCGCCCGTGAAGAAGAGGAAAAAGGACAGGAAGAACACCACCGTCAGCGGGCCGGCGAGAGCCGACGTCACCAGCCCGGCCATGAGCAGCCCGACCAGCCCGGACAGCAACACGGTCAGCGGTCCCACGAGCAGTTCGGCCACCGAGCCGTACCCGATCGCCCCGGGCCTGAGCGCCTCCCGGCCGAACTGCGCGGCCACGCACACGGCGGTGAGCAGGGCCGCGGCCACGACCGACAGCGCGTGGGCGACCGTACGCCGCCACGGTGGGAGGACCAGCACCGCGAAGTGCTGCTCCGTGCCGTGCCGTCGCGAGCGCAGCGCGGCGAGGTTGACGGACAGCAGGACCGCGAGGCCGACCAGCATCGGCGCGCTCTGGGTGGCGCGGTCGACGTCCTGGAGGGCCGGGTAGCCGTCCCAGTCCTTCCCGCCGCGCCACACGGTCCAGCCGAGGTACACGAGGAAGGCGATGATCACCGGCACTCTCGTCAGCAGCCGGCGCGTCTCGAACAGGGCCAGGGCGAACACGGCGGCCCGGGCACCGCCCGGCTCGGCCCGCAGGGCGGGCCCGACCGGCTTCTCCACCACCGCGGTCATGCCGCCACCTCCACGGCTTCACCGTCGAGGGTGAGCAGGTAACCGTCCTCCAGGGTGGGCTCGACGAGCTCGGCCCCGTCCGGCGGATCCCCCACGTTCCGGAAGGTCCCGGTCCCCGTACGCCACCCCGCCTTGGCACCCGGATCGCGCTCCGTGCTGCTCCACACCCGCCCCGCGGCCCGCGCCGTCAGCTCGGCCGGAGTGCCCTCGAACCGGACCCGGCCGCCGGCCATGACCAGCACCCGGTGACAGAGCATCGCCACGTCCTCCGTCTGGTGGGTGGACAGCAGCACCGTGCGCCCCTCCCCGGCCCCCGCGATCAGCTCCCGGAACCGCATGCGCTGTTCGGGATCCAGCCCGACGGTGGGCTCGTCCAGCACCAGGAAGCCGGGATCACCGACCAGGGCGGCCCCCAGGGCGACCCGCTGCCGCATGCCGCCGGACAGCTTGCGGATCCGCTTGCCCCGCACATCGGCCAGCCCCACCTCGTCGAGCACCCGCCGCACCTCGCGATGCCGGGCGGCCCGGTCGGTCATCTCCTTCAGGATCGCCACGTAGTCGACGAACTCGAAGGCGGTGAAGTCCGGGTGGAACCCCGGCGTCTGCGGCAGATAGCCCAGCCTGCGCCGTACCTCCTGCCTGCCCCGCGCGGTGCCCGGGTCGTGCCCGAGGACGGTGAAGGCGCCCCGGTCGGCCGGCAGGGCCGTGGCGAGGACCCGCAGCAGCGTGGTCTTCCCGGCGCCGTTGGGCCCGAGCAGCCCGGTGACGCCGCCGGTCAGCCGCAGCGACACGTCGTCGAGGGCACGGGTGCCGCCGTAGTGGAGGCTGAGCCCGGAGGCGGACACGGTCGCGGTCATACGGCACGTCCCTGGAAGAGATCGAAACGGTCACGGAAGACAAGGAGCAGCCCGGCGGCGAGCGCGGCGACCAGCGCCGCCACGCCCTGCCCGGCGACGGTGAACGGCGCGAGCGGCACCTCGGGCCCCGCCCGCAGCGCCTCGGCCAGCACCAGCAGCCCGACCCACGCCCCGCCGACCAGCGACGGCGCGAGCACCGGCCCCAGCCGGGGCGTCAGTGCCAGCCCGGTCGCGGTGAGCGCGAGCGCGGGCAGCAGCCAGGCCAGCGCACGCAGCCCGTACTCGGGCAGCGCGAGCGTCGCGAGCCCGTTCAGCCCCAGCACCACGCCCAGCACGGCCATCGTCCGGATCATCAGCAGCCGGAACCCGTGCATCGGCGCGACGACGGCCATCTCGTACGTCGGATCGAGCGCGGGCCCGTACGACAGCGCCACTCCCGCCAGCGGCAGCAGCGGCGCGAGGGCGAGGAACAGCGTGGGGAACTCTCCGCTGTGCGGGGCGTGCCCCGCCCCGACGCTCAGCAGCAGCACGGCGACGACGGCCCCCAGCCACGACCGCCGCAGCACCGGAGCCGCCGCCAGCAGCCGCGCGGTGTGCCCGGCCACCCCGATGCGCACCAGCAGCGACTCCACCACCCCCGCCCGGGGCGCGTCGAGCTCGGCGTCGAGCCGCTCCCACCCCGCGTCGAGCGCGACCGGGTCACTCACCTCGGCGAGCACGCCCCGGCACGCGGCACAGGCGCCCAGGTGCGCGTCGGCGGACCACAGAGCCGGTGCCGCCAGCTCGCCGCGCGCGTAGGCGCGCAGATCCTCTTCAGGCACGTGCCAGCTCATGCCAACGCCTCCCGCAACTGCTTGCGGGCCCGCATCGCCCGCGTCTTGACCGTCCCCGGCGGAATCCCCAGCAGCACGGCGGCCTCCCGGGTCGTCAGGCCGTCGATGACGGTCGCCTGCAACACCGCCCGCAGCTCCGGCGACAGCCGGACCAGCGCGCCGGCGAGGTCCCCGTGCTCCACCCCCGCGAGCACGCGCTCCTCCGCCGACACCTCGTCCCGGTGCCTGAGCCGCGCCAGCGCCTGCCGCAGCCGCCCGCGCGCTCCGTCACCGCGCAGCGCGTCCACCAGCCGCCGCGACCCGATGCGCCACAGCCACCCGGCCACATCGCCCTCCTCCCGGTAGCGGGCCTTGCCCCGCCACACCGCGAGGAACGTCTCCTGCACGACGTCGTCGACGACACCCACGTCGGCGCACCGGCCCCGCAGCCGGGCACGAAGCCACGGCGCGTACCGCCGGTACAGCTCCTCGAAGGCCCGCCGGTCGGCGTCCGCGGCAACGGCCCGCAGCAGCTCCCCGTCGCTTCTCGTATCGCTCACGTCTCCTCATCGGACGACCCCGTTCGACCGGTTCACGAAAGCACGCCCGACTTTCCGGCCGGCACCGAACGCACCCCCGCGATCCGCCCTGCGCTATCCCACACGTCATGTCTCCGTAACCATCGATTCAGACGAGCTTGCGAGGCTCAGCCAATGACTCCCGCCGTGCCAGAGCCTTCACCGCCCCGAGAGGGGCCTGGGAGGAACGGGAACACTCATGTGACGCCCCCGCTCCCTCCCGCGCTTTCCGACGCGCCCGTGATGCTCGCGGCGCGGAAGAATGGGTCCATGAGCCAGCCGAACAACCAGGCACAGGTCCAGCACGCGCAGCCCTCCGTGGGCTCCATAGCAGCCCACCGCCCGCACACCATCGCGGCAGCCGTCTCCGAACTCGAACCCGACATCGACGCCGACCTCGACGCCTACGAGGAGTCGCCGTACGACGGGCCCCAGCTGCCACAGGGCCGTTTCCTCGACCGGGAGCGAAGCTGGCTCGCGTTCAACGAGCGCGTTCTCGAACTCGCCGAGGACCCGAACACGCCCCTGCTGGAGCGGGCCAACTTCCTCGCGATCTTCGCCAGCAACCTGGACGAGTTCTTCATGGTCCGGGTGGCCGGTCTGAAGCGCCGTATCGCCACCGGCGTGGCCACCCGCTCCGCCTCCGGCCTCCAGCCGCGCGAGGTGCTGGAGATGATCTGGGCCCGCTCCCGCGAGCTCATGGCCCGGCACGCCGCCTGCTACCACGAGGACGTCGCCCCCGCACTCGCGGAGGAGGGCATCCACCTGGTCCGCTGGAACGAGCTCCAGGAGAAGGAGCAGGCCCGCCTGTTCACCCTGTTCCGGCACCAGATCTTCCCCGTGCTGACCCCGCTGGCGGTCGACCCGGCCCACCCCTTCCCGTACATCTCGGGCCTGTCCCTGAACCTGGCCGTCGTCGTGCGGAACCCGGTCACGGGCCACAAGCACTTCGCCCGGGTGAAGGTGCCGCCGCTGCTGTCCCGCTTCCTGGAGAGCTCCCCGGGCCGCTACGTCCCCATCGAGGACGTCATCGCCGCCCACCTGGAGGAGCTGTTCCCGGGCATGGAGGTGCTGGAGCACCACGCCTTCCGCCTCACCAGGAACGAGGACCTGGAGGTCGAGGAGGACGACGCCGAGAACCTTCTCCAGGCCCTGGAGAAGGAGCTCATGCGGCGCCGCTTCGGGCCGCCGGTGCGCCTGGAGGTCGAGGAGTCCATCGACCGCGAGGTCCTGGACCTGCTGGTGCGCGAGCTGAAGATCAGCGAGGCCGAGGTGTACCCGCTGCCGGGCCCCCTGGACCTCACGGGCCTGTTCCGGATCGCCTCCCTGGACCGGCCGGAGCTGAAGTACCGCAAGTTCGTCGCCGGCACCCACCGCGACCTCGCCGAGGTCGAGTCGGCGTCCGCGCCGGACATCTTCGCCGCCCTGCGCGAGCGGGACGTCCTGCTGCACCACCCGTACGACTCGTTCTCCACCTCCGTCCAGGCCTTCCTGGAGCAGGCGGCCGGCGACCCGGACGTCCTCGCGATCAAGCAGACCCTGTACCGGACCTCGGGCGACTCCCCCATAGTCGACGCGCTCATCGAGGCCGCCGAGACCGGCAAGCAGGTCCTGGTCCTGGTCGAGATCAAGGCCCGCTTCGACGAGCACGCCAACATCAAGTGGGCGCGCAAGCTGGAGGAGGCCGGCTGCCACGTGGTCTACGGCCTGGTCGGCCTGAAGACCCACTGCAAGCTGTCGCTGGTGGTCCGCCAGGAGGGCGAGACGCTGCGCCGCTACAGCCACGTCGGCACCGGCAACTACCACCCGAAGACGGCCCGCCTCTACGAGGACCTCGGCCTGCTCACGGCCGACCCGCAGGTCGGCGCGGACCTCTCGGACCTCTTCAACCGCCTCTCCGGCTACTCCCGCCGGGAGACCTACCGCCGTCTGCTCGTGGCGCCCAAGTCGCTGCGCGACGGCCTGGTCGCGCGGATCACCAAGGAGATCCAGCACCACCGCGCCGGACGTCCCGCGTACGTCCGTATCAAGGTCAACTCGATGGTCGACGAGGCCGTCATCGACGCCTGCTACCGCGCGGCCCAGGCGGGCGTGCCGGTGGACGTGTGGGTGCGCGGCATCTGCGCGCTGCGCCCGGGCGTGACGGGCCTGTCGGAGAACATCCGGGTCCGCTCCATCCTCGGCCGCTTCCTGGAGCACTCGCGCGTGTTCGCCTTCGGCAACGGCGGCGAGCCCGAGGTGTGGTTCGGCAGCGCCGACATGATGCACCGCAACCTCGACCGCCGGATAGAGGCCCTGGTCCGGGTCACCGACCCGGCGCACCGGGCAGCCCTGAACCGGCTGCTGGAGACCGGCATGTCCGACGCCACCGCCTCCTGGCGCCTCGGCCCGGACGGCGAGTGGACCCGGCATGCGACCAACGCGGACGGCCAGCCCCTGCGCAACGTCCAGGAGATGCTCATAGACGCCCGGAGGCGCCGGCGTGGCACAGCAACACCTTGACCCGACGGACCCCGTGGCAGGCCCCGCCCCCACCGGGGACGCCCTCGCGGGCTACCTGCGGGCCCAGGCCACGGAGTTCCTCCGCGCGCTGCGCCTGCACCGGGAGACCGGTTCCGGGGCGAGCGGCTCGGAGGGGTCCGTCGACGCGGCCCGCGCGCTCCGCCGCTCGGCCCGCCGCATCAGCGCCAGCCTGCACACGTTCCAGCCCCTCCTCGACACGGACTGGTGCGAGGGCATGCGCCCCGAACTGGCCTGGGTCTCAGGCACCCTGGCCATGGAACACGCGTACACGGCACGCTTGGAACGCCTGCTGAGCGCGTTGCACCGCTTGTCGGGGTCTACTGCGTTGCCGGCAAAGACGGCAGGCACAGCAGCCGATGCCGCGGACGTGGCTGCGGGCAGTCGTGCCGCTGGGGCGGCGCCCGTCCCACAGAGAGCGGCACCTCGTCACGCCGAGCTGCGCACCCCCCCGACCCCAGCGCAAGAACGCGGCAACCTCACAGTCGGCGCAGCAAAAGCAGGCGCCCTACTGGACCGCCAGCTAACCCTCGCCCGCACCCGAGCCCACTCCACAGCCCTGCAAGCCCTGGGCTCCAGCCGCTTCCACGCCATCGCGGACAAGGTCGCCGTCCTGGCCAGCGAGGTCCCCCTGACCCGATCCGCGGCCGGCACAGACCTCCGTCCCCTGGCCGCCGCCGCGAAGGACCGCCTCACCGACGCCGTAGCCGCCCTCCCCCTCCTCACCGCGGGCCACCCGTACAACGCCGCCGCGCTCATCCACGGCCTGTCCCCGGACACGGTCCCGCACCCGCAGGACGCCCCCTGGCACCAGGTCCGCCTGCTCCTGCGCCTGCACCGCTACGCCCGCGAAGCGATCCGCGGCGAACCCAACGGCAACTCGGTCGTCGACCTGCGCCTGCTCTCCGCGGGCCAGGCCCTGAACCGCCACCGCGACGCCTCGGAGGCGGCGGCAGCGGCGGCCCAGGCAGCCCGTACCCCTCGTATCGCCCCGGCCACGGCATACGCCCTCGGCGTCCTGCACGCCGACCAGCGGCACGAGGTGGAGGCGGCACGCTTCGCGTTCCAGCAGGCCTGGCAGAAGGAGGCGGTGAGTACCCGGTGAGCTCCGGCTCCCCCGAGGACACCACCGTTCAGGCGGCCGGCTGCGTCCTGTGGCGCCACTCCCCCGTCACCGGCGGGCTGGAGGTCTGCCTCGTGCACCGGCCGAAATACGACGACTGGTCCTGGCCGAAGGGCAAGCTGAAGCGCGGCGAGGAGCCGCTCGCCGGCGCCCTGCGCGAGGTCGCGGAGGAGACGGGCTGCCGGGCCGAGCCGGGCGCCGAGCTGCCCACCCAGCGCTACCTGGTAAACGGCCGCCCCAAGCAGGTCCGCTACTGGGCGGCCAAAGCCATGTCGTGCGCGTTCGCCCCGACGGACGAGGTGGACCGGGTGCTGTGGCTGACACCTGTCGCCGCCCGCGCCCGCCTCACCCAGCCCCACGACCGACCCTTGGTCGACGCGCTGCTCGCCGTGCTGAACCGGCCACGACCCGCCGGAAAACCGGACTGAACCCTTCAGGTCCGGAAAGCGGAACCCGTACGTACTCTCCCCGTAAGCATTCCGTGACCTAACCACACCGTCGGCAGGGGTTCACCTTGCGTTCATTCGCGGCCATCGGCGCCTTCATCTGATCTGCCTAATTTCAGCCGTACAAGATGCGAGCTGCGCCTGCCGTGCGCGGCCTCGTCCCGCGACACCCAGACTTCGCACGCCGCCGATCAGGACGGCGGCTCCTGGAAGGAACTCAAGTGAAGCTTCAGCGCATGAACCGGCGGGCCCTCGCTCTCGGTGCTCTTGCCGTCTCCGGCGCCCTGGCCCTCACGGCGTGCGGCTCCGACGAGACCGGCAACCCGGACGGAGGCTCCTCCAACGCCGCCGCGCCGAGCAACATCAAGTGTGACGACGCCTCTGGCCAGGTACTCGCCGACGGCTCCTCCGCGCAGAAGAACGCGGTCGACGCGTGGGTCAAGCAGTTCTCGGCGGCCTGCAAGGTGGAGATCAACTACAAGGCCGGCGGTTCCGGTGCCGGTATCACCGCGTTCACGCAGGGCCAGGTCCCCTGGGCCGGTTCGGACTCGGCGTTGAAGCCGGACGAGGTCGAGGCCTCCAAGAAGATCTGCTCCGGCGGCCAGGGCATCGACCTGCCGATGGTCGGCGGCCCGATCGCCGTCGGCTACAACGTCCCGGGCGTCGACAAGCTCGTCCTGGACTCTGCGACGATCGCCAAGATCTTCGACAGCAAGATCACCAAGTGGAACGACCCGGCGATCGCGAAGCTGAACCCCGACGCGAAGCTCCCCGACCTCAAGATCCAGGCGTTCCACCGCTCGGACGAGTCCGGCACCACGGACAACTTCACCAAGTACCTGATCGCCACCGCCAAGAAGGACTTCCCCTACGAGGGCGGCAAGGCCTGGCAGGCCAAGGGCGGCCAGTCCGCTCCGCAGTCCTCCGGCGTCGCCGCGCAGGTCAAGCAGACCGCCGGCGCGATCGGCTACTTCGAGCTGTCGTACGCCAAGGACGGAATCAAGACCGTCGCCATCGACACCGGCGCCGACAAGCCGGTCGAGGCCACCGTCGACAACGCCACCAAGGCGATCGCGGAGGCCAAGGTCGTCGGCACCGGCAAGGACCTCGCGCTGGAGCTGAACTACGGGACCAAGGCCGCCGGCGCCTACCCGATGGTCCTGGTGACGTACGAGATCGTCTGCGACAAGGGCAACAAGGCCGAGACCCTGCCCGCGGTCAAGGCGTTCCTGCGCTACGCGGCCTCGGAGGACGGCCAGAAGATCCTCGCCGAGAACGACTACGCGCCCATGCCCGAAGAGATCATCACCAAGGTTCGCACGACCGTCGAGAGCCTGAGCTGACCTGAGTGCGGTCCGGTCCCCCAGCGGGACCGGACCGCACCGTCCGGTGCACCGCCGCCAAGGGCCGCACAGCACGTGCGGTTCCGCAGACCGGAGAACCCGATGGACACACAGATAGCTGACGTACCTCCCCCCACGCAGCCGCCCACGGCCGAGCAGAAGCGCGCGGCCCGTGGCGCCACCCGACCCGGAGACCGGATCTTCCTCGGTCTGTCCCGTGGCTCGGGCATTCTGCTGCTGGCGATCATGGCCGCGATCGCGGGCTTCCTCACCTACCGCGCCGTCCTCGCCATCAGCAAGGACAACGGCAACTTCCTGACCACCTTCGAGTGGAACACCGGTGTCAACCCGCCGGTCTTCGGCATCGCGGTCCTGGCCTACGGCACGATCGTCTCCTCGATCATCGCCATGGTCATCGCGGTCCCGGTCTCGGTCGCCATCGCGCTGTTCCTCACTCACTACGCCCCGCGCCGACTGCGCGGCCCCATCGCCTATGTGATCGACCTGCTGGCCGCCGTGCCGTCCATCGTCTACGGCCTGTGGGGCGCCCTGGTGCTCGTCCCGCACATGAGCGGCCTCTTCGGCTGGCTGAACGACTACCTCGGCTGGACCGGCATCTTCTCCTGGCAGGGCGGCGCCGCACGCTCCATGCTCACCGTGGGCATCCTGCTCGCGATCATGATCCTGCCGATCGTCACCAACGTGAGCCGCGAGGTCTTCCGCCAGGTCCCGCAGATGCACGAGGAGGCCGCCCTGGCGCTCGGCGCCACCCGCTGGGAAGTGATCCGCATGGCGGTCATCCCCTTCGGCCGCTCCGGTGTCATCTCGGCCTCGATGCTCGGCCTCGGCCGCGCCCTCGGCGAGACGATGGCCGTCGCCACCGTGCTCTCGCCCGACTTCCTGATCCACACCAGCCTGCTCGACCCGGGCGGTGGCACCTTCGCCCAGAACATCGCCAGCAAGTTCAGCGAGGCCAGCGAGTTCGGCCGTGACGCGCTGATCGCCTCCGGTCTGGTCCTGTTCGTCATCACCCTGCTGGTCAACGGCGCGGCCCGCGCGATCATCGCCCGCCGCAAGGAGTACTCGGGGGCCAACGCATGAGCACCACACCCTCCCTCGCCGCCAAGCGCCCCAGCACCCTGCGCGGCGGCCATCTGCCCAAGTGGGCCCCGTGGGCCATCGCCGCCGGATCCGTCGCCCTCGGACTCGGCGTCAGCGCCGCCGCCGGCCTGCACAGCAGCGTCCAGTGGGCGCTGATCGCCGCGGTCCTGCACGTCCTCGGTACGTACGTCATCGCGGCCCGGGTCGAGAATCGCCGCCAGGCCAAGGACCGCGTGGTCACCTCGCTGGTGTGGGTCGCGTTCCTGCTCGCCGTGGTGCCGCTGGCCTCGCTGGTGTGGTCGACCGTCCAACGCGGCGTGAAGGTCCTCGACGTCTACTTCCTGACCCACTCGATGGGCGTGGTCACCGACGCGGAGACGGGCGGCGGCATCTACCACGCCATTCTCGGCACGCTGGAGCAGGTCGGCCTCGCCACGCTGATCGCCGCTCCGGTCGGCGTACTCACCGCGATCTACCTGGTGGAGTACGGGCGCGGCAACCTCGCTCGGGCCGTCACCTTCTTCGTCGACGTCATGACCGGCATCCCGTCGATCGTCGCCGGCCTGTTCATCCTCAGCCTCATGCTGATGTTCGATCTGGAGCCCTTCGGCTTCGCCGGGTCACTCGCCCTCGCGATCCTGATGATGCCGGTCGTCGTCCGCTCCACGGAGGAGATGCTCAAACTCGTCCCGAACGAGCTGCGCGAAGCCTCTCTTGCGCTCGGCGTGCCCAAGTGGCGCACCATCCTGAAGGTGGTCCTGCCGACCTCGCTCGGCGGCATCACCACCGGCATCATGCTGTCCATCGCCCGCATCGCCGGTGAGACCGCGCCCGTGCTGCTGCTGGTGTTCGGCAGCAAGTTCATCAACGCCAACCCCTTCGAGGGCGCGCAGGCGTCGCTCCCGCTGTACATCTACCAGCAGTACGGATCGGGCGAGGTCACGGCGTACGACCGCGCCTGGGCGGCGTCGCTCACCCTGATCGCCTTCGTGATGATCCTGAACCTGGTGGCCCGCGGGATCGCCCGCTGGAAGGCCCCGAAGACCGGTCGCTGACGCGGCCACAGCGACTGATCTGACTGTCTGGAAGTGAAGTAATCATGGCCAAGCGAATCGACGTAAGCGGACTGACCGCCTACTACGGCTCCCACAAGGCGATCGAGGACATCTCGATGACCGTCGAGCCGCGCTCGGTGACGGCGTTCATCGGCCCGTCCGGATGCGGCAAGTCGACGTTCCTGCGCACCCTGAACCGTATGCACGAGGTCACCTCGGGCGGCCGGGTCGAGGGCAAGGTGCTCCTCGACGACGAGGACCTCTACGGCTCGGGCATCGACCCGGTGTCCGTGCGCCGCGAGGTCGGCATGGTGTTCCAGCGCCCGAACCCCTTCCCAACGATGTCGATCTTCGACAACGTGGCGGCGGGCCTGCGCCTGAACGGCAACTACAAGAAGAGCGAGCTGAGCGACATCGTCGAGAAGTCGCTCAAGGGCGCGAACCTCTGGAACGAGGTCAAGGACCGCCTGAACAAGCCCGGCTCCGGCCTCTCCGGCGGCCAGCAGCAGCGTCTGTGCATCGCGCGGGCGATCGCGGTCGAGCCGAACGTCCTGCTCATGGACGAGCCCTGCTCCGCCCTCGACCCGATCTCCACCCTGGCGATCGAGGACCTGATCGGCGAGCTGAAGGAACGCTTCACGATCGTCATCGTCACGCACAACATGCAGCAGGCGGCGCGGGTCTCCGACCGCACGGCGTTCTTCAACCTGTCGGCGGTCGGCCAGCCCGGCAAGCTCATAGAGATCGACGACACGGAGCGCATCTTCTCCAACCCGTCGGTCCAGGCCACGGAGGACTACATCTCCGGCCGCTTCGGCTGATCCACCCCCGCCGAGACCCCTCGCGGTGCTGCATGGCGGTGCCACCGCGAGGCCGAAAAGGGCCCGCCCCTCTCCCAGGGGCGGGCCCGTTCGCGTACTCACTCAGCCGCGCCCGGCAACGACTACAGGAACGCCAGATTCACGACCCAGAACGACAACGCAGCCACCAGCGCGGCGGCCGGCATCGTGATGAACCACCCCAGAATGATGTTCTTGGCGACACCCCACCGCACGGCATTCACCCGCTTCGTCGCCCCGACCCCCATGATCGCCGACGTGATGACATGCGTCGTCGAGATCGGCGCCTTGAACAGGAACGCCGTGGCGAACATGATCGACGCCCCCGTCGTCTCCGCCGCGAACCCCTGCGGCGGATCCAGCTCGATGATCTTCCGTCCCAGCGTCCGCATGATCCGCCACCCACCGGCGTACGTCCCCAGCGACAGCATCACCGCACAGGCGATCTTCACCCACACCGGAATCGGATCGCCGTAGTCCTCGACATCCGCGATGACGAGCGCCATCACCACGATGCCCATCGTCTTCTGCGCGTCCTGCAGACCGTGCCCCAGCGCCATCCCGGCCGCCGAGACGGTCTGGGCTATCCGGAACCCCCGCTTGGCCCTGTGCGGATTGGCCTTCCTGAATATCCACATGATCGCGGTCATCACGAGATAGCCGGCCAGCAGACCGACCACCGGAGACACGAACATCGGAATGACGATCTTCTCCAGCACCCCGTGCCAGTAGACCGTCGTCCCACCGGCGAGCGCCGCCCCCACCATGCCGCCGAACAGCGCGTGCGAGGAGGACGACGGCAGCCCGAAGTACCAGGTGATCAGGTTCCAGGTGATCGCACCCACCAGCGCGGCGAAGAGGATCCCCATCCCCTTCGAACCCTCGGGGGTCTGGATCAGCCCCTCGCTGACGGTCTTGGCGACCCCGGAGCCCATGAACGCACCGACGAGGTTCATCACCGCGGCCATGGCCAGCGCGGCCTTCGGCGTCAGCGCCCGTGTCGACACGGACGTGGCGATAGCGTTCGCCGAGTCGTGGAAACCGTTGGTGTACGTGAAGAAGAGCGCGACCCCGATGGTCACGACCAGAGCAAAGGTGTCCATGAAGGGCTCAGGACTCCTTGACGGCGATGGTCTCCACCGTGTTCGCGACGTGTTCGAACGCGTCCGCCGCTTCCTCCAGCACGTCCACGATCTGCTTGAGCTTCAGGACCTCGATGGCGTCGTACTTGCCGTTGAAGAGGTGCGCGAGCAGCTTGCGGTGGATCTGGTCGGCCTGGTTCTCCAGCCGGTTGACCTCGATCCAGTACTCGGTGAGGTTCTCCATCGTCCGCAGGTGCGGCATCGCTTCGGCCGTCAGTTCGGCCGCGCGAGCCAGCACCTCGATCTGCTGGTCGACGCCCTTGGGCAGTTCCTCGACGTTGTAGAGGACGACCAGGTCGACGGCCTCCTCCATGAAGTCCATGATGTCGTCGAGGGACGAGGCGAGGGAGTAGATGTCCTCGCGGTCGAACGGCGTGATGAACGAGGAGTTCAGCTGGTGGAAGATCGCGTGCGTGGCGTCGTCACCTGCGTGTTCCGCTGCCCGCATACGCTCTGCGATCTCGGCCCGGGCGGAAGCGTCCGCCCCGAGCAGTTCCATCAGGAGCTTCGAGCCCGTGACGATGTTGTCCGCAGAAGCGGCGAACATGTCGTAGAAGCTCGTCTCCCTGGGGGTCAGACGAAAGCGCACGTGGGGTCCTCGGCTTGCTTCGGTTTCGGTCAGGCTGATGCTAGGCGCATCATCCGGCCACGGCTATCGGGCCGCCCACCAGTGTCGCCCATCAGGCACAGTGATGAGCACGGGGGCGGTCCAGGGGTCGGATCAGGCCGTTACGCGAGGCTTCGGCCAAGGGGCATATACCCAGCAAAGTTCGGTACCATATACCCGCCAGGGGTATATGTCGGCTCACAGCCCACCAGGAGGACGCGATGACGGACGTGACCGACGTTACGGATGCCGGGGATGTCACGGATGTCACCGCCGGAGCGGACGTCGTGACCGATCACGACCGAGGCGTGCACGGGTACCACAAGCAGAAGGACGAGCACCTCAAGCGCCTGCGCCGCATCGAGGGCCAGATCCGCGGCCTGCAGCGGATGGTCGACGAGGACGTCTACTGCATCGACATACTCACCCAGGTCTCCGCCTCCACCAAGGCCCTTCAGTCCTTCGCCCTGCAACTGCTGGAGGAGCACCTGCGCCACTGCGTCGCCGACGCCGCAGGCAAGGGCGGTGACGAGATCGACGCGAAGGTGAAGGAGGCGACCCAGGCGATCGCCCGCATGCTGCGGACGTGAGTCGGCCTCAGTCCGCCGCGGCGCCCCGCTCCTCGGCCACCTTCAGCACCTCGTCGATGCTCTCCAGGCTGAGCCGCTCCTCGTGGGCGGCCGACGCCGCGATGATCAGCTCTCCGCACAGCTCGATCTCGGCGAGGGCCACGTGGTCCTGAACTGCCGTACCGCCGACCGGAGCCACGTGCATCACCTCATCTCTGCCGCTACCGACTTCCTAGAGTAGGGAGCGGCCTACGCACCGCGCATGGCACGGACGGGCTAGTTCACGCCGGTCACTCCTCGGCGATCTTGCCCGCGTAGATGTCGTCGGTGTCCGGCAGCCGTACGCGCACCGAGGCCCCGAAATCGTAGAGCAACGTGGTCGAGGCGACGGCCACGGGGCTCTTCTGCTGCCCGCCCACGAAGCTGAACCGGTGCCGGACCTTACGGATGCGCCCCTCGTCGTCGAGGTAGACGTCGAACGGCACTTCGGCCGTGGCGAACCCTTTCGCCGCCGCGCTCAGGGACTCTTTGTTGCCCTCGGAGGCCTTCTTCGCGGCAGCGCCGAGATCCGCCGTGCCCCGGTAGTGCAGCACCCCGGTGCCCGCGACCTCGGTCCTGCCGACGAACCTCGCCGACCGCGTCCCGCGCAGCACCTCGGCCGCCGCGAACGGATCGGTGGCCCCGCCGGTGACGAGGTTCCCGTCGGACAGGGTCCGCGTCTCCACCCGCACCCACTTGTCCGGGGGCACACCGGCGCCCCGGTTCTTCATGAAGAGCGCTCCCGGCGCGAGCAGTTCGGTGATGGGCCGGCGCTCCGTGGCCCCCGCGGGATCCTGCGGCAGCAGTACCTTCAACTGCCCCATCCGCTTGCGGTAGTCGTAGACCCCCGCGCCCCGGATCGTGACCCGGGTCCCGCCGGCGGCCATCTCCATCGACGTACGGGCCTTCGAACTCCCCGCCGCCACCAGCCGGTCCGCGGCCCGGTGCAACACTGCGACCGCGTCCCCGCCACGGGTGTCCCCGGCCACCGCGTCACCGCCCGCACATCCTCCGGCCCCCAGTCCCACCCCGGCCACGACGCCGGCCGCGACGACCGCCGCACCCGTCCGCCTGTGCCGCCGTTCCCGCTGCCGCCCAGTCATCGCCTGCCTACCCCCAGCCGGTACGTCCGTCACGGGCCCCCTTGTTGTTCCGGTTAACGACCGGTATGTGCCGCCGTCACGCGAGCCCGCCGGAGTCGGCATACGAAGCCTTTACCCGCGCTGGGTAACGTGGTTGTCGTGGCGCAGCAGGACGGGCTGGAGGCTCCCCCCAACCTCCCCGAACACCGCACGACTACAAAGGAGATGGGCCACTTCTGCATGGCTCACTGCACCTGCGGCTGGCGCGGCCCGGCCAGAAGAGCGAGAAGCCAGGCGCGCACGGACGCGGAAAGGCACGTGGCCGGCTGACGCAGTCGTGCTGCGTCGATGGGCCTCCCCATGGAACCCTCACCCCCACCACCCCGTCTCCCACGACGGAACCACCGGGAGGCCCCATGGAACGGCGCACATTCCTCACCGTCGGCACGGCAGGCATCGCCGCAGCCGTGACCCCCCTCGCCACCGCCTGCACGAAATCAGACACCGGCTCCAGGGCCACGACCACCGCCAGGACCACGCGCACCAAGGCCACCGCCGCCAACTGGTCCGCCCTCGCCCGCGATCTCGACGGCCCCCTCATCCGCCCGGGCGACACCGACTGGAAGACGGCCCGGCAGCTCTACAACACCCGTTTCGACGCGCTCAAGCCCGCCGCGGTCGCGTACGTGTCCCACCCGGACGACATCCGCACCGCCCTGGCCTACGCCCGCGCCCACGCCCTGCGCGTGGCGATCCGCAACGGCGGCCACTCCTACGCCGGCTGGTCCTCGGGCGACGGCCGCCTGATCATCGACGTCTCGAAACTCAACCGCGTCCGGGCCTCCGGCAACACCGCGGTGATCGGCGCCGGCGCCAAACTCATCGACGTCTACCGCGCCCTCACCGCGAAGGGCATGACGATCCCCGCCGGCTCCTGCCCCACCGTCGGCGTCTGCGGCCTCACCCTCGGCGGCGGGCACGGCATGGTCTCCCGCGCCTACGGCCTGACCTGCGACAGTCTCACCCAGGCCACCCTGATCACCGCGGACGGCAAGCAGCTCACCGCGGGCGCCCGCGAGCACAAGGACCTCTTCTGGGCCCTGCGCGGCGCCGGCAACGGCAACTTCGGCGTCGTGACGGAACTGCACTTCAAGACCCACCCGGCCCCGCAGGGCGTCTCGGCGTACATGTCCTGGCCCTGGTCCAAGGCGGCCGCGGTTGTGCAGGCCTGGCAGGAGTGGGGCCCGACCCAGCCGGACGAGATCTGGTCGTCCCTCCACCTGGCCGGCGCCCCCGGCGGCAACCCGACCGTCTCCGTCGCGGCCTTCTCCCTCGGCACCTACGGCGAACTCCAGAACGCGGTCGACCGCCTCGCCGACCGCGTCAGCGCCCCGGCGAGCAGCGTCTCCCTGCGGCGCCGCTCGTACGAGGAGTCGATGGAGGTCTACGCCGGCTGCTCCTCGTTCCCGACGGACGCCCAGTGCCATCTGCCCGGCTCCACCCCGGGCCGTTCCCCGCAGGGCGCGCTGGGCCGCGAGACGTACGCCGCGGCGTCGGACTTCTTCGACCGCTCCCTGTCCGCGGCCGGCATCCGCACGCTGCTGTCCCAGATCAGGTCGGTACGCGCATGCGCCGGCAGCATCGCGCTCACCGCCCTGGGCGGAGCGGTGAACCGCGTCTCCCCGACCTCCACGGCCTTCGTCCACCGCCGCTCCCGCATGCTGGCCCAGTACATCGCCTCCTGGCGCCCGGGCACGACGGGCACCACGGCCCGCTCATGGCTCACCTCGGCCCACAAGTCCATGCGTCCCCACGCCTCAGGCGCGGCCTACCAGAACTACACGGACCCAACCCTGACCAACTGGCGCAAGGCGTACTACGGCGACGCGGCACCCCGCCTGACAAAACTGAAGAACGAGTACGACCCGACTCGCTTCTTCACGTACCCCCAGGCGCTCTAGGGCCCACTGAGCTGCGGGCACCCGCCCCGCTCAACTACGCCCACCCATCCCACCAAGCTGCGGGCAATCGTGCCGCTTGGGGCGGCACAGGTGGGCGCAGCGGCACCCCGCTACGCCGGGCTGCGCACCAACCCCGCCCCAGCAAAAACGCCGAGAACTAAGCAGCAAGGTCCCGCTCAGAAGCCCCCGCAGCCCGCTCACTCCGAGCCCCAGGAACCACCGCATCCGCCCCGTCGCCGACCCCACGCCCCCGGCCCCGCACAAGCCACCCCACCCGAGGCGACCGCTCGACAGCCCGGGTAACCGGCGTCAACAGCGCCATAGCCAACGGCGACAACAGCAACGCCACAGCCGTCCCCAGCGCGAACCCACCCACGACATCGGTCGGGTAATGCACACCCATGTAAACGCGAATGAACCCGCCGAACACCGCCAGCACCAACGCGACCAGCCCGAACTTCCGGTTCGCGACGAACAGCCCGACCGCCATCGCCATGACGATCGTCGCGTGGTCGCTCACGAACGAGTAGTCGGTCTTGCCGCTGACGAGCACCTCGAGCCCCTGATGGTCGAGGAACGGCCGGGGCCGCTCCACGAACCCCCGTATCGGCACGTTGACCAGCACGGCGATCCCCGCCGCGAGCGGCGCCCAGACCAGCGCCGCGACGGAGGACGCCGCGTCCTGTTCACCCCGGCGCCGTACGGACCACCAGCACCAGAGCACGAGCAGGACCATGGCGAGCAACACCCCGTACTCGCCCACGAACTCCATGACCCGGTCGAACCACGACGGCGCGTCCTTGGCCAGGCCATTGATGTCGTAGAGCAGGTCGACGTCGGGGTTCGACCCGGATTCGGCGAGTCCAGCCATGATGCTGCGGCCCCTTCGTCGTCTCTCCCGGCGCACCTGTGTGTGCGCCGCTCCTGCCACCCCCGTGGTTGTAGATCCGCTTCCGCTGCACGCGTGACACGTGCCGACTCACGTCTGCTCGGCTACGTCACCAGGAACGCACGGTCCCCGTTGATACGTTCCACACTCCACCGAATGATCACCGAGACGTTATCGAAGAGAGACACGTCTTCGCAGCTCAGGGGGTGGGTTCACGCTCGGCTCACACCGTCGTGGGCAGTGCTTTCGCGCCATCTTCGGTCACCCGGGTGGCCCCGAAGTAGTCGGGGGTGTCGATCGGGTCGAACCGGATCACCGCACCCGTTCGCGGCGCGTCGATCATGTACCCACCTCCGACATAAATGCCGACATGCCGGATGGCACGCGAATTGGTGAGGTCGTCCGAGAAGAACACGAGGTCGCCGGGGAGCAGTTCGTCCCGCGCGGGGTGCGGCCCGGCGTTGTACTGGTCGTTGGCGACGCGCGGCAGCTTGATGCCCACCGTCTCGTAGGCGGCCTGGGTCAGTCCCGAGCAGTCGAAGCGTCCGCCCTGCTCAGCGGTGCCGGTGCCGCCCCACAGGTAGGGCGTGCCCAGCTTCTTCTGCGCGTACTCGATGGCGCCGGCCGCCTGCTCCGAGGGGTCGACCCGTCCGACGGGCGCGGCGAAGCTCTCCGAGAGCGTCGTGATCCTCTTCACGTAGTTCCGGGTCTCGCTGTACGGCGGCACGCCCCCGTACTTGATCACCGCGTACGCCCCCGCGTTGTAGGCGGCCAGCATGTTTTCGGTCTGATTCCCGCCAACCTTCTTCACGTACGACGCGAGTTCGCAGTCGTACGAGGCGGCAGAGGGAATCGCGTCCTTCGGGTCCCACACGTCCCGGTCCCCGTCCCCGTCTCCGTCGACGCCGTGCGTGGCCCACGTACCGGGAATGAACTGCGCTATCCCCTGGGCGGCGGCATGGCTCTGGGCCTTCGGGTTGAACCCGCTCTCCTGGTAGAGCTGGGCGGCGAGCAGGGCCGGGCTGATGGCGGGACAGAGGTTGCCCCACTTCTGCACGAGGTCGGAGTACGCGGCGGGCACCGCCCCCTTGGCGAGCGCTTTCGCCCCGCCGCCGACCCCGTTGGCCAGGTTCCCGGCGACGACGTAGACCCCGACGACGAGCAGCATCACGAAGGCCAGGGCGGAGCTGATCGCAACAGTCGCCACGATCCATGCCTTACGCACCGTCAACCGCCCCTCGCCGACCAGGAGTCCGTCGCCTGGTCAGTGTAGAGGCGGCCGCCGTGTGCCGGAATGATCACGGGCAGGAGAGTCGGGGCGGAAAGGGGAACACCCAAGAGCACGGGGCGGCACGGAACGGCACGGCGGGGGCAACCGGCGCACGGACCCGTCACGGGTCGCCCGCCGCCTCCCGGTACAGCCGCTCCACCTCCGAACCGAGCACCACGCTGAAGGACACGTCGGGAGTCGTCCCGCCCTCGTCATGACCGCCGAGGATCCCCACGACCTGCCCGTCCCCGTTCACCCAGGGGCTTCCGCTGGTGCCGCCGGCGAATCCCGGGCACTCGATGCGCTGCTGGGTGGGGCTGTGCGCGGTCGGCTTGTTGGTGCAGCTGATGGGCGTCTCGCGGGAGTCGGGGTATCCGGTGAGGGTCACCGCCGTCGCCCCCGTCGCCGTACCTGTGGCGAGCCGGTACCCACCGACGACGTCCTCGACTCCCTTCCCGCCCCGCGGCGCGACCACGGCGAACACCACGTCACTGTCCTCCCGCCGCCCCGCGACCCACCCCCGGGGCAGGAACCTCCGCTTCACCTTCCACACGCCATAGGGCGCACGACCGTTCCGATACCCGGGCACGAACACGAGCTCCCCACGCCCGTCCAGACAGTGCGCCGCGGTGACGAGCAGATTCCGGTACGGCGCCCGCACCACGGAGGCGGTACAGAAATGCCCACCGGCCGGCCGGGACACGCGATCGGCGGGCAACAACACCCCCACCCGCGCGCTCCCCGCCCCCGCCCCCGCGGCGACGGTCACCCCGAAGGGCCCGGCCCCGTCGTCGGCCACCGCGGTGGACGCGGAGGTGAGGGCGACAAGAACCACGGCAATGGAGAGGACGCGCTTCATCGGCGCACTGTGCCCGACGAAGGTGAGAGAAACGTCAGACCCGTTCCGGTGGCGGGCCGTAGGTCGGGAATCCGTCGGTGGCGATCTCGATACCCAACGGCTGGGGCAGGCACACGGACTCCCCGAACTTGCCGGCCAGTACGTCCTGATAGGCACCGCTGTCCGGACGAGTATGGAGGGCCCAGGTCCCCTTCCGGGGGTCGATGACGAGGAGAACGGGCACACGGGCGACGGCGTACCAGTCGGCTTTGTCCCTGATCTCGCGGGACTTCTCGGACTGGGAGATGACTTCGACGGCGAGTGCGGCGTCCTCCGGGTCCGCCAGCCAGTCGTCGTCCTCCTCCCATTCCCTGGGCAGGACGATCAGATCCGGCGTGACGTAGTCGTCCGGGTCGTCAGGCAAGGCGATGGAAGAGACCTCGTACGAGTCCAGCCCCTCAGGTAGAGCAGCGCTCGCAAGCTGCCGCCGCAACTGCTTCACGACGCCCGCGTGTTTGCCACGCGGCGTAGGGGACATCACGAGCTTCCCTCCCACGACCTGCACCCGCAGACCGGTCTCTTCCTCGATCTTCTCGGCGATCTCGCGAAGGTTCCCCGGACGGGGACTCAGACGGGGCCGGGCACCTGGTGACACGGACATGGCTCCTTGCCTCCGCCCCTCCGCCTCCACGACGTTCTCGGCTCCGCGAGCGGGTTCGCTGGGAGGTCCGACGTCCCGCTCGGTCTCGAATCCACCGTACTGTGCAGCCTCCTCCCGCGCCTGTGCGTCCTGCTCTCCGCGCGCGTGGACGGCCTTCCTGAGCCGGTGCTCAACCTTCGCCACAAGACTCTCCCTTCACGCTCCGAACACGTTCCGTCACTGTAGGCCATCACTCTGACACTCGGCCCACAGCAGCTTCCCGCCCGCCGACTCACCCAGCTCGCGCAGCACCGAGGCGCCCCACGCGTCCGCGCAGGCCCGTACGAGGCGCAGACCGCGGCCGGTCTTGATGTCGTCGGGCGGTGGAGATACGACGACGGGGGCACCGCCGGCTCCGAAGCCGGGCGGAACACGCGGGTTGCTGTCCCACACGCCGACTCGGAGCCGGCCGGGTTCCGCCGAGCGAATGCGGAGGGAATAAGGGCCGACGGTGTGCCGGTGGGCGTTGGCGAGGAGCTCGGCGGCCAGCAGTTCCGCAGTGGGGGTAAGGCCGGCGCGCCCACGGGCGGCGAGAACGGTACGGAGGGTTGCGCGGGCGATCCCCGGAGAGCGTGGATCGTGCGGGAGGTGGAGGGTGTAGGCCCAGGGCGGGGTTACGGTGGGCATGGAAGTCTCCGATCACTGAGGGGAGTTGGTTACGTGCGTACGGTTGCCCGGTGTCGGTGCCACCCCGTCGGGCGGTGCGCTTCCGAGCAGGGCGCCGAGATATAAACTAGCGACAATCGTGTAACTACTTACACGTCTTCAATGAAGAGACTTAGACATCCCTCATGTGAGTGACACGCTTTGGCAAGGAGGCGGACCAGTCCGTGAGAAGCAATCCGACGGGTCGCCAGCTCCGCTTGGCCACTGAACTGCGCAAACTTCGAGAGCGTGCGGGCCTGACAACAGCTGAGGCCGGTCAACTGCTGGGCGTCAAGCCGAATCAGGTCAGCAACATCGAGGCCGGACGGGCCGGCGTGAGCCCGGAGCGGGTTCGCGCCATGGCCTGCGTTTACGACTGCTCGGACCAGGCCCACGTGGAAGCCATTGCCGCGATGACGGGAGAACGCAGCCGCGGCTGGTGGGAGGAGTACCGCGACATCCTGCCCGCCGGCCTGCTGGACCTCGCCGAGCTCGAACACCACGCCACGCGTTTGCGTACTGCCGTGACCGTGCACATCCCTGGCCTGTTCCAGACCACGGAGTACGCCCGCGAGATCTTCCGTCAGGCAGTACCGGAACTTCCACCGCCAGACGTGGAGCACCGGGTGTCGTTCCGGATGAAACGTCAGACAGTCCTCTTCCGGGATCCACCGACCCCACAGCAGGTGATCCTCCACGAGGCAGCCCTGCGCATGAAGTTCGGCGGCCGTGAGGTGACCCGCGACCAGCTCAAGTACCTGCTCGGGCTGAACGAACGGGAGCACATCGCGATCCAGGTGGTTCCGTTCGAGGCAGGCACCTTTGCCGGCTCCGGGCAGTCGGTCTATTACGCCGAGGGCCCCGTACCGCAGCTCGACACCGTGAACCTGGACCAGTCGCACGGCCCGGTATTCCTCGACGCGGAGGCCCAGCTGAGCAAGTACCGCGTAACCCTCGACCGCTTGGAAGCCGCGGCCCTCCCTCCCGAGGAATCGCAGAACTTCATCCACACCATCCTCAAGGACCTGTGAAGGAGCCTTCGATGTCCACGCTCACGTGGCAGAAGTCGTCGTACTGCCCGGAAGGCAACTCCTGCGTGCACGTCGCCGCAACCCCGCAAACCGTCCACATAACCGAATCCGGCGACCCCACCGGCGCGATACTCACCGCCACCCCCACCGCCTTCGGCGCCCTCCTTCAGATACTCAAGAAGGACACGCACCGTGGATGACATCCCCCCGAACCTCACCTGGGAACGCGCCGCCCCGCCCGACGCCACCGACCACGGCCCCTGGATCGAGATCGCATTCGGCGAGGGAGAAGACGGCGACGCCCCCGTCTACATCCGCGAGACCAGCGCTCCTGACAACGTGATCACCACCAACCGCCATAAATGGGGTGCCTTTGTACTCGGCGTACAGGCGGGCGAGTTCGACCACTTCGCGGAGGGGGTGCAGTAACCGAAGCCCTGCCTCAGCTCTACGAGTGCGCGGGCGGCGGAGGAGCCAAGCCGGTGTCAGCTTGTCGCCGACACCTGACCTGGGTGCTCGTTTGCACTGGATTGGACCTCCCCGCAGTTCAGCGGCACCCAGCCTGCTCTGTGGTCCCGGCCGTGCCAATCGGTGGTCGACCATCCGCTCACCGAATCGCTCAGGCACGGATGATCGGATCTGCCCGGCCGGAAATATGGCCGACCACAGGGACCACGATCTACGGCTACTGTGGCTGGCCTCCTGCAGCGGGCAGGTCGTCGAACTTGAGGGTGCGGCCGATGTGCGCGAGGCGAGCGCTGTAGGAATCGAGGAGGAAGACGGAGGGGGTGGAGATCGTGACGTACACGCAGTAGCTGTGTGGTGCGGGCACGATCATTTGCAGTGCGGCCATCGGGAGCGGAGGCGTTGCGAGCCCAGCCTCGATGGGAGGCAGATGCAAGGTACGTAGAGACGTGGACATGATGGCAGGACCGCACGGGAGTTTGGCCGCGAGCACCATGTCCTGCGGCCCCTGGAGTCCTTCGCCGAGCGGATAACTGAGCTCCTCAAGAGTGTCTTGGGCCACTCCGGAGAAGAATTTCCGCGCCGTTGCCTGGTAGATCCCTTCTGCGGTGAAGAACCGTGTGGCGGGGCTGTGTTCACTCGACCGTACGGTCACGGCGAGCAGGCCCATGGACAAACGCTCCCCTCCGTCCACCTCCTCGGTGCCAAGGCACATGGCGGTGAGGACGATGTTCTCCCCGGCGCTCATGAGCGGTAGCTGGCGGCGCAAACCTGCGCTGGCGGCAGTCAGCTGCTCTTCGTCGGCCTCGGGCATCATCTGTGCCATGGCCTGCTGCCAGCCCTCGGAGGCCGTCGGCTCGGGGAGCCGGACGAATTCGTCAGGCACTTCATAATGAAAGCCGTAACGGAACGGTGCTGTGTCGCTGTGTGCGATGTCGCCGGTCATACTGCGTTCCGTGACGCTCATGCGGCCGTGCCCATCTGTGATGGATCGAGGTGTCTGGCGAAGGTGCTGCCGGATGAAGCGAGGGTGGTGGGTGCGTCGAATGTGGACAAGGGGGAGCCCGGAGCCATCACTTTGCCCTCGTCCGTCGGCCCGAAGTAGTCCATGAAGGGCCCGACCACCGGGATATCGCCGATCTTGAATTGGTCATCGGTCCAACGTCCTTGGTCCCAGGTTCCGTTATGCATGTTGGACCCAATGGCCAAGGCGGCACCGGTCCAAGTGGCGGCCTTGTCGACCGCCGTACCTGAGGCGATGAAGGACCATCCCTTGCCTGCCATGGCCAGGCCCCGGGCTGAGTTGGTAACGCCACTGGGCAGCCCTTTCAGCCCACCCCAGATGTTGCCAAACTTGACGTTGCCGAGCGCCTTCATGAAGCCTGAGGAAAGGCGGAGTTCACGTCCGGCTGCGACGAGAGGACGGCCGGCTTGAGCGAGTCGCGAACCTGCCAGACTGACGCCGCCGGCGATGACACCGACGGCGTCCCAAGCAATTGTCTCCCAAGTCACGTCGGCACCACCGGCCTTGGCGGCAAGATGGAAGGCGAGAGCGAGGCCGGCGATGATGAAGGCGGCCACGCCAAGGCCGGAGAAGAAGAGGGCGAGAACGCCGACAACCATGGCGATGTCGGCCAGGATGTCGCCGATCAGCTTCCAGAAGTTCGGATCCGTGATGGTGTCCCACGCGTCCGAGATCAAATCACCAACGGCGTCAAGGGCTTCCTCGAACCAACCGGGCTCAGGAGGGGCATCGTCAGCCGCATCCTTGACCAGACGTGAGACGTTCGTCGCGGCTTCTTCGTGCTCAGCCTGAAGGGTGCGGGCCCGGCTGCGGATGTCGGAAAGCTCGCTGTTCGCGGACTCCAGGGAGTCCTTCTTGTCCTTGGAGTGCTTCTCGTATTCTGCTTTCTCTTTGTCCGACATCCCCGACGTGGATGAGGGCAGGGAGTCAACTGCGGTCTGGGCGGCGTTGACTCGCCGGGCCGCTTCCGCCGCCTCCGACTCCAGCTTTCTGGCCCTGGCTTGGAAGGTATCCAGTCGTATTTCCCAGGAGTTGAGGGCGCGGTGCGCCGAGTCCAGTGAGCCCAGGGCCTTCTTCAGATACGGGGGGACCGCGGAGAACGTGTCCTTGAACGCGTCAGCGGCCCTGCCCGCCCACACGCCGTCGGAGGAGCCCATCTTGCGCAGTTCCGTCTGCGCCGTGCCGCTTCCTTCGATGACTCGGCCGACCGCCTTGGCCAGGCCCCTTACGGACTCAAGATCACCCGGCGCCGGGTCGAACCCCAGATTCGAGTATTTATCGGAACTCATCGGACTTCTCCCCGTGACCTTATGTCGCCCATGTGCGACATCCCCCTTCCTTCGACTGCTCTCCGGATGAGACGGTAAGTTATCAGTGGCACTTGCGTGTCACCATGAGCACCCCATCTCGTAGCGGCCGAAGGAGGAAGTGGTATGGATGAACGACACCTGTTGAATGGGTTGATGAAAGCCGTGGCCGAAGAGAAAAGCGAGTACGTGGTAAGGCCGTTCTTCCCTGGCATGAAGAAGTTCGCAGCCTTCGCGTACATTGCGGAGAGGTTCGGCTATCGATATATGGGACATGCGCCGGGTAACGCCGCCTTGAATAATCCCTATTTCCTGTTCCAGCGCGCATCCGACGCTCGCGAGCGAGCTGCCGCCACCATGGCCAGCCGTCCCGGTCTGCCTGGCAAGCATGCGCTGCCCGGGATGCGGCCCGGTCGTGGGCTCACGCCGGATGCGGCGGCTCAACCCGAAGTGGATCTGTTGTATTCACGGATGATCATCGATGCGTGTAGTCGCTATAACCCGCGAGTTTTGAGTAATGTCCTTCTCTTCCCGGTTGTTGCTGCGATCTTCCTCATTTTTCCCGGCTACACGGCTGAACGTGTGGTGATCGCTGGAGGAATCTGGCTCGCACTCATTACTCTTTACCTCGTGGGCCTTTCCGTGACACGGTATAGGCGTGCCAAGCATCTCGCCCGCCTAAGCGCTGCAGGGGTGGAGTGGCCGCCCCGTGCAGCTGCCTGAGTACGCGATGGCCATGTGGTGACAGCCTGCCAGGGCGGCAGATCGAGCTCACTTCTTTTTCTTCCCTGCAGAGCTCTTCAACTCGTCGTAGAGTGCCTGGTCCAGCTTGAGGAATTCCTCGGAAGCCTTGTTGGCGAACTTGGAAACGCCTTTCGTCAGCTTGGAGAGCTGGCCGAAGCCGTAGTCCCAGGATTCGGCAAATTCGTTGCATGCGGACTCAAGGCCGCCGTGGCCCAGCTGGCTGGAGTCCGAGCGAGACATTTCCTTCGATGCATCTTTCATACGGCCACCGCTGTTCTCCAGGGTGCGAGCCATCTCCTTCACGTCATCGGAGAAGAACCTCAGGAACGACATGTGCACCTGCCCCGTGTTTCTGGTCAGCGGTTGACTACTTGGATCTCCTGGACGACGACGTCCTGATCAGCGCCGAACGTGCCGTTCGGAAGATCGCCGCCCTGTCCCGTTGTGCTCGTCCAACTGATCTTCCAGGTGGTGGTCGCCTGAAGCTTGTACGAACCGCCGCCCGAGGAGCGCAGGTACTTCACACCGCATGGAGGGGTCTCGTCGGCCTTGCCTTTGGCGTAGGGTTCGCCGATCTGTCCGTCACGGATCTCGCACTCGCCGGAGGCGGGGTAGGTGACCGCATCCTCCGTGCCCGGTGTGATCTTCAGCGAGACCGGCTCGGCCGTGGTCGTGGCGCTGAGGCCGAGCACTGGCACAGACGCGGTGACGGAGACCGGCTTGAACGCCGCAGTATCCAGCCATGCCCAGGTCGGCAGGTTGACTTTCGTGGTGTTCTGCGGGGCAAGTTCGACGTTGGTAGACGGAACGCGGATCTCGGCGTACGCGAGCTGAGCGAGCATTTCGGACGTGATGGCCTGCGGGCGATCAGCCGGCGGAGCGCCGCCTTCGTCGACCCAGAAGGGCAGTTCGTCGCAGTCCTGGGCCGCTGGGTCCGCCTCCCGTCCCTCCGTGGTGTACGCATCCCACCAGTAGCCCTCGTCCGCCTTGTCCTTGTTGAAGTTCTTGTAGGGCTTGCCGTTGACGAAATAGTTCCGGGTCTTCAGGGACCACTCGGGGCTGGGTGCGCTACTTCCCCACACCTGCCGCATCTGCGCCTCAATCTCCTTGGCCGTGTACTTCGGCGCGTAGTAGCAGGCGGGAGGAGTCCAGGATGTCGTCGGCGTAACAGCACCGGCCGATGTACCGCTGCCGTTCTTCGAGGTGTCGATAACCACCCCAGCGGAGACCCCCGATGAGATCTTGCCGTTGCCAGCCCCGGCTGAAGCGCTGCTGTCCGCCTTGGAGCCGTTGGTGCTGCCGTCGTGTCCATAGCCCGCGAATGCTTGGGGTGAACAGAACGAAAGGGCAATAGCCGCAGCGGAGGCAACCACGGCCGGCTTCCGGTACTTCAGGACTGGCACGCGGCACTCCCCCGTTGCGACGTCAGCGTCTCGGTGATCCAGACGCCCTGCTTGTCGGCCCGAAGTCGGCTGCTGTAGAGGACGTAATTGTCCTTTGATGCCGGACTCACGTCGGTCTTACCGGTCTTGAGGTTCTTATTGTAAGCTTTATTCTGATCTTCGCAGTAGACGAAGCCCGCCGTACCGTCACTATTGATCTTGACTTTGGCGTCGTAGTATCGCTTGGCTCCGGTGATGCGGTCCTTGTAATCCACGAATTCCTGGATGAACCTCTGGCTGCTCGCTGCGGCTTCACCATCGGAGTAGAAGCGGTACGCCTTGCTGTGCGGGTCTTGCTCAGCGATAGCCATGTCGACGGCCTTGATGAACTGTGCGCTGTCGGCCAGGACTGCATCCTTGTCCTTGTCGCCAGTCTTGGGCCAGTCGAAGGCGTATGTCAGATCCGACGGCAATTCAATCTTCGGCCGATCAGATGCGGTCGCTGTCGAAGCGGTCGGAGACACCGATGCCTCACCCCCCGTGTCGGCCCCCGCGATCTTGTCTTGGCTCCCGGAGCTGTCACCGCCGCTCCCGCAGGCGGATAGCGCCATGGCCACGACAGCGGTTAGCGCGGCGGCTGTGAGCAGAGTGGGACGGCGCTTCACGGATGGCTCCCGGTGGGGCGAGGGTCGCACGAATGCGCCAACGCTATCGACGGCTCATGAGTGACACCAGTTGCGTTTACGTCATGCACGCCCCTTCCAACCAGGCAAATCCTGACAGAAGCTGCCACATGAGCACGGTTTCCGGATCACTGTTCTGCAACGCAAACGAATCCTTTGAACATGGCCCCACTGCCGACGTCGACTCCTGGCGGCGGCGCTGATCCACAGAGGCAACGGCCCAGGCCCCGCGGTGGGTCAGCCGTCAGGAATTCGCGGCGGGGAACATCTCCTACGGCGGCAGGGCAACTGGGTCACCCTGCCGCCTGGCGCACTGCTCTTCCGTGGGGGGCCTCACCACCTTCACCGACTGACGCCCCTCACCTCCGTGACAGACCGTCACTGAAGAACGCCACCCGGCCGCACGGGTCACTGGGCACGGCAGGGGGGACAAGCCGCGGCCCGTTCGCCGCGCCAGGTAGCCTTCACCCGGAGAACACCGACACGACTCGGTACGACCACTCACCCGACCGACCGTCAGAAACGGTCCGGAAAGATGACGTAGGTCATAAAAGGGCACAACGACGGAACCACACGACAGGTTTCGCCCAGGCCTCATTGCCCGACGTGACCCGCCGTGATACACAGAGTGACCATACGATCCTTCGTACACCGTCCGGCGCCTCCCTTAGGGGCAGGCGCGGAACGGTGGCAAGGTATTCGTACGAAACCCGCCAATCAATGACGCCAAGTCGACATACGACAGCGTCATCGTCGGCGAGAATGAGGCCTGACCTCTGCACGACCGCAGAGGATGCGGAACTACCCAACAGGGGCGGTGACTTACATGCTCTTTGCGGCCGATAAGGGAGACATCAACACCATCATCGGCGGGATCGCTCCGGACTGGGGCCCCTTCGGCAGCCTGGGCAACGAGGCCAAGGTGATGATCGAGGTCGTGATGGCGGTCGCCATCCTGCTCTGCCTCGGCATCGCCATCTGGGGCGCCGCCAAGCAGCGCATCGGTGCCACCGCCCTGCGGGACACCTTCAGCGCCGAGCAGGGCAAGGGCCTCATCATCGCGGGCCTGACGGGCGTGTTCATCATCGGCTCACTCGGCACGCTCTTCACCATCGTGTACGGCATGGCCGTGTAGGCCGGGCACGGTCCGTCCCGGCCGGGCACGCCCGGCTCCCCCTCCATCCCACCCGCCCGTCGTGCCCACCGGCGAAGGTTGCGTTTCCCTGATGTCGAGTCACCACACCGCGCCCGCGCGGGAACCAGCACGGCTACCGTCGTACGAGGAGTACGAGCAGTACGACCGGTACGAGGTGTTTCCGCACGACGTCGAGGGGGCGTACGCGGCATGAGTCTCGGTGACGAGCACGAAGCCTCCGGCGGCTACGGCGGCACGGGCCAGACACGCACCCGCCTGCCCGACACCGGATCCGACCCCTACGGCACCCCCCGCCGCCCCCGCTCGTCGTCCCGCAGCCTGGTCACGGTGGTCGGCGTGGTGGTCCTACTGATCGCGGCGATCGCCTTCGCGAACCGTGGGGGAGGCGACGGTTCCTCATCCGCGGGCGGCAGTGCCAACAAGCCGGAGGCCGCGTCGACGGCGCCTTCGGGGCAGCGGCCGGTGCAGGCGAAGACCGGGGCAATTCCATCGGGGTTCGCACATGACCAGCAGGGAGTGGAGAGTGCGGCGGCCAACTATGCCGTCGCGCTGGGCTCGGCCGACATGTTCGACAAGGCCAAGCGCGACGCCGTCCTGCGGGGCATCATCGCTCCCTCCCGGGTGGCCGGCTTCGAAGCGAGACTGGACAAGGCGTACACACCGGAGTTCAACAAGAACATCGGCCTGAACGAGGACGGCTCAGCCCCTGAGGGCTTCACGTTCGTGTCCCGGACGAGCCCGATCGGCACCAAGGTCACCGAGTACTCGGCCGGCAGCGCGGCCGTCGAGGTCTGGTGCAGCGGCCTCCTTGGCCTTGCGGGCGAGAACTCCACGACCCCGGTCACGAACAGCTGGTTCACCATCACGATGCAACTCGAGTGGACCAATAGCGACTGGAAAATCGTGACGCACTCTCAGAAGGACGGCCCGACGCCCGTTCCCGGCGATGACAGGGCCTCCAGCGCCGACGAAATGGCGAAGGCCGTCGAAGAGTACGGAGGCTTCACGTATGCCCGGTAGCTCGCACCGCGTGCTCAAGCTCGTCGGCTTCGTGGCCGCCGCACAGGCGTCCGCCGTACTGTTCGCCACACGAGCCTTGGCAGCGCCCACGCCCACGCCCACACCGAGCGAGAGCGGCGACTGCTCGCTGATCGCTCCGCCTGCCAGGAAGTACTGCGAGGAAGGCGGCGGCTCCGGCGGAGGGGGCGGCGGCACCTCCCGCCTGGACCCCACCTCCACCCTCGACCCCCTCTCCTCCCTCGCCAAGGGCTGTGCCGACGCCGCCTCCTGGACCGTCGAGAAGCTCAGCGAGGCAGTGAAGGAGACGGCGAACGTCGACTTCACGAACCCGAAGTTCCTCCAGCAGTACGCCGTCGTCTTCGCCGCGTCGACGATCCTCACGCTCCTGCTCTGGCTCCTGGCCGTCGCCAAGCGAGCCGTCCGCGGCGTGCCCCTCACCACCGCCATCTCCGAAGCCATCGGCTTCCTCTGGCTGACCGTGCTGGCCTCCGCCTTCACCCCGCTGATCCTCTACACCGTCGTATCAGCCACCGACGGCGTCACCGAGGTCCTCGCCAAAGCCACCGGCGACCAGACCGACGCCTTCTTCGGCACGTTCTCCGAGGCCCTCAAGAAGGGCGAGGACATCGGCGGCGGCCCGATCATGCTGATCGTCGTCTCCCTGGTCAGCATCCTCGCCGCCGGCGTGCTGTGGCTGGAGCTCGTCATCCGCGCCGCCCTGCTCTACGTCGGCGCCCTCCTCGGCACCGTCGTCTACGCCGGCCTCGTCGACAAGAACCTGTGGGGCCACGTCCGCCGCTGGGCCGGCATCATGATCGCCGTGATCCTGGTCAAGCCGGTGATCGTCATCGTGCTCGGCCTCGCCGGCGCGCTCTCCGCCGACGACGGCCCAGACGCCTTCTCCGCCGTGGTCTCCGGCCTCGCCATCATCCTGCTCGCCATCTTCGCCAGCGCGATGATCTACCGCTTCGTCCCCGGCTTCGGCGACGAGATCGCCGGCTCCCGCAACAACCGCCTCATGCAGGGCGCCGAGGGCAAGGCCGCCGCGGTCATCAGCTCCCCGGCCACCCTGGTCGCGCAGGGCATCAAGACCCACAGCTCGCGCGCCGACAACAATGGCGGAGGCAGCCAGTCCTCCGCCCCCCGCCCCAGCAACCCCGCCTCCGGTGGAGTCGCCGCGCACAGCTCGCGCACCTCGAACGGCGGCGGATCTGTCCCCTCCGCCGCACCCGCACCCCGTTCGAGCAGCCCCGTCAACACTCCCCACGCCAGCAGCACCCGCAACAGCAGTACCAACCGCACGGGAGGTGAAGGGCGTTGACGACCGAGTCCCACGTGTCCCATCCGGTCACGCCCCGCCGGACATATCTGATCGGCCGCGCCCGGCCGAACGCGATCATCGGCCGCAACCGCGAGACCGGCGAGATCGCCCTGATCGTCGTGGGCGCGTTCCTCGGCATGATGTGCGGGCTCCTCGTCCCCGTGCTGTCCCTGCGCATCGTGCTGCTCGCCGGCTTCCCGATGCTCGCGCTGGCCGCCGTCTACGTGCCGTACAAGCACCGCACGTTCTACAAGTGGTTCGAGATCAACCGCAGCTACAAGCGGACCCTGAAGCAGGGCACCGCCTACCGCTCCTCCGTCATCGAGGCCGGGACGCGGCTGGACGGGCGCGAGGTCGAGATCGGACCGCCCCCGGGCATCGGCAGGATCACCTGGCTCTCCGCCCCCTTCGGCCCCGACGAGATCGCCGTCCTGCTGCACGCCGACCGCAAGACCGTCACCGCCGCCATCGAGATCGAGGGCCCCGGCGTCGGCCTGCGTGACAGCGAGGACCAGGAGGCCCTCGTCGACCGCTTCGGCACCCTGCTCAAGCACGTGGCCAACGGCGACGGCTTCGTCACCCGCCTCCAGATGCTCGCCCGCACCCTCCCCGCCGACCCGGACGCCCACGCCAAGGACGTCGCCGTCCGCGGGGACGACAAGGCACCGCCGTGGCTCCAGCAGTCGTACGACCAGCTCCAGTCGATGGTGTCCACCAGCAGCGAGCAGCACCGCGCCTACCTCGTCGCCTGCATGCACTACACCCGCGACCTCGCCGCCGAGGCCAATGCCATGGCCCGGGCCGCCCGCGCCCACGGCGGCAAGGTCGACCGGGACGCCGGACTCGCCGTCGTCATGGCCCGCGAGCTGACCGACATCTGCTCGCGCCTGCAGGAGGCCGACATCCGCGTACGGCAGCCGCTCGGCCAGAGCAGACTGTCCTCGCTGATCCACTCCATGTACGACCCGGACCACCCGATCGACCACATCCAGGCGATGACGAAACGCAATGCCTGGCCGGCCGAGCTGGACGCCATGGAGCCCACCTACCTCCAGGCCAAGACCCGCGAATCCTCCACCCGCGCCCCCTGGTGCCACGCCACCGCCTGGGTGAAGGAGTGGCCGATGACCCCCGTCGGCGTCAACTTCCTCGCACCGCTGCTCGTCCACACCCCGGACGTCATCCGCACGGTCGCCGTCACCATGGACCTCGAACCCACCGAGGTCGCCATCGAGCGCATGCTGACGGAGAAGACCAACGACGAGGCCGAGGCGTCCCGCGCCGCCAAGATGAACCGCACACTCGACCCGCGAGACGTGGCCGCGAACTCCCGGCTCGACCAGCGCGGCGAGGACCTCGCCAGCGGCGCCGCCGGCGTCAACCTCGTCGGCTACATCACCGTCTCCTCGCGCTCCCCCGAGGCCCTCGCCCGCGACAAGCGGACGATAAGGGCCTCGGCAGGAAAGTCGTACCTGAAGCTGGAATGGTGCGACCGCGAGCACCACCGCGCCTTCGTGAACACCCTTCCCTTCGCCACCGGCATTCGGAGGTAGGACCTGATGCGGGACCCGCTGTCCGTCCTCACCGACGCCTTCACCTCCTTCCTCTTCGGGAAGGTCGAGACGACCCGGCTCCCGGTGCGCACGTCCACGGGCCAGGCCCAGGCGGTCTACCTGCCGACCGCCGCCCCGGGCCTCGGCGACTCCGGCGTCATCATCGGCCGCGAGGTGTACTCCGGAAAGGGCTACATCTACGACCCCTTCCAGCTCTACGGCCAGCAGCTCCCCGCCCCCCACTGGCTGGTCCTCGGCGAGTCCGGCAACGGCAAGTCGGCGCTGGAGAAGACGTACGTCATGCGCCAGCTCCGCTTCCGCGACCGCCAGGTCGTCGTCCTGGACGCCCAGGGCGAGGACGGGGTCGGCGAGTGGAACCTCATCGCGCAGGAGCTGGGGATAACCCCCATCAGGCTGGACCCGATGGCGGCCCTGGACATGGGTATCCGGCTCAACCCGCTCGACCCCGCGATCACGAGCACGGGCCAGCTCGCGCTGCTCCGGACCATCATCGAGGTCGCGATGGGACACGGCCTGGACGAGCGCTCCGGCTTCGCCCTGAAGGTCGCGCACGCCTACGTCAACGAGACCATCGTGGACCGCCAGCCGGTCCTGTCCGACATCGTCGAGCAGCTGCGCCACCCCGAGCCCGAGTCGGCCGAGGCGATGAACGTCGCCATAGACGACGTACGGGCCTGGGGCCTGGACGTGGCACTGGTCCTGGACCGTCTCGTCGACGGTGACCTGCGCGGCATGTTCGACGGCCCCACCACGGTCGGCATCGACCTGGACGCCCCGCTGATCGTCTTCGACCTGTCCCACATCGACCGCAACTCCATCGCCATGCCCATCCTCATGGCGATCGTCGGCGTGTGGCTGGAGCACACCTGGATCCGCCCCGACCGGAAGAAGCGCATCTTCCTGGTCGAGGAGGCCTGGCACATCATCAACAGCCCCTTCGTGGCACAGCTGTTCCAGCGCCTGCTGAAGTTCGGGCGGCGGCTCGGCCTGTCGTTCGTGGCGGTGGTCCACCACCTGTCGGACGTGGTGGACGGTGCGGCGGCGAAGGAGGCGGCGGCGATCCTGAAGATGGCGTCGACGCGGACGATCTACGCCCAGAAGGCGGACGAGGCGAGGGCGACGGGCCGCGTCCTGGGCCTGCCCCGCTGGGCGGTCGAGATCATCCCGACCCTCACCCCCGGCATCGCCGTCTGGGACGTCAACGGCAACGTCCAGGTCGTCAAACACCTGGTCACGGAGACCGAACGCCCACTGGTCTTCACCGACCGCGCGATGACCGAGTCCTCCGCGGACCTCGCGGACGACGACGCCCTGCACGCCGCCGAACTCGAGGCGGAGGAACGGGCGGCGGCCTTCGTGGAGCACCACCTGGGCGACTCCGAGTCGACAGTGGCGTAGGGGGAGGGCGCGTGAGACCGGACGACCGCCGTACCCAGCGGGACCCCCAGGGAGGCATCCCCGACGGCCTGCTGGTCGGCATACTCGCGTTCCTCCTCGGCATGACCCTGCTGGTGTGGACGGCCACCGGCCTCGCCGCCCTGTTCGCCCACGGCTCCTGGCCGTCCGGCGTCACCTTCACACGCACGCCCCTGGCCATGCGCGGCCTCATCGCCCAGCCCCACGACATCCCCGGCGCCTGGCCCGACACACCCCCCGGCGAACTCTCCGGCTACGGCCTGTTCTGGGGCCTGTTCATCGGCCAGCTGATGGTCCTGGTCGTCCTGACGGTGTTCGTGATGGGCACGGTGGCCCGCTGGAGGGCAGGCCGGGCACGACGCCGCCTGGAGAGGGCAACTACAGCGGAACGGACAGGGGCCGCGGCATACGAGCCCAGTCCCGCACCCGCGCACGAACTCCCGGCACCACCACTACAGGGCACACCGGGCACGGGGCACGACGTAGCAGCACCGCAACACGGGACGCCGGCACCGGCACAGCACGACGTCCCCACCCCCCGCCGCGCCGCCCCCGAGCCCACGCACCTCCTGGAGCCGACAGCGCCCCTGGCCCCCAACCCGGTGGCCACGCCCGCGACCCCGGCTTCCCTGTTCTCCCAGGAACGGGTGGGCGGGTGGGAAAGAATCCTCGTAGCCCCAAGGGAAACCCGCCAGACCACGGCAACCCAGGCGGTACGCGACGCGGAAGGCCCCGCCCTCGTCGTCACGTCGAACCCCACCCTCTGGCAGGAAACCAAGGACGGCAGGGCAAAGCTCGGCCCCACCCACCTCTACGACCCCACCCACCTCTGCGACACCCCGTCCCGCCTCCACTGGTCCCCCACCACCGGCTGCGAGGACAGAGAAACGGCAACAGCAAGAGCCGCCGCCCTCCTCACCCCCGTCCGCCCCACCGCCAAACTCGACCAAGCCCTCGGCGACACCGCCGAGACACTCCTGCGGAGCTACCTGCACGCCGCCGCCATCGACGGCCGCACCATCCGCCACGTCCACCGCTGGTCCCAGGGCACCCAGATCCAGGACGCCGTACGCATCCTCCGTACCAACCCCAAGGCCGCCCCCGGCTCCGCGGGCGAACTCGAAGGCGCCCTCACCGCCCACCCCGAACGCCGGGACATGGCCCAGCAGCTGACGACCCGTGCCCTCGCGGCGCTCTCCACGGTCAACATCCGCGAGGCCTGCACTCCCAACCGAACTGATGCCCTCGCCCTGGATTCCTTCGTCCACGAAGGGGGCACGCTTTATGTGGTGGGTGAATCCATCGAGGACCCCAGGACGAACCCGGGCGCGATGCCCCTCCTGACGGCCCTCGTCTCCAGCGTGGTCGAGCGCGGCCGGCACATGGCCGAACGGTCATCCTCCGGTCGCCTCGACCCACCATTCACCCTCGTCCTGGACGACGTCGCCGCCGTGGCCCCGCTTCCCCAGCTCCCGGAGCTGCTGGCCACCGGAGCGGACCGGGGCCTGCCGACCCTGGCGCTGCTCCGGTCCCGCGAACAGGGCCGCGCCCGCTGGCCGCACGACGAACTACCGGTCTGAGAAGGGCACCCCCAAAGCGCTCCGCTCGAGCACGAACTCCAACTCCCGCTCCCCGGAGTCCCCGGAGTCCCCGGAGTCCCCGAGCGGCACGATCAGCCCGCTCGGCACGAACCCCACCCTGCGATAGAACCGCTGCGCCCGCCCGTTGTCCTCGTGCACGATGAGCCGCACCCGCTCCAAGCCCCGCCCCCACACCCACTCCAGGGCCGCGTCGAACATCACCTCGGTCAGCCCGCTGCCGCGCTCCTCGGGCCGTACGAACACGCCGACCAGATGCCCCTGCTTGCGCTCCACCGGAAACCCGGCCCAGTCCTTCGTCCCGGGCTCCTCCACGAGCACGGTCAGCGTCCCGACCCAGCGCCCGTCCGGCCCCTCGGCGATGATCTGCTGCGCCGCGTCCGCCCCCTCGGCGGCCCGCGCCGTCCGCTCCTGCCAGAAGGAGTCCGGCCTGGCCGCGGCCTCCTCGTACGTCTCCAGAAAGGCGAGGTGCGCCACCGGATCCCGCAGCGCCGCGAGCCGCAGCTCCTTCGCCGCGACCCACTCATCAGCACGGACGGACCGGATCACATAGCTCATGCCGGCAACGGTAGTACCCGGGTACGGCACCCCTCACCCCGATTACCGCCGCCGGTCCGACGACCGCCGCCCCCCGCACGGACGAGCATCGAAGCATGCTGACGGCACACGAACTCACCAAACGCTACGGCGACCGGACGGTCGTCACCGACCTGTCCTTCACCGTCCGCCCCGGCACCGTCACCGGCTTCCTCGGCCCGAACGGCGCCGGCAAGTCCACGACCATGCGGATGATCCTCGGCCTCGACGCCCCCACCCGCGGCCACGCCACCGTGAGCGGACGCTCCTACGCCGCCCACCCCTCGCCCCTCACGGAAGTCGGCGCCCTGCTGGAGGCCCGCTCGGTCCACCCCGGCCGCACCGCCTACCACCACCTGCGCGCCCTGGCCCACACCCACGGCATCCCCCGGGCCCGGGTCGAACAGGTCCTCGGCCTCACCGGCCTGACCGACGTCGCCCACCGCCGCGTCAAGGGCTTCTCCCTCGGCATGGGCCAACGCCTCGGCATCGCCGCCGCCCTCCTCGGCGACCCGGCCACGCTCATCCTCGACGAGCCGGTCAACGGCCTCGACCCGGAGGGCGTCCTGTGGATCCGCAACCTCCTCAAGTCCCTCGCCGCCGAGGGCCGCACGGTCTTCGTCTCCTCCCACCTGATGAGCGAGATGGCCCTCACCGCCGAGCACCTGGTCATCATCGGCCGCGGCCGCCTCCTCGCCGACACCACCGTCACCGACTTCGTACGCGACTGCGGCACGGGCACCGTCAAGGTCGTCACCCCGCAGGCCTCCGACCTCGTACCCCTCCTCACCGCACCCGGCGTCGACATCACCACCGACACCCCCGGCACCCTCCAGGTCCGCGGCACGGACGCCGAACACATCGGCCGCACGGCAGCCGCCCACGGCATCCCCCTCTACGAACTGACCCCCGACGCCGCCTCCCTGGAGGAGGCCTTCATGGACCTCACCCGCGACGCGATGGAGTACGCGGCGACCCTCGAAGGAGCGGCAGCATGACCACGGCGAGTCTCCCCTACCGCGTGACCCCGGCCCGCGTCCTGCGCTCCGAGTGGCACAAGCTCTGGACCCTGCGCTCCACCTGGATCACCCTCATCGCCACCAGCGCCCTCACCGCCGCCATGGGCGCGGGCCTGGGAGCCGCCTACGACGGCACCGGCGAGGGCGGGATGGACACGGTCGCCTTCGTCCTGCTCGGCACCCAGTTCGCCCAGATCAACCTCGGAGTACTGGGCATCCTCGCCACGGCAGGCGAGTACTCCACGGGCCAGATCCGCGCCACGATGACCGCAGTCCCACGCCGCCTGCCCGTCCTGTGGTCCAAGGCAGCCGTCCTGGCCGCGATCGCCTTCCCCCTCACCCTGCTGACGAACCTCCTCACCTTCCCCCTCGCCCAGTCCTTCCTCACCGGCACCGACCAGTCCGCCGCCCTCGGCGACCCGGGCGTGCTGCGCGCCCTGGCCGGCAACGCGGCCGGCCTCACCCTGCTCGCCGTCCTCGCCCTCGGCATCGGCGCCCTGGTCCGCTCGGTCCCGATGGCCATCGGCGCCTTCATCGGCCTCATCATGATCGTCCCGGAGGTCCTGGCCATGCTCCCGTACGAGATCGTCGACGACGCCGTCCGCTACTTCCCCGGCAAGGCCCTGGAAACCCTCACCACCGCCCAGCCCCTGCCCGACACGGCCTCCCCGGGCACCGCCCTGCTCGCCATGATCCTGTGGACGACGGCGACCCTCACGCTGGCCGCTACGGTCCTACGACGCCGAGACGTCTGACACATGGCCTCGCAAGCCCTCACGATGGACCCCGTGACGGAACACCGGGCGCCGGAGCCCCTCACCGAGTACGCCCACCGCCTCACCCGCAGGGTGCGTGCCTTCGACCGACGCCATCCCCTGCTGTGGGACCTGCACATCACCGGCTTCTGGGTGACAGCCGCCCTGATCGACTACATCGGCGGCGGCTGGCGCCACAACGCCCACAACCTCGACGTCCCCGGCTGGCTCCTCCTCATCCTGAGCCTCGGCTGCTCGGTCCCCCTCCTCTGGCGGCGCACCCACCCCAGGGCCGTCCTCGCCGCCATGGCCCTCTTCGCCCTCGTCAACGCCTGGACCGGCGCCGCCCTCCAGGCAGCCCTGCTCCAGCTCGCCGTCGTCTACCACATCGCCCTGCGCCGGGCCCTGCGCGACCTGTGGTGGGCGACGGCCCTGGTGATCGTCCCGGTCCTGGTGTCGGTCGCCCGCCACGGGGAGGGCACCTGGCACCAGCAGGTCGGCTCCCAGCTGATGTCCATCACCGTGGCCGCCCTCATCGGC
Source organism: Streptomyces sp. NPDC050164 (assembly GCF_044459945.1). Lineage (NCBI taxonomy): Bacteria > Bacillati > Actinomycetota > Actinomycetes > Kitasatosporales > Streptomycetaceae > Streptomyces > Streptomyces sp. NPDC050164. Next base: position 115,105 of record NZ_JBITJK010000032.1, read on the forward strand.
GTCACGGTCCGCACCCGCCGCGACTACACCGAGGCCCTGGAGGACCGCGCCCGCCGCCTGGAGACCGAGCGCGACCAGCAGGCCCGACTCGCCACCGCCGCCGAACGCGCCCGCATCGCCCGCGAGATGCACGACATCATCGGCCACAACCTCTCCGTCATCACCGGCCTCGCCGACGGCGGCCGATACGCGGCCGCCAAGTCCCCCGAACGCGCCGCCCAGGCCCTCGACGCCATCGCCACCACCAGCCGCCAGGCCCTCACCGAACTCCGCCGCCTCCTGGACGTCATGCGGGAGGAGGAACACAGCGGCCAGGCCGACCTGACCCCCCAACCCGGCCTCACCGACCTCGACCAACTCCTCGACGGCGTCCGCTCCGCAGGCCTCCCCGTCCGCACCACCACCCACGGCAGCCCCACCCTCCCCCCAGGCCGCCAGCTGACCGTCTACCGCGTCATCCAGGAAGCCCTCACCAACACCCTCAAACACGCCGGCGCAGACGCCACCGCGGAGATAGAGCTGTCCTACGAGGACAAGGGAGCCGTGACAGTGACGATCACGGACACCGGCAACGGCAGCCGAACCGACGACCCGGCCCGCGGCGGTCGTGGACTACCCGGAATGCGCGAGCGAACCGCCCTCTACGGCGGCACACTTGAGGCCGGCCCCCGCCCGCACCCCGAGCAGGGCTGGCGCGTCCGCCTACACCTCCCGGAGGAAAACCCGCAGTGACCACGGTCCTCATCGCCGACGACCAGCCCCTCCAGCGCTTCGGCTCCCGCATGCTCCTGGAGAGCCAGGACGACATGACGGTCGTGGGCGAGGCGGCGAACGGCAGCGAAGCTGTCCGCATGGCGGCGGAGCTCCACCCCGACGTCGTCCTCATGGACATCCGCATGCCCGGCCTGGACGGCATCGAGGCGACCCGGCGCATCACCTCCGCCGGCGACCGCACCCGCATCCTGATCGTCACCACCTTCGACCTGGACGAGTACGCCTACGCCGGCCTCCGCGCAGGCGCCTCCGGCTTCCTCGTCAAGGACGCCCAGCCCGAGGAACTCCTCTCCGGCATCCGCGCGGTGGCCACCGGCGACGCGGTCGTCGCCCCCAGCCTGACCCGCCGCCTCCTTGACGCCTACGTCCACCACCTGCCGACCGACCCGACCGCGGAAACCTCACCCCAGGACGACCCACGCCTCGCTTCCCTCACCGACCGGGAACGCGAAATCCTCACGGTCATCGGCCAAGGCTGGACGAACACGGAGATAGCCACGCGCCTCCACCTGGCCGAGTCGACGGTGAAGACCCACGTGGGCCGCATCCTCGCGAAGACCGGTTCCCGCGACCGCATTCAGGCGGTGATCCTGGCGTACGACACGAAGCTGGTGCAGCCGTCGTGAAAACACCGGCAAAAAACAGAAAAAGGCCCACACCTTACGGTGTGGGCCTTTCCCAATAATTGTTCGGCGGCGTCCTACTCTCCCACAGGGTCCCCCCTGCAGTACCATCGGCGCTGTAAGGCTTAGCTTCCGGGTTCGGAAGGTAACCGGGCGTTTCCCCTACGCTATAACCACCGAAACACTATGAAACTATTCAGCCGCACCATACCGTGACCATGGTATGGGGCTGTTCGTGGT
>NZ_JBITJK010000033.1:0-116652 GCF_044459945.1 Streptomyces sp. NPDC050164
CTGGCGTTGACTTTTGGCACGCTGTTGAGTTCTCAAGGAACGGTCGCTTCCTTTGTACTCACCCTCTCGGGCTTTCCTCCGGGCGCTTCCCTTCGTGTTTCCAACTCTACCAGTGTTTTTCCGGCCCTCTGACCACCGTCCTGCAGGCATGCAGAAAGTGACCCCGAGATAGGATCTTACGAGTTGGGTGCTGCCCGGCGAGGACCCGTGGTTGCGTCGCTCAGCCCCAAGCAAGAGTACGACTGTACACGCGGCCGTGGAGCCGGAGCAAATCGATTTGGGGTATGGTCTAGACCACTCTGGAGTGCCCACGCGGAACCGACACTTCAGGTGGCATACCCTGCTGAACAGTGTGCCGTCCGGTACCGGCAGGGACGGCCCATATCGATCTCCACCCCTGGGAGGCTTCCCATGACCACCGTGACGTCCCCACTCGCAGGACGTGCCATCGGACTGGCAGCCGTGCCGGATCCGGTCTTCTCCGGGGCCATGGTCGGCCCGGGCACAGCGATCGACCCCGTACGTGAGCCCTCCGAGGCCGTCTCGCCCGTGGATGGCGTCATCGTCTCCCTGCACCCGCACGCGTTCGTCGTCGTCGACGAGAACGGTCACGGCGTGCTCACCCACCTCGGTATCGACACCGTGCAGCTCAACGGCGAGGGATTTGAGCTGCTCGTGAACAAGGGTGACACCGTCAGGCGCGGTCAGGGCATCGTGCGCTGGAACCCGGCAGCCGTCGAGGCCGCCGGCAAGTCCGCGGTCTGCCCGATCGTGGCACTGGAGGCCACGGCCGAAGCGCTCTCCGATCTTCGTGACGACGGCGATGTGAAGGCCGGCGACAGTCTCTTCCTCTGGAAGTGACGTCAGTGCCGTCGTAGGGCGGCTTGCAGGAGAACCAACGCGGCGGTTGGATCCGCCGCACTATCGGAGACGGGTGAGATGGACACAACGCTGCGAGGCGTCGGCGTGAGCCACGGTGTGGCTATCGGCGAGGTTCGGCATATGGGAACGGCGGTGCTGGAGCCGCCTGCGAAGCAGATCCCCGCGGAAGAGGCGGAGCGTGAACAGGGGCGCGCCCGCAAGGCCGTGGAGGCTGTGGCGGCCGACTTGATGGCACGGGGCAACCTGGCGGGGGGTGAAGCCCAGGCGGTGCTCGAGGCGCAGGCCATGATGGCCCAGGATCCCGAGCTGATGGCGGACGTGGAGCGGCGGATCGCCGTCGGCAGCACGGCCGAGCGCGGGGTGTACGACGCGTTCGCCTCGTACCGCGAGCTCCTCGCGGGTGCCGGTGAGTACCTCGCCGGTCGCGTGGCCGACCTCGACGACGTGCGGAATCGTATCGTCGCCCGTCTGCTGGGGGTGCCGATGCCGGGTGTGCCCGACAGCGACGAGCCCTATGTCCTTGTCGCCCGTGACCTCGCGCCTGCCGACACCGCGCTGCTGGACCCGACTCTGGTCCTCGGCTTCGTCACCGAGGAGGGCGGTCCGACCAGTCACAGCGCGATTCTGGCGCGGGCTCTCGGGGTGCCGGCCGTGGTCGCGCTTCCGGGCGCCGGTGAGCTCGCCGAGGGCACGATGATCGCCGTCGACGGCAGCACCGGCGAGATCTTCGTGGACCCGAGCGATGAGAAGAAGGCTCAGCTCGAGGCCGCGGCCGCCGAGCGCAGGGCGGCGCTGGCGGCCTCGGCGGGTCCCGGTGCCACCGCGGACGGTCACAAAGTGCCGCTGCTCGCCAACATCGGCGGCCCTGCGGATGTGGAGGCAGCTGTCGAGGCCGGTGCCGAGGGTGTCGGTCTCTTCCGTACCGAGTTCCTCTTCCTGGACGACAGCAAGCAGGCGCCGTCCGAGGAGAAGCAGGTCGCTGCGTACCGGCAGGTGCTGGAGGCGTTCCCCGAGGGGCGCGTCGTGGTGCGGGTGCTGGACGCGGGCGCGGACAAGCCGCTCGACTTCCTGACGCCGACCGACGAGCCGAACCCGGCACTCGGTGTGCGGGGCCTGCGGACCCTGTTGGATCACCCCGATGTCCTGCGTACCCAGCTGACGGCCCTCGCGAAGGCCGCGGAAGGGCTGCCGGTCTACCTCGAGGTCATGGCCCCGATGGTCGCGGACCGCACCGACGCCCGGGCCTTTGCTGACGCATGCCGAGAGGCTGGGCTACGGGCGAAGTTCGGCGCGATGGTCGAGATCCCGTCGGCCGCGCTGCGGGCGCGCTCGATTCTCCAGGAGGTCGAGTTCCTGTCGCTGGGGACGAACGACCTGGCGCAGTACACCTTCGCCGCCGACCGTCAGGTGGGTGCGGTCTCCCGCCTGCAGGATCCGTGGCAGCCCGCGCTGCTGGACCTGGTGGCGCTGTCCGCCGAGGCGGCGAAGGCCGAGGGCAAGAGCTGTGGCGTCTGTGGTGAGGCCGCGTCCGACCCGCTGCTCGCCTGTGTGCTGGCTGGTCTGGGCGTCACCTCTCTTTCGATGGGCGCGGCGTCGATTCCCTATGTCCGGGCCACACTGGCGAAGTACACGCTGGCGCAGTGCGAGCGGGCTGCTGCTGCGGCGCGGGCCTCGGACAGCGCCGAGGATGCGCGCAGCGCGGCGCAGGCGGTGTTGTCGGGCGAGTGAGCCGGGCATGGCCGGCCGATGGCTGCCCGGGCGGGGCGCTCCACTGAGGTGGGGCGCCCCGCGCGTTTTCAGTGGTTGTGTCCCTGTGCCGGTTTCACCTCTCCCAGGTCGGGCGGCTCGCAGTAGTCGACGTTGGATTCGGGGGAGATCAGGTCGCCGGATTCGACGTCGGTGCAGTAGGCGTCGAAGACCTCTCCCGCGGTGAGGGGCTCGAGTCCGTACGCGCGCAGGCGCCAGCCGTAGACGCGGTCGGGGCTGCCTGGGGCGCTGACGCGGATGACGAGGCCTCCGGGGCTTCCGGTGGCCAGGCCGAGGGCCAGGACCGTGGTGAACTCGAGGGCTTCGGTCTCGTCCAGTTCGACGGCGTCGCAGGTGTCGGCGACGTGGAGGGCGGCGACGAGCGTCTCGGGCGGTCCGGTGACGCTGCATACGAGGTGCCGATTGCCGGATGGGGCCGTGTCGAGGATGCGGACGAGAAGATCCGCGGCCCGGGCGAAGGCTGCGCGTCCGATGTCTTCGCCGCAGGACGTGCAGGCGCCCAGGCGAGCGAGGAGTGTGGTCGCGTACTCCCAGGTGGCCTGTCGCACTGCCTCGTCGACGAGGTCCGGGAGCAGATCGGACAGTGGCTGGCCGTCGTACGGAAGGGTCGGGCCTGTGACCGCGAGTCGTGCTGTGAAGCGTGTGCGGCTCGACGGGCTGTCGGGGTCGAGGCCTTCTTGCGTGCAGAACTCGGCGTACTCCTCGGGGTCGAAGAGGGCCACCGTGGTGTGGCTGCCTTGTAGGGCACGTGTCCTGAGGAGGCCCTCCACATGCTTGAGGTAGGCCGCGTGGTCGTCGAAGGTGAAGCTGCGGTAGCGCCGCATGGCCCGGAAGTCGTGCTCGTCGGTGAGCAGGCCGATGGTGCCGGCGATTTCGCGGCGCAGGACACGTCGCATGGTCCGGCTGTCGGTGTGCGTCATTGTTCCCCCTGTGCACGGTCGATCAATGCTCACTCACAGTAATCGGAGGCACTGACAATCGGGCCCTGGGCAAGGGAGTCGCATGCGGCTGACGAAGAAAACCGCAGGTCGGCGACTAGGTAGCCAATCTGGTCGCGTCGACGGTCATGGTGACGACGAGTGGTCTGACGTGAGGCCTCGGACTCACCGTCGTCTCCGGTGAGTCCGAGCGTGGTGCCGGTCAGGCGCGTTTACGGGCCAGGTCCTCGTAAAAGCTCAGCAGGTCGAGGTTGTCGATGGAGCCCGGGTTGACCGCCTTCTCCAGCGGGGTTCCCTGGAGGAGGCGTTTGACCGGGACCTCGATGCGCTTGCCGGTCAGGGTGTGGGGGACGCCGGGCACTTCGATGATCTCATCGGGGACGTGGCGCGGTGAGAGTTGTTCGCGGATGGTCTGCTTGATGCGGTTCAGCAGGGCCTCGTCGAGGACGGCTCCGGGGGCCAGGTGGACGAAGAGGGGCATCCAGTAGCCGCCGTCGGGCTGTTCGATGCCGATGACGAGGGATTCCCTGATCTCGGGGAGACGCTCCACGGCCTCGTAGATGTCGGCGGATCCCATCCGTACGCCCTGGCGGTTGAGCGTGGAGTCGGAGCGTCCGTGGATGACGACGGATCCGCGGGAGGTGACGGTGATCCAGTCGCCGTGCCGCCATACGCCGGGGTACGTGTCGAAGTAGCTGTCGTGGTAGCGGCTGCCGTCGGGGTCGTTCCAGAAGTGGATGGGCATCGACGGCATGGGGTTGGTTACGACGAGTTCGCCGACCTCGTCGATCATGGGGGTGCCGCTCGGGTCCCATGACTGGAGGTCGGTGCCGAGGCAGGGGGCCTGGAGCTCGCCGACGTGGACCGGGAGGGTCGGTACCGCTCCGGCGAAGCAGGAGCACACGTCCGTGCCGCCGCTGACGGAGGCGATCCACAGGTCGTCGCGGACCTCGTCGTGGAGCCAGCGGAAGCCGTCGGGGGGCAGGGGTGAGCCCGTTGTGGCGACGCACTGGACGGAGGAGAGGTCGAACTCGCGGGACGGGTGTACGCCCGCCTTGCGGCAGGCCATGACGTAGGCGGCCGAGGTGCCGTAGAGGGTGGCTTTGGTGCGCTCGGCGATGCGCCACTGGGCGCCGGTGTCCGGGTAGCCGGGGCTGCCGTCGTAGAGGACGATCGTGGTGCCGGTGAGCAGGCCGGAGACGAGGAAGTTCCACATCATCCAGCCGGTCGACGTGTACCAGAAGAAGCGGTCCTCGGGGCCCAGGTCGCAGTGCAGGCCGAGTTGCTTGAGGTGCTCGACCAGGATGCCGCCCTGGGACTGGACGATGGCCTTGGGCAAGCCGGTCGTGCCGGAGGAGTAGAGCACCCACAGGGGGTGGTCGAAGGGCACCTGCTCGAAGACGGGGTCCGTGTCGGCGGAGGTGAGGGCCGACCAGTCCAGGGCGCCCTCGGGGGCCTCGGTGCCGAGGAGGGGGATGTGGACGACGGCACGCAGAGTGGGCAGTTCGCGGCGCAGTTCGGCGACGGTCTCGCGCCGGTCGTGCTCCTTGCCCCCGTAGCGGTACCCGTCGACCGTGAACAACAGGACGGGTTCGACCTGCTGGAAGCGGTCGAGGACGCTGCGGGCGCCGAAGTCGGGTGCGCAGGACGTCCAGACGGCGCCCACGGCGGCTGTGGCGAGGAGGGCGGTCACGGCCTGCGGGACGTTGGGGAGATAGCCGCTGACGCGGTCTCCGGGGCGTACGCCGAGGGCGCGCAGCTCGGCGGCCAGGGAGCCGACCTGGCGGCGCAGCTCGGCCCAGGTGACGGGGCTTGGTTCGTGCGTCTCGTCGACGTACAGGAGAGCCGGTTCGTCAGCGCGGGTGTCGGCCGCGCGGAGGGCGTGTTCGGCGTAGTTCAGGGTTGCCCCGGGGAACCACTGGGCGCCCGGCATCGAGCGGTCGCCGAGCACGCGCGCGTAGGGCGTCGAAAAACGGACGTCGAACCACTCCGTGACGGCTTTCCAGAAGGTGTCCAGCTCGTCGACGGACCAACGCTGGAGGGCCGCGTAGCCGCCCTCGGCGGGGGCGCCGTGATGCTCGGCGGCCCAGGCCTGGAACCTCGTGATCCGTGCCCGGGTGATGCGCTCGGGGTCTGGCTGCCAGAGAGGACTAGCGGTTGACATGGTCGGCTCCCGGACTGTGCGCGTCGTGTGCGTCCCTCCGCGCACGGGCTGGGTGTGCGCGTGACGCGGCTGGCACGGACAATGCCATGTGATCGACTTCGGCACCAGGGCGCGCCCCACATAGTCCATGTCGTGAAGATGTGGTCCCGGCACGGGTGAACGGCAGTTGAACGACACGCGCGCGTGGGGCGGTCAGTGGCAGGGTGAGCAGCATGAACGGTCGTGACCTGGTGCGTTCGGTGATAGCGGTGGGCTCGGTGGGCGCGGCGCAGGGTGTGCGTACCGTACGAGCAGCGTGGCGCAGGCGGCGGGCCGACGCCACCGGGCTTCCGTCTCGGGGGGCGGAGCGTGCCCGGGTGCCCGGAGCCGTGCAGGAGGTGGAGCCGGGGCCGGGCGGCGGTGTCGTCCGGTTCAGCCGGTCGGAGCTGCGGATTCTGGTCGCCGTGAACGGTGCCGTCTTCTGGGGCTGGGACGGGGCGGAGCCCGAGCCGTCGTACGCGCTGGCCGGCCGGTGTCCGGAGGCGGATCCCCGGGCGGTGCTGGAGCCGGACAAGGACGGCGGCTGGCGGGTGGTGGCCGAGCGGGTGACGGTCGTCGTGTCGCGGCATGGCGCGGTGGAGGTGCGCACGCCCGGTGGCGTGACCCTGCGCCGTGATCTGCCCCCGCGGTGGTGGGAGCCGGTCGGCGGCGGCCCGGCGCGGTGGATGCAGCGGTCGGAGGTGGCTGCCGACGCGCGGTTCTTCGGTCTCGGTGGTCGTGCGTCGGGTCCTCGGCTGCCGGACGGGACGTACCGGCTCTGGAACACCGACCCCGGGTTCGCCTTCGCGCCTGGTGACGACCCGCTGTACATCACGATGCCGGTGCAGATGGTCGTGTCCGACGGCGGTACGCATCTGGTGTTCCACGACAGCTCGTGGGACGGCACGGTGACGCTGCGGGAGGGCGAGGAGGGCGAGGGTTCCGGGCACGACCGGGCCGGGACGAGCGAGCTGCGGATGGACGGCGGTCCACTTCGCTGCTGGGTGATGGTGGGTACCCCCGCGCGCGTGCTGCTCGCCTGGGCGTCGCTCACCGGCGCGCCCGCGCTGCCGCCCGCGTGGGCGCTCGGGCACCATCACGCGCGGTGGGGGTTCGGCAGCGAGCAGGAGGTGCGGCGGATCGTCGCGGGTTACCTGGAGCACGGTCTGCCGCTCGACGCCGTGCACCTGGACATCGACCATTTCGACGCGCATCAGGTGTTCACCGTCGACCAGGACCGCTTCCCGAAGCTGCCTGTGCTGGCCGAGGAACTCCGGCGGGACGGCATCCGGCTGGTGTCGATCGTCGACCCGGCCGTGAAGGCCCTGCCCGGCAATGCCGTGTACGACGGTGGGACGGCCGAGGACGCGTTCGTCCGGGACGCCTCGGGGCAGGTCGTGCAGGGTGTCGTGTGGCCCGGGGAGGCGGTGTTCCCCGATTTCACGCACCCGCGCGTGCGGGAGTGGTGGGGCGGTCTCTACGAGGAGCGGCTCGCGCAGGGGTTCTCGGGGTTCTGGCACGACATGAACGAGCCCACGTCGTTCGCCGCCTTCGGGGAGTCGACGCTGCCGCGTTCGGCGCGGCACTCCATGGAGGGGCGGGGCGGTGACCATCGTGAGGCGCACAACGTGTACGCGCTGTGCATGGCCAGGGCCGGCTTCGAGGGGCTGCGGAAACTCACGTCCGAGGAGCGGCCGTTCCTGTTCTCCCGCTCCGGATGGGCCGGCATGCAGCGCTACGGCGGGACCTGGTCGGGGGACGTGGCCACCGGCTGGCCGGGACTGCGGGCGTCCTTGGCGCTGGTGATGGGGCTCGGGCTCTGCGGTGTGCCGTACTCCGGGCCGGACATCGGGGGCTTCGACGGGGATCCCTCGCCCGAGCTGTTCCTGCGGTGGTTCCAGCTGGGCGCGTATCTGCCGCTGTTCCGTACGCACGCGAGTCTGCGGGCGGGGCGCAGGGAGCCGTGGGAGTTCGGTGCCGAGGTGCTGGAGCACGCGCGCGTGGCGCTCGTCGAACGCCGGCGGCTGCTGCCGTACTTCATGACGCTGGCGCATCTGGCGCGGCGTACCGGAGCGCCCTATGTGCGGCCCCTGTGGTGGGCGGCGCCGGAGGAGCGGGCGCTGCGTGACTACGGGGACGCCTTCCTGCTGGGCGACAGCCTGCTGGTGGCGCCGGTGCTCGACCCGGGCGCGGACCGGCGTGCCGTGCAGCTGCCGCGGGGTCGCTGGTACGACACGGCGACGGAGCGGGCGTACGAGGGGCCGGCGCAGGTGCTCGTCGACGCACCTCTGTCGCGGATCCCGGTGTTCGCACGCGCGGGTGCGGTGCTTCCCGTACGCGGCGAGGACGGCGGGCTGGAGCTGGAGGTGTGGGCGCCCGCCCCGGGGCGGACCGGGGGCGGGCTGGTCGTGCCGGACGGGGGCGAGGGGTGGGACGAGCCGGAGATCGAGCGCTACACCGCTCGGTGGATGGGCTGGCGGGTGGTCGTCGAGCGGGAGGGTGAGGACGGCGGGGGCGAGCCGTCCCACCCGGTGCGCGTCCGTGGGGCCGGGGAGCGCTGAGCTCAGATGTAGCGGCCCTCGAACCAGGCCCGTACGGCCACGCTGTGCAGGGGGAAGGCGAGTTCCTCCACCCTGCGCAGGAGGTGCCAGCCCTCCGTCTCGTCCGTGGCGGCGGAGGGCGGCAGGCTCTCGACAGGGCGTTCCGGGAGGAGGCCGAACAGCAGCAGGTGTCCGTCGGGCGAGCTCATCGCGTCGACGAGGCGTACGTCGCGGCCGGCAGCGTCGATGCCGGTTTCCTCTTTGAGTTCGCGTACGACGGCGTGCCGCCAGTCCTCCCGGTCGTCGATGTAGCCACCGGGCAGGGCCGTGCCCCCGCGCGCGGGAGCGACGGTTCGGGTGATGACGACCAGGGCGGTGCCCTTGGTGTCGTACACGGGCTGGAGGGCCACCGCGACCGGGAGTGGATTGCGGTAGGCCACGCTGCCGCACGCCGGGCAGGTGCGGGGCCAGCCGGAGACGCCCTCTCCGTAGGGCGCGCCGCAGCTCGAACAGTGGGAGTCCGGCGCGGAGTTGGAACTGGAGTGCTGAGTTTCGGACACGCGGCGGACTGTAGCCGATCACGGAGAGGGCGTCTCGGGCGGGCGGCTCAGTGAGCGCTGGTGAGCGCCTTCTTGGACACGGGGAAGTCGAAGTAGGTGTTCGGGTAGGGCTCGGGCTTGTAGGTGTAGTGCCACCACTCCTCTGCCAGGTTCACGAAGCCGAGGCCTTCGAGGGTGCTCTTGAGCAGCAGCCGGTTGGCGCGCTGTTCGCCCTGGACGCGTGGGTCGAGGGTGTGCGAGAGGGTGTCGAAGCAGTCGAAGCCGGTGCCCATGTCGACGGAGTTGTCGGGGAACCGCTCCTCCTTGGGTGCGAAGCACGGCACGAGGGGCTCTCCGGGGTGGTACGGCCGGGTCGGCTTCGCCGGCAGTTTCACGAGGGTGACGTCCAGGGTCGATCCGCGGCTGTGGCCGGACTTCTCGGCGATGTAGCCGTCGGCGAACAGCCGGGTTTTGTCGACGTTCGGGTAGAACTCGCCCTTCATGGCCTGGTCGTCGAGGTCCTTGGCCCAGCGGACGAAGTGGTCCACCGCGCGCTGCGGCCGGTAGCAGTCATACACCTTGAGCGTGTAGCCCTGTCGCAGCAGCTTCGTCTGGGCCCTGTGGAGGGCTTGGGCTGCAGGGCGGGTCAGGACGCAGATCGGCTGGGCGTAGCCGTCGATGCGCTCGCCGACGAAGTTGTGCGGGGTGAAGTAGCGGATCTCCTGGACGATCGTGGGGTCCACGCTTCTCAGGGCCACGAGGTCCCTGGGCGCCTGGGGCCCGGTCTCGGCCTGGGCGGTGGCGGTGGGGGCGGTCGCTGCCAGCACGGCGGCGAAGGCGGTGATCAGGCCGCGTGCCACGGTGGTGAGTCGTGTCATGGCTCCTGCGTCTATCAGGAGACGGTCCCGCCGGGGAAGGGATGCCGAAATCCGGAAGGCCGTGGCAGACTTCTGACGTTCCGTCAGATCCGGTCTGCGGGGAGGCACTGTGGCGCGTACACGAACGCCCGTGGCGGCGGGGTGGTTCGCCGGGGAGGGGGACGGTTTCCGGCTGCTCGGAACGTGTTGTGCGGCGTGCGCCTCGGTCTTCTTCCCCCGCGAGGACCATCGCTGCCGCAACCCCGCCTGCGCGGGCGGAGAGTTGACGGAGGTCCCGCTGTCGCGGCGTGGCCGTGTCTGGTCGTACACGGACAGCCGGTATCGGCCGCCGTCACCCTACGTGAGCGATCCGGAACTTTCGTGGGAGCCGTGCGCGTTGATCGCTGTGGAGCTGGAGGCCGAGCGGATCGTGGTGCTGGGACAGGCGGCTCCCGGAGTCACCGTCGAGGATCTGACGGTGGGCATGGAGGTGGAGGTCGTGCCCGGCGTGCTCCACGAGGACGCGGAAACGACCTGGACGACGTGGCACTGGCGGCCGACGGGGGTGAAGGCGTGACGGGCGAGGTGGCGGTGCTGGGCGCGGGCATGCACCCATGGGGCAAGTGGGGACGGAACTTCGTCGAGTACGGCGTCGCAGCCGCCCGCGCGGCGCTGACCGACGCCCGGCTGAACTGGCGGGACATCGGCTCGATCATCGGCGCGGACACCGTCCGCGGCGGCTATCCCGGGTATGTCGCCGGAGCTACGTTCGCGAAAGCACTGGGCTGGCAAGGGGCCCGGGTCGCGAGCGTGTATGCGGCGTGCGCGTCCGGGGCCCAGGCCGTGGACGCCGCGCGGGCCCAGATCCTCTCCGGGCTCGCCGATGTGGTGCTCGTGGTGGGAGCCGATGCCGCTCCCAAGGGGTTCTTCCGCCCTGCGGGCGGCGACCGGCCCGACGATCCCGACTGGCTGCGGTTCCGGATTCTCGGGGCGGCCAATCCCGTGTACTTCGGGTTGTACGCCCGCAGGCGCATGGCCATACACGGTGACACTCCTGAAGACTTCGCACAGGTGAAGGTGAAGAACGCCGCGATGGGAACGCTGAATCCCAACGCGCGCTACCGCAAGCGGGTCACCGCCGAGGAGGTCGCCGCCTCCGCCGTCGTCGCCGATCCGCTGCGGTTGCTCGACATCTGCGCGACCTCCGACGGCGGCGCGGCGGTGGTGCTCTCCAGCTTGGAGTTCGCGCGCCGGCACGGCCATGCGGATCCGGTGCGGATCCGGGCCGTGTCCACGGTGACGCCGCGTTACCCGAACACCGTGCTGGACCTGCCGGACATCGCCACGGACTCCGCGGTGGCCGTCGATCCGCCGGCCGAGACGTTCCGGATGTCGATCGCCCGGGCGGCCTACGAGGAGGCGGGAATCGGGCCGGAGGACCTGTCGCTGGCCGAGGTCTACGACCTGTCCACGGCGCTCGAGTTGCAGTGGTACGAGGACCTGGGGCTGTGCGGTGGGGGCGAGGGCGTGAAGCTGCTGCGGGACGGGGAGACGGCCCTGGGCGGGCGAATACCGGTGAACGCCAGCGGTGGGCTGGCCTCCTTCGGCGAGGCGGTTCCGGCGCAGGCGATAGCCCAGGTGTGCGAGCTCGCCTGGCAGTTGCGGGGTGACGCAGGTGACCGGCAGGTCGCGGGAGCCCGCGTGGGCATCAGTGCGAACCAGGGGTTGTTCGGGCATGGATCGGCGGTGATCGCGGTGCGATGAACCGAGAGGGGCGTACGTGGCACGGGCTGTGCCGGTCACGGCATGGGGCGGGCCGGTCACGGCATGGGGCGGTGCTGGGACGCGACAAGGGCCGGGCCGGGACGGTGTTACAGGGGGGTGCCGAGAATGGCGCGGGGCGGTGCCGGCGCCTAGGCGGGTGGTACGGGCGCTGGTGGGGCGGCTGCGGGCGGGTCTTGGCATACACTGTGTGACCGCTCCGGAATCCTGCGTGAACGTCTCATGAACTGCGCTTGGGCGTGCGCCGATGGAGTCATCATGCTCCCGTGCACTCCTGGACGGACACTCTCCGCTTCGCCTTCCAACCGGTGGTCAATCTGACGACCGGAGCGGTCGCGGGACTGGAGATACTCGCCCGCCCGGAGACCGGCGACATCCTGGCCGAGGCCCGCCGGGATCCCGAGCTCGACAGCCGGCTGGCGGTGTCGGCGGTCCGCGCGGCGGTGCGCAAGGAGACCCTGCTGCCGCTCTTCGTCAACGTGTTCGCCGGTACCCTCGCCGACCTCGGCGGGCTCCCTTCGCTGCACGACGCCGTGCGCGAGGCGGGGCGGCTTCCGTGGGAGGTGACGATCGACGTCTGTCCGACGTACACGCACGTGCCGCAGCGGGCACTGCTGGAGGCGGTGTCCAGGCTGCGCGGTCAGGGCTTCCGGATCTGCGCGGACGGTGTCGGGGACGGGGACGTGCCCTTGCGGCTCCTGTCGGACATCACGCCCGACCTGGTGAAGCTGGACGCGTCGCTGCTGGCGCGGCCGGCGGTGGTGCGGTCGATGCGGACACTGTGCGACGAGTTGGGGGCTCTGCTCGCTGTCGAGGGCGTGGAGACCGAGGGACAGTGCGCGGCGGCGCTGGCGGCCGGGGCACAGCTGGCGCAGGGCGAGCTGTTCGCCCCGCCGGCCCGGCTGCCCGCCGCGGACGTCTACGTTCCGCCCCGCTCCCCCGCCGATGTGGCCGTGCCGCGGTCCGGGCCGTCGGTGCGGGAGTTCGTACGACCCGCCGCGCTGCTGCCCGCCACGGCGTCCGCGGGGCAGGTGCGGGCGCTGCTGACCGGGTCGCCGGACGTGTCCGGTGTGCTGCTCGTGGACACCGCCGGAGTGCCGGTCCGGTCGGTGCACCGGTCCCGCTTCCTGTTGTCGATGTCGGGGCGCTACGGGCATGCCCTGTACGCCGACCGGCCCGCGGCCAAGCTCGGTGATCCACCGCGGACGGTGGGTGTCGACGCCACCGCCTGGGAGGTGCTGGACGTCGTGGCGGTCGGCGAACGGGACCGTACCTCGGACGACGTCGCCGTCGTCGACGAGTACGGGCGGTGTGTGGGCGTCGTACGGCTCGCGGATCTCGTGCGCGCACTGGCCGAGACGCGGGTGGAGGAGGCGGCGGGGCTCAATCCGCTGACGCGTCTGCCCGGCTCTGACACGATCACCGGTGAGGTGGACCGGCGGATCGCGTCCGGGCGGGCCTTCGCGCTGAGCTGGCTGGACGTCGACCACTTCAAGCAGGTCAACGACGGAGCCGGGTTCGCGGCGGGCGACGAGCTGATCCGGGCGGTGGGGCGAGCGCTGCAGCAGGCCGCGACCGACGGCACCCGCGTGGGACACATCGGCGGCGACGACTTCCTGGTACTCGCCGAACCGGAAGGCCTCGATCCGCTGGCCGCCTCCGTGCTGGACGCCCCGTGGTCGGCGGGCGGTCGGCCGGTCACGCTGTCGCTCGCCACGGTGCTGTGCGCACCGGGCAGCGTGACCGACCACCGGCAGGCGGCTGCTTGTCTCGCGCCGCTGAAGAAGGCGGCGAAGGCGTTGCACGGGGCGAGTTGGGTGCTGGGCCGAGCGGGCAGGCCCGGGCATGAGACCCGCCGTGGCGGCGAGCCGACGCCGGCACCGGCGCGGTGTGGAGTGGCGGAGCCGGGCGGCGGCTGAGAGGGGTGTGCCGGGCTCCTGGGGCGGGCTGAGGCCATCGGGGGGTATGGGGGTCGTACGGACGCCGGTGGGGTTGTGGCGCTGTCGAGGGCGGGCGCCTGGGCACGGCTGCGCCCCGCCCGCAGGGCCCTGAACGGGGCCGGGACCGGGGCGCAACTCGTCCGGTTGAGAGACCGCCTGGTCAGGTGGATGCTGGTGGCTAGCAAGCGAGAGTCAGGTGCGGCTGGGCGGTCGCCTGCGGCGGGGCTCAGCGAAGGCCGGACGACACCACCAGCAAGGCCTCGCGCGGCTCGCCAAGGACCGCGTAGGCACCGACCAGATCCGAACAACGACCCGACCGGGCGCCGCCAGGGCCGTGCAACCGGCCACCCGGCCCGCCAGGAGCCCGACCGCCGTCACATGGCCGTCAACCGTTGCGGTCGGCGACCTTGACGCCCCCTGGGCGCCGGTGAACACTTCCGGTGTCAGTCGACATCGCCGTACATACTCGGCGTATCCGGCACTGCGGCGCGCTGGCGCGCCTGCGCCAAGGCCCTTTCCCCCACGGGCGATTCGGCTGCGACGGCACGCTCGTCACGGATGCCGGGCGGGGCGCGGGATCTCCCTGCCTTCGGCTGAAGTAGCCATGGGAAACGCACCCTGCACATGAGGACCGGGGCGGATCGTCCCCGGGCCTTGGCCTAGGAGCCGCCATGAGCAACGTAGACATCTTCGTCGGCGAGATCATCGGCACGGCGATCCTGATCCTTTTCGGCGCGGGCGTCTGCGCCGCCGTCACCCTGAGATTCTCGAAGGCAAGGGCGTCGGGCTGGATCGTCATCGCGTTCGGCTGGGGATTCGGTGTCCTGGCCGGCGCGTACACCGCCGCCCCGCTGTCGGGCGGCCACATCAACCCCGCGGTCACTCTCGGCGTGGCCGTCGACACCGGCGTGTGGAGCAAGGTCTGGGTTTACCTGCTCGGGCAGATCGTGGGGGCGATGCTGGGTGCCGTCCTGGCGTACCTGCTCTACTTCGCCCAGTTCCGGGCCAACGTACGGCAGACGGGCACCACGGACGGCACGGTGGACGAGCCGGTGCCGACGCTCGGCATCTTCTCCACCATCCCTGAGATCAGGAACCCGATCGCCAACCTGATGACGGAGATCCTCGCGACCATCGCCCTGGTGCTTCCCATCCTCGCGCTGGTCGGCAATGACAGGTTCGTCAAGGGTGTCGGCATCGGACCGATCCCGGGCGAAGAAACCGGAATCTATGGCTCCGGCATCTCGATCCTTCTGGTGTCCCTGCTGGTCGTCGGGATCGGCCTCTCGCTCGGTGGGCCCACCGGCTACGCGATCAACCCCGCACGTGACCTGGGTCCGCGCATCGTGCACCAGTTCCTCCCGATCCCGAACAAGGGAACGTCCGACTGGGGGTACGCCTGGATCCCGGTGGTGGGGCCCGCGGTCGGCGGAATTCTCGGGGCCCTCATCTACAACGCAGCCTTCTGACCAAGCGATCAAGAGGTAGCCATGACGGACAACTCCGAGAAATTCGTAGCAGCGATCGACCAGGGCACCACCTCAAGCCGCTGCATCGTCTTCAATCAGGACGGCGCCATCGTCGCCGTGGACCAGCGCGAGCACCGCCAGATCTTCCCGAAACCCGGGTGGGTGGAGCACGACGCCACCGAGATCTGGTCCAAGGTGCAGGCGGTGGTCGCCGGGGCGCTCGCCAAGGCCGGGCTGCGTGCCGACCAGCTGAGCGCGATGGGGATCACGAACCAGCGCGAGACGACCCTCCTGTGGGACCGCGCGACGGGGAAGCCGGTGCACAACGCCATCGTGTGGCAGGACACGCGGACGGCGGCGCTGTGCAACCAGCTGGGCGGCTCGGAAGGGCAGGACCGTTTCCGCGAGCAGACGGGTCTGCCGCTGGCCACCTACTTCTCCGGGCCCAAGGCGGCCTGGCTGCTCGACAATGTGCCGGATCTCCGGGCGCGTGCCGAGCGCGGTGAGATCGCCTTCGGAACGATGGACTCCTGGCTGATCTGGAACCTCACGGGCGGCACGGACGGCGGGCAGCACGTCACCGACGTGACCAACGCCGGGCGCACCATGCTGATGAACCTGGAGACCCTGCAGTGGGACTCCTCGATCCTCTCGGCGATGAACATCCCCGAGGCCATGCTGCCCGAGATCCGGTCCTCCGCCGAGGTGTACGGCACCGCCTTCGGCCAGCTCGCCGGTGTGCCCGTGGCCTCCGCGCTGGGCGACCAGCAGGCCGCCGTGTTCGGACAGGCCTGCTACGACGTGGGCACCGCGAAGAACACGTACGGCACGGGAAGCTTCCTGCTGCTCAACACCGGCAACCGCCCGGTGTCGTCGAAGAGCGGTCTGCTGACGACCATGGGGTACAAGATCGGGAGCGAGGCGCCGGTCTACTGCCTGGAGGGGTCGATAGCCATAACGGGCGCGCTGGTCCAGTGGTTCCGCGACCAGCTCGGCATCATCCGTACCGCCGACGAGATCGAGCCCCTGGCCGCGAGCGTGGAGGACAACGGCGGCGCGTACATCGTGCCGGCGTTCTCGGGCCTGTTCGCACCGTACTGGCGCTCCGACGCGCGTGGCGTGGTCACCGGGCTGACCCGGTACGTCACCAAGGCGCACCTCGCGCGCGCGGTGCTGGAGGCGACGAGCTGGCAGACACGCGAGGTCGTGGACGCCATGTACCAGGACTCCGGGGTGCACATCACCACCCTGAAGGTCGACGGCGGCATGACGAAGAACAACCTGCTCATGCAGCACCAGGCGGACGTGCTCGACGTGCCGGTGGTGCGGCCCAAGGTCTCCGAGACGACCTGCCTGGGCGCCGCGTACGCGGCCGGTCTGGCCACCGGTGTGTGGAACGACCTGGACGAGCTCAAGGCGCACTGGCAGAAGGACGTCGAGTGGACGCCGTCCATGGAGGCGTCGGTACGGGACCGCGAGCACCACAACTGGCGCAAGGCCGTGGAGCGGAGCTTCGGCTGGGAGGAGGACGGCGACAGCTAGCCACACGCGCGTGGAGCTTGATTCGGACCACGCGCGCGTGGAGCGGCGTTTCCGGACTGCGGACCGTATCCCTGTCGGCGGGCGTACGGTCCGCGCCCGCCGGTCGGCCGAGCGTCAGCTGGTGACCGTCTGGCGGCGGTCGGCCGCGTACGCCATGGCGTGCTGGACGACGCCGATGAGTGCCTCCTTGACCGACTCGCGGTCGCGGGCGTCGCACATCAGGAGCGGTACGCCGTCGTCGAGGTCGAGGGCCTGGCGCACGTCCTCGACCGGGTAACGCGGGGCGCCCTCGAAGCAGTTGACGCCGACGAGGAACGGTATGGCGCGCCTTTCGAAGTAGTCGACGGCGGCGAAGCAGTCCTCCAGGCGGCGGGTGTCGGCGAGGACGACGGCACCGAGCGCCCCCTCGGAGAGCTCGTCCCACATGAACCAGAACCGCTCCTGGCCGGGCGTGCCGAAGAGATACAGCACCAGGTCCTCGCGGAGCGTGATGCGGCCGAAGTCCATGGCCACGGTCGTGGTGTGCTTGCCCTCCACACCGCTGATGTCGTCGACCGGGCGCCCGGCCTCGGTGAGCAGTTCCTCGGTGCGCAGCGGCCGGATCTCGCTGACCGCGCCGACGAGCGTGGTCTTGCCCACGCCGAAGCCGCCGGCCACCAGGATCTTGAGCGTGACGGGCTCGACCGGAGGCTTGCCGCGCTCAGAACGCCCGAAGATCATCGATCTCTTCTCCTGCTTGATGGGGGTCGGGCGACGGCGGGCCGTAGCCTCCGCCACCTGGGGTTTCGATGACGAGTACGTCGCCGGTGACGACGTCCGCGGAGTCGCTGCCGCCGAGTTCGGTCACGGTGCCGTCGGCGTGTTCCACCCGGTTGGCACCGAGAGCGCCCGGCTCGCCGCCCGCCATACCGTACGGGGGGACACGGCGGTGCTGGGACAGCGTGGAGACGGTCATGGGCTCCAGGAACCGGATACGACGCACGGCACCGTCGCCGCCGCGCCACCGGCCGGCTCCGCCGCTGCCGCGCCGGACCGCGAATTCCTCGAGGCGCACGGGCAGTCGCCATTCCAGGACCTCGGGGTCGGTGAGGCGGGAGTTGGTCATGTGGGTCTGGACGGCCGGGGCGCCGGGGAAGCCGTCGCCCGCGCCGGATCCGGAGGCGACGGTCTCGTAGTACTGGTGGCGTTCGTTCCCGAAGGTGACGTTGTTCATCGTCCCGGAGCCCTCCGCCTGGACGCCGAGCGCCGCGTAGAGGGCACCGGTGATGGCCTGGGAGGTCTCCACGTTGCCGGCGACGACGGCGGCCGGCGGCTCGGGTGAGAGCAGGGAGCCGGGCGGTACGACGATGTCCAGGGGGCGCAGGCAGCCGTCGTTGAGGGGGATGTCGTCGGCGACGAGGGTGCGGAAGACATACAGGACAGCCGCGTTGACGACCGCGAAGGGAGCGTTGAAGTTGGTCGGCAACTGCGCCGACGTGCCGGTGAAGTCGATGGTCGCAGCGCGGTTGTCGCGGTCCACGCGCACGCTCACGCGGATGACGGCTCCCGAGTCGGTCTCATAGGCGTAGTCGCCGTCGTCGAGGGCGTCGATGACGCGGCGTACGGCCTCTTCCGCGTTGTCCTGAACGTGCCTCATGTAGGCCTGGACGACGTCGAGGCCGAAGTCCTCGATCATGCGGCCGACCTCATCGACGCCCTTCTGGTTGGCGGCGATCTGGGCGCGCAGGTCGGCGAGGTTGGTCTTCGGGTTGCGGGAGGGGTACGGGGCCTCGGTGAGGAGGCGGAGGGTCTCGTCCTCGCGGAAGCGGCCGTTCTCGGCGAGCAGCCAGTTGTCGAAGAGGACGCCCTCCTCCTCGATGCTGCGGCTGTTCGCGGGCATGGAGCCGGGGGCGATGCCGCCGATCTCGGCGTGGTGGCCGCGTGAGGCGACGTAGAAGAGGATCTCGGGGTCACTCTCCGTGCCGTCCGACGGTGTGGTGTCGAAGACCGGGGTGATCACGGTGACGTCGGGCAGATGGGTGCCGCCGTGGTAGGGGTCGTTGACGGCGTAGGTGTCGCCCGGGCGCATGCGGGAGCCGCGCCGCCGGATGACCTCCTTGACGCTCGTGCCCATCGAGCCCAGGTGGACGGGGATGTGCGGGGCGTTGGCCACCAGGTTTCCGTCCGGGTCGAAGAGCGCGCAGGAGAAGTCCAGGCGCTCCTTGATGTTGACGGACTGGGCGGTGGATTCGAGGCGGGCGCCCATCTGTTCGGCGATGGACATGAAGAGGTTGTTGAAGACCTCAAGCAGGACCGGGTCGACTTTCGTGTCGAGATCGGAACTCTCCGTAATCGCGGCGCGTTCCATGACCAGATGCCCGTCGTCGGTCGCCACGGCCCGCCAGCCGTCGTCGACGACGGTCGTCGCACCGGCTTCGGTGATGATCGCGGGACCGGTGACGGTGTCGCCGGGGGGAAGGGCCTCGCGGCGATGGAGGGGTACGTCGCGCCAGGCTCCGCCTGTGTGGAGGCGGACGGACTGGGGCGCCGCGGGGCTGCCGTCGGCGGTGGCTTCGTAGGGGGCGAGAGCGGAGAGATCGGGGGGTTCGGTGATGCCGGTGGCTTCGACGGAGAGGGCTTCGACGACGATCGGGCGGTCGAGCGTGAAGGAGTACGTGGCGCGATGACGTTCTTCGAAAGCCTGCCGCATCGCGCTGGGCTCGGTCAGCTCGACGGTGAGGGTGGTGTCGGTGCCGTCGTAGCGGAGCTGCGAGCGGCGGGTGATCTCGATGTGCTCCTCGGGGACGTCCTCGGCGAGGAGTTCGGCGCGTGCCGCGGCTTCCAGGTCTTCGGCGGTCTTGAGGACGCCGGGCATGGAGGCGGGTTCCAGGGGTGCCTCGACGGACTGTTCGCGCATGGCGGTGGTGTCGGCGAGGCCAATGCCGAGTGCGGAGAGGACACCGGCCATGGGCGGCACGAGGACGGTGCGGATGCCGAGCGAGTCGGCGACCAGGCAGGCGTGCTGGCCGCCGGCGCCGCCGAAGGTGGTGAGGGCGTAGCGGGTGACGTCGTGGCCCTTCTGGACGGAGATCCGCTTCACGGCGGACGCGATGTTGGCGACGGCGATCTGCAGGTAGCCCTCGGCGACCTGTTCGGGCGTGCGGTCGTCGCCGGTCTGCTCGCGGATCTCGCGCGCGAGGGCGGTGAACCGGTCCCGGACGAGCGCGTCGTCCAGGGGCTCGTCGCCGTTCGCGCCGAACACCTTCGGGAAGTGGGCGGGCTGGACGCGGCCGAGCATGACGTTGGCGTCGGTGACGGCGAGCGGACCGCCGCCGCGGTAGCAGGCGGGCCCCGGGTCCGCGCCCGCCGAGTCAGGCCCTACGCGGTAGCGGGAGCCGTCGAAGTGGAGGACCGAGCCGCCGCCGGCGGCGACGGTGTGGATGTCCAGCATGGGGGCGCGCAGCCGGACGCCGGCGATCCGGCTGTCGAAGACACGTTCGTACTCGCCCGCGAAGTGGGAGACGTCGGTGGAGGTGCCGCCCATGTCGAAGCCGATGACGCGGTCGAAGCCGGCGAGCTGCGACATGCGGGCCATGCCGACGATGCCACCGGCCGGCCCGGACAGGATGGCGTCCTTGCCGCGGAACTGCCCGGCCTCGGTGAGGCCGCCGTTGGACTGCATGAACATCAGCCGTACGCCTTCCAGGACGTCGGCGACGTGCCGGACGTAGCGGCGCAGGACAGGACAGAGGTAGGCGTCGACGACGGCGGTGTCCCCGCGGGGGACGAGTTTCATCAGGGGGCTGGCCTCGCTGGAGAGCGAGATCTGCGGGAAGCCGATGCGGGCGGCGAGTTCCCCGACGGCCTGTTCGTGGGCGGGGTGCAGGTGGCTGTGCATGCAGACCACGGCGACGGCCCGGATCCCGTCGTCGTACGCCGCCTGGAGGCGCCCGGCGAGGGCGTCCAGGTCGGGCGCGAGCAGGACGGTGCCGTCGGCGGCGATGCGCTCGTCGACCTCGACGACCCGTTCGTACAGCAGCTCGGGCAGTTCGATGCGGCGGGCGAAGATGCTCGGGCGGTTCTGGTAGGCGATGCGCAGGGCGTCGCGGAAGCCGCGGGTGATGACCAGCAGCGTGTGCTCGCCCTTGCGCTCCAGGAGGGCGTTGGTGGCGACCGTCGTGCCCATGCGCACGGTGTCGACGGCGTCGCCGGAGCCGGCCAGCAGGACGCGGACGCCCTCGACCGCCGCGTCGGCGTAGCGGGCGGGGCTGTCCGACAGCAGCTTGTGCGTGAGCAGCCGGCCGTCCGGGCGACGCGCGACGATGTCGGTGAAGGTGCCGCCTCGGTCGACCCAGAACTGCCAGCCAGTCACGTCAGTACCCCACTTCCGCGCTGCTCACAGCGCCCGGAGGCCGTTGATCACGTCGCGCAGAATACTCTCGTCCGGCAGTTCGGCAGGGGGTACGGGCCGGTTCACATGGACGAATTCCGCGTCCACGAGGTCTCCTACAAGGACCCGTACCACCCCGATCGGCAGGTCGAGTTCCGCCGCGAGTTCGGCGACCGACTGCGGGACGTCACGACACAGATCGACGATGTCCACATGCTCCGGGGAGAGCATGTGGTCGGCTTCCGGATCGTCCGCGTGCGGTTCCGTGACCACGACCGCGATCAGGTCCAGGCGGTGCTGACCCTGGCTGCTGGTGCGGCCGCGCGTCATGGCGTACGGACGGACGACCGGTCCGGCCTCGTCGTCGAACCAGTGGCTTCTTCCCTGACCGTCAGCGCTCATGCCATCCCACTACCCGCCTGCGGGCAGATCGGTGCGCGGAGCGGCGCCCAGATGCACACCCACTCGCTTCACGAGGAGCGTCATCTCGTAGGCGACCTGGCCGACGTCCGAGTCGGCGTCCGAGAGGACGGCGAGGCAGCTGCCGTCGCCGGCGGCCGTCACGAACAGGAAGGCGTCGTCGAGCTCGACGACCGTCTGGCGGACGTTGCCGGCCTCGAAGTGGCGTCCCACGCCCTTGGCGAGGCTGTGGAAGCCGGAGGCGACGGCGGCCAGGTGCTCGCTGTCCTCCCTGGTCAGATCCCTGGATACTCCCGTCGGCAAACCGTCGCCGGAAAGCACGAGGGCCTTGCGGATGCTCGCGACGCGGTCCACCAGGTCGTCGAGGAGCCAGTTCAGCTCGCCCTTGTTGACTGCGGTGTGGCCGGTGGCCTTCGGTGCGGTCAT
The DNA here is from genome assembly GCF_044459945.1 of Streptomyces sp. NPDC050164. Taxonomy (NCBI): domain Bacteria; kingdom Bacillati; phylum Actinomycetota; class Actinomycetes; order Kitasatosporales; family Streptomycetaceae; genus Streptomyces; species Streptomyces sp. NPDC050164. Next base: position 21,654 of record NZ_JBITJK010000033.1, read on the forward strand.
CGACCGTCCCCCTCTGTCGTTCCTTGTCGTGCTGTGCCGCGGTGGGCGGCATCGCCCGTTGCGTTCTCCTCGCGGCCGCGCTGCCAGCCGCGCTGGAGCGAGGCCATACGGCTGCGTACTTCATCGGCGTCGCGTTCGACGGGCTCGGCTCTGTCCTCCGTACGCGGCTCGGACCCTCGCTTCAGCTGCGGAGCCAGGTTGGCCTGGCGGACGCGCCGGGGAAGCGGCGCGGTGCCGGAGCCGGACTGGTGCGGTGCGGAGCCGGGGGCCTGTCCCCGTCGTCCGGAGCCGGGAGCCGAGCCGGCCTCCTGGGGTGTGGCGCCAGAGCCGGTCACCTGGCGCGTGGCACCGTCGGTCGTCCCCGGCGTGAGGCCGGAGCGACGGTCGGGGCCGTCCGGGCCGCTCGAGGCGATCTCCGCGCGGCGTGTCCGCGTGGGCAGGGTGGGCGGCTGAGCCCCGGTGCCGGACGAGGTCGGTGATGCGGTGCGGTCGTCGGCGCGGCCGGCCGCGCCGATGCCCCGGCGACCGGACTCCGCACCCCGACGGCGGGCCGGCAGGGGCGGCGGCGTTTCCGGCTCGGTTTCGCCTCGCCCGCTGCCGGTCGAGGAGCCATCGGTGCGGCGGCGGGCCGGAAGCTCGGACGAGGGCTCCGGCCCGGACCGGCCCGTGGCCCCGCCGCTCACGGAGTCGTCGCCCCGGCGACGCGAAGGGAGCGGGGAGGTGCCGCCCGGCTCCGCTCGGCCGGCGCCCGTGGTGGTCTCCTCGTCCGTCTTGCCCCGCCGGGGGCGCTGCTCGGTGACCGGGCGCCCGTGCGAGCTGACCAGTTTCGGAGTGTGGCGGCGCGGCAGCTGGACCGGGGCGCTCGGCTCGTCCTCGGTGTCGGTCCGGCCGTGTGCGCTGTGGGCGTCGGCGGCCTGGTGCGGATCGGGTCGGCGGCCGGCGGTCTCGTCCTGGGCGCGGGTGAGGGAGGGGCGGGGGCGGAACAGGCCGCCGTGTTCGCTGTCCTCGTCCTCGAGAGCGCCAGGGAAGTCGCCGACGGCGTCCAGGTCGACGGGGGCCTCCAGTTCGACCGGTCCGTCCAGGAGAGAGGCCGGCAGGCCGGGCCGTTGCGCGGACCCCTGGGACAGCGCGGCGCGGCGGCTGTCCTGCGGCTCGCTCTCCTTGGCGAGCTGGGGGCGGTCGAGCCGGAACCCGATGCCGTTCGTGTCCGGGACGTCGTCCGTCAGCAGGGCGTCCGGGATGAAGACGACGGCGGTCGTGCCGCCGTACGGGGAGGGCTGCAGGGAGACGCGGACGTTCTGCCGCTGGGCGAGACGGCTGACCACGAACAGACCGAGCCGGTCGGTGTCGGACAGCTCGAACTCCGGGGTCTCGGCGAGCCGGAGGTTGGCGTCCAGGAGCGCTTCGGCGGCCATGCCGAGGCCGCGGTCGTGGATCTCCAGGGTGAAGCCGTTGGCGACCCGCTCGCCCAGGACCTGGACGGCGGTGTGCGGCGGGGAGAAGACCGTGGCGTTCTCCAGGAGTTCCGCCACGAGATGCGTGATGTCGGCGACGGCCGGGCCGGTGACGGCGATCCGCGGAAGGCGGCGGACCTCGATGCGCTCGTAGTCCTCGACCTCGGCGACGGCGGCGCGTACGACGTCCATGAGCTGGACGGGCTTGCGCCACTGGCGGGAGGGCGCGGCGCCGGAGAGGATCACGAGGCCCTCGGCGTGCCGGCGCATGCGGGTGGTCAGGTGGTCGAGTCGGAACAGGTCGGCGAGTTCCTCGGTGTCCTCGGTCCGGCGCTCCATGGCGTCGAGCAGGGTGAGCTGCTTGTGGAGCAGGACCTGGCTGCGGCGCGCGAGGTTGACGAAGACCTCGGAGACGCCGGCGCGCAACTCGGCCTGCTTGACCGCGGCTTCGACGGCCGCGCGCTGGAGGGTGTTGAGGGCCTGACCGACCTCGCCCATCTCGTTCTTGTCGTACTCCAGGCGCGGGACCTCGGTCTCCACGTCGACCTGCTCGCCCGCCGACAGTCGGCGCATCACGCTGGGCAGCCGCACACCGGACGCCTCGTGGGCCTCCAGACGCAGCTGCCGCAGATCACGGATGAGGGTGCGGCCGACGCGCACGGACAGGAAGAGGGAGAGCAGGAAAGCGAGCAGACCCAGTACGCCGGCGATGACCGCCTTGGCGATGACGCCCATGGCCACCGGTTCGACGCGGTTCTGGTAGCGGTCGTTGGCCTGGTCGTTGAGCGTACCGAGTTCGTCGAGCACATTGCCGGCGGCGCTGTCCCAGCTCTTCGCGGTGACGCCGCGCGGTGTTCCGTCGGTGGCGGAGACGGCCGCTTCCTCGGCCACGCGCAGCGGAGCGGTGGAGGCGTTCTTCCAGAAGCTCTGGTAGCGGTCGCGTTCCGAGACGGGCAGCAGCGGGAGGTTGGTGTCGTACATCAGGGTGCGCTGGGCCACGAGGTCGGAGATGTCGCGCTCTTCGGAGTGGGAGATCTGGCCGACGATCAGGGCGGAGCCGAGGAGGGCGTCCTCGCGGGAGAGCAGTTCGCGGGCGCGGGCCAGATTGACCAGCGCGCGGTACTGCTTGTCCAGTTCCACGTTGTCGACGACGTGGAGGTTGGCTAGCAGGACGTAGCACGGGTCGACCAGCCGGTTGTAGAGGTCGAGGGCTTGTGAGCGGTTGACGGTGCCGTCCTCGACGCTGCGGCGCAGCGACTCGATGCCTTCGAAGGCGTCCAGGACCGCGGTCAGCCGCTCGTCGGTGTCCGCCCCCATCGCGTCGCGCACGTCAGGATTCCGGGCGTTCTCGCGGATGCCGCCGACGGCATCGTCGGTGGCGGTCCGGCTGCGCCGGAGCGCGGCGAGCCCGTCGGAGGCACGGGGGTCGGCGAGATAGACGAGGGTCTGGCGGCGTTCCTCCTGGAGGACCCGGACGGTGTCCTCGATGGGGTAGCCGATCTTCTCCACCACGGACGACACGTTGAACAGGTCGCCCGCCTCACGTCCCGTGAGCACCGTGGCGAAGGCCCAGATCGCGGTCAGGGACACCAGCGGCACGAGGAGCAGCGCCACGATCTTCCGGCGGATGGACTTCCCGCGAAAGCGCATGGCCTCCCCCAGCTCGGGCCCCCGGACTACCGGGGGTACATATGTGCGTCAACAAACGGCGCGAGCCTACTACCGACGCCCAGGGAACTCGAAGACCGGTCCGGAAGCTGAACTTCCGCGCCAGCCACGAGGCATGTGGAGTTGTCCGGGCATTGCGGGAGTTGTCTGCCCTAAACCGATGGTGGACGCACGGGACAACGCCCGTGATGTGGCCTGGCGGTTGGCTGAAATTTTTCGGTTTCCGGGAATCTTCATGGCGAGTTGTTCGTCCTTCTCTACGGGAAATGGGGGCGGAATCGGCCACAGGAGCCGCATCCCGCAACTGGGCGGCGTAAAGCAGCGCAAGCCGGGCAGCCACTGAGGAACACGGGTCTTCGGATGCGAGTGAGCAGTCTGCCGGCGGTGGGGAGTGACACGGTGATGGGCACGGCGGAGCGGCGCGGGGCGCCCAGGGCGGGTGGGGTGCAAATGACGGCGCATCAGGATGCCGAAGCGACTGATCTGGACAGTCCGGCCCGCGAGGCGGAGGTCACGGCTCGAGAGGCCGGGGTTCCGGCTCACGAGGTGGGCCGTGACATGCGCGAGCAGCAGTACTACCGGCCCCTGTGGGTCGAGGAGCCGGCGCGGCGGCGCCGGTTGCCGGATCCGGTACGGACGGCCGCCGTGCGGTCGGTACTCCTCATCGCTGTGACGCTGATCCAGGCCATGGTGGCCTTCCTGTGCACGATGGCCGGGTCCTGGCTTGCGTTTCCCATGGTGATCAGCAGCGTGGTGAGCACGATCGTGGCGACCTGGGGAGCGCTCGACGTGTGGGTGACGCGTCAGGTCTGGAACCAGCGACACGGCGTGGTGTCCATACCGAGCAGCACGGCACGCGCCCTGCGACGCGAGCGGCGCCGGGCCCGACGGCAGGCGCGCGCCGCCGAGCGGGCGCAGGAGCGAATACGCCGACGGGGCGGGGCTGGGCAGTTGTCCCACTCGTAAGCAGTGACGACGGGGCGCCGGCGAGGCGACCGGGTACCGGCCGGACGCTCGGCGGGATCCGGCCCATGCGGCCGATAGCCGAGCCCGTACCCCTCACCGTACGACCGACTGCGCCTCCTCCCCGGTGTTCCGGGCGAGTTCGCGTCTCGCCCGCATGAACGGGCGGGGGGCGGTCCACGACCAGCACGGCGGTCGTACGGCCGTCCTGCTCGTACCGGCGGGGAAGCCGCCCTCGGCCGGTGCACCTGGGGCGCGGTGCTCTTCGTCGCCGTCATCGCGGGCGGCGGCTTCGCCTACTACTGGTTCGTCCAGCGGCACAAGACCGGCGTGCTCGCCGAGCACCGCTCGGACGCCACGGCCACCGCTCCCGTCGCCACCCCGGCGGCCGGCTGAAGGAGGACCCATGTCGGCGAGAAGTGTGCGGACCTCCTCCGGGAGGACGCCCGAGCCTAGGACACCGGGCGTTTGTACATCCTGGTAGCCGTGATCTCGCTGTGCACCGCCTCCCCCGCCTGGGGCTGCTGCGGCAGCCCCGGGCGGAGGTGTTCCTCGACGCTGATGTACTTGAGGCCGGCCCTCAGGTCGGCGTCGTTGCGCATGCGGATGACCAGGGGGAACTCGGCCAGCGCGGTCGTGTCGAACAGGCCCGTGGTGTACAGGAGCTGGACGCCCAGGGCGTCGGACACCGCCCGCTGGAGTTCCAGCAGGTACGTGGCGTTGGCGCGGCCGATGGGGTTGTCGAGGAACAGTGTGCCGGCGTGCCGGTGCTTGTCACGGCCCCGGTCGTTGCTCCGCAGCGCGGCCATCGTGCAGTACAGGGCGATCGCGGCGGTGAGGAGCTGGCCGCCGGAGAAGACGTCGCCCATCTGCCCGACGGGGACGCGCTCGGCGCGCAGCACCGCGTCGGGCTTGAGGATCTCGACGGCGACGCCCTTGGGCTGCAGGGCCGCGGCGACGCCCCGCAGCAGCAGGGACATGCCGTCCCGCCGCAGGTCCGAGTTCTTCTTGACGGCGGCCCGGGTGGCCTCGTCGATGACCTCGCCCAGCCGCTCGGTGAGCGTGGCCTGGTCGGGCTCCTCGAAGCGGATGCGGAGGAACTCCTGCCCCGACCACTCGCCGAGGCCTTCCGGGAGACGGGAGAGCCGCTGGGCGGAGCGCAGGGTGGCCAGGGCCGACTCGACCAGGCCGCGCAGGCGGTCCACGATCGAGTCGCGGTTGCGCTCCAGCTGCTCCAGCTCGTCCGTCAGGACCCGGAGCCGGGGCGCGAAGGCGTCGGCCCACTTCTGGGCGTGCTCGGGCAGCGCGGAGGCGGGCAGTTCGCGGATCTGCTGCCGTGCCGGGGTACGGACCTGCTCGTAGCGCGTGGAGTTGGCGTGCCGTACGAGGATGTCGCTGGCCTCGCGGACGGCGGCCTCGGCGGCGGACAGGTCGGCGGCGCAGCCGCGCAGGGAGCGGCGGGCCTCGGCGGCAGCCTGCCGGGCCTCCTCCGGGCTGCCGGGGTACGGCTCGGTCTCCTCCTGCTCCTCCTCGGTGGTGTGCTCGCGCAGCAGGTCGCGGAGCATGGCGGCGATCTCGTCGAAGCCGCTCGCCGCGTCCTCGGCGGCGCGGTGGGCGTCGAGGAGCTCGGCGTGCGCCTCGCGTGCCTGGTTCAGTGCCTCGGTGTGGGAGGCGAGTTCGGCCGTGGCGGTGCGCAGCAGCGTCTGCGCGTGCTCGGCGTCGCGCGGCTGGAGGTCCTCGGGGAGGTCGGTGTGGGCCTCGCCGTCCTCGGGCGCGTGCCGTTCGGCCTCGCCGCGCAGCCGCCCGAGCTGCTCGCTCGCACTCGACATACGGGTCTCCAGGAGCTGCACCAGCTCCTCGGCACGGGCGGCGGCGGCCTGGCGGCTGGGTCCGTCGGAGCCGTCGGGGGATTCCAGGAGCTGCTCGGCACGCGTACGGACCTTGTTGCTCAGCCGGTCCAGCTCCGCGCGGGCCGCGCTCTCGTCGCTCTCCGCACGGGCCTGCTCGGCCCGCAGGTCGGCGCCGACGCCGACCTTCTCGTACAGCTGTGACGCCGCCCGGTAAGCCTCGCGCAGGGCGGGCAGGGAGGCCTTCGGGGTCTGGGCGTCGTCCTCGGGTACGTCGTCGGGGGCGCCGGCGATCTCGGAGCGCTCGGCGCGCAGTGCGCGGGCGGTGCGGCGGGCGTCGTCGGCGGCGCGCTGGGCGGCCCGCCGGTCCTCGTCGGCGGCCCGGGCCCGCTCCAGGCAGGCCTGGGCGCCCGCCTCGGCCTCGGCCGCCTCGTCGGCCAGTTCGCGCAGCTTGACCTGCCAGCCGGCCCGCTCGCGCAGCCGGAAGGCGAGCCCGGCGAGGGCGTCGGCGGAGCGGCGGGCCTTCTGGGCGGCCTCCTGCCGCTCGTCCCGGACGCGCGCGGCCTCGGCGGCGGCCTCGTCGGCCTCGGCCCGCACCGTGCGCGCCTCGGCCAGCTCGGCCTCCGACTCCTCGGCGAACGTGCGGGTGTCGTGTGCCGCCCGGGCCAGTTCGGCGAGCCGGCCGGCCGGGCAGCCGGTGCGCCAGGAGGCGAGCCGGGCGGCCAGCTCGCGGTCCTTGCCGAGCCGGGCGGCGAGCGTGCGGATCTCCTCGTCGCGCTCGGTCGCCCGGGCGCGCAGTGCCTGCCTCTCCTCGTCGGCGGCGTGCTCGTCGTGCATGGCCGGGTTCGGCGGGACGAGGAACACGTCACCGCTGTCGGTGTCCGGGGCGGGGGTCGGGGCGAGCAGGGCGGCGGCGGTGCCGACGGCCACGGCGGAACGAGGCAGCAGCGCCGCGTCGCCCAGCGCCTCCCGGGCGCGTGCGTGGGAGTCCGGGTCGGTGATGATCACGCCGTCGACCAGTTCGGGCCGGGCGGCCAGCACGCGCGCGTGGTCGGCCGGGTCGACGGCCTGGGCGAGATAGCGCCATCCGGGCAGCGCGGGGATGCCGTGCTCGCCGAGGAACTCGACCGTGGCCAGCACGTCCGGGCCGGGCGGCAGCAGCCCGCCGTCGCCGAGCGCGCCGAGGATCCGGGAGTCGTCGGCCGCGGCCGTACGCAGTTCGAACAGCTGCCGTTCGGCGGAGGTGACGGCGTCGTCGAGCAGTTCGCGCAGGTCGTCGGCGAAGCGGTCGAGCTCCTCGGGGCTGAGCCCCTGCTCGCCCGAGGCGGGCCGGGTGGCCGGCTCGCTGTCCGTGCCGTGGCGGGGCTGCGGGATGCCCGGGCTGGTCTCGGAGGTCAGGCTGAGCAGTTCCGCCAGCCGCTCCTCCCCCGCCAGCGCCTCGGCGGTGCGGCGCTCGGCCTCGTACGACCGCTCGGCCGCCGTCGCCGCGTCCGCCGCGCGGGCCGCGGTCAGTTCCGCGCGGGTCTCGGCGGCGGCTGCCTCGCGCGCGTGCTCGGTGGCCCGGCGGGACGCTTCGCGGGCCGAGTCCCAGGCCGCGACGGCGGTCTTCTCGGCGTCGCTCGCGGCGAGGGCCGCACGGGCCGGGTCGGCGTCGGGCGCGCTGTCGTCGAGCCAGCCGGCCCGGACCGCCTCGGCGGTCTCCTGCTCGACCTCGGCGAGGCGCTGCTTGAGGTGCCCGACCTCGCTGCGGGCCCGCTGCGCCTGCGTGGCGGCGGCGGTGGAGTCCCGGTAGGCCGCGTCGCTGACCTCCTGGAGGGCGGCGGAGCGCTCCTCCTCCTCGTTGGCGTGGTTCTCCGCCTTCTCCGCGGCCGCGTGCAGGGCCCGTACGAGGTCGACGGCGGCCCTGGAGCGGGCGGCCAGCGCGGGCGCGGCGTCGCGCTCCGCTTCCTGGATCGCGGCGGACACACGGGCGACGCGGTCGGCGGCGGCGCGGTGGCGCAGTACGGCCTCGGCGGCCTGCCACGCGGAGTACAGCGTGCGGGCGTCGGCGAGTTCGCGCTTCTGCGCGGCGGCGGACTTTTCGGCCGCGGCGAGCGCCAGCGAGGCGTGCCGGTAGGCCAGTTCGGCGGAGACCAGCGCGCTGCGCTCGCGAGCGGCCTCGGCGTGCGTGACGGCGTACGCGGCGGCGGTGACCCGCTGGGCCAGGTCGGCGGCCCGGGCCCGCTCCTGCACGCCGCGCGCGGACAGTCTGCGCGCCAGGGTCCGCGTACGGCGCTCGGCTCCGGCGTGGATGTCACGCGCGCGGGAGCGGGCCTCGGCGGCCTCGACGATCCGCCCGAGCAGGTCGACGGACCCGGCGGTGAAGTCGCGTTCGGCGATCAGCTCGGCGCGCCGGCCCAGCTTGTTGCCGAAGCCGCTGACCAGGTCGGCGAGCCCGTCGGTGTCGCGCGTGTCGGTGACGGCGCGCAGCAGCAGATCGGTGAAGTCGGCGTCCTTCTTGACCGCGAAGAGACCGGCGGCCTCGCCCTCGTCGGCGTTCATCTCCCGTTGGTAGCGGAAGAGTTCGGGGTCGAGCCCGAGGTCGCCCAGGTGCTCGATCCAGCGGTCGTGGATCTCCTCCCAGTGCACCTCCAGGTGCGGGTACGTCTTTCCCGCCTCCGTGAGGGCGTCGCGGAAGCCCTTCATGGTGCGACGCCGGCCGCGTGCGCCCGACTGGCCCTCGACCGGGGCGCGTACGGCGGTGGACTCGGCCACGGGGAGGCTGTCGAGGCTCAGTCCGGGCCCGGGGCGGAAGGAGTACCAGGCCTCGGCGAACTTGCGCGGGTCGTTGGAGACCTGCCGCCCGCGCCACTCACTCACCTTGCCGACGACGACGCACTCGCCGGTCAGCACGTGCTGCCACTCCAGCGCGACGTGCCCGCAGTCGTCGGCGAGCAGGAACTTGCGCAGCACGCCGGAGCTGGCGCCGCCGAGGGTGTTCCGGTGGCCGGGCAGCATCACGGAGAAGATCAGCTTGAGCAGCACCGACTTGCCGCCGCCGTTCTCCAGGAAGAGCACGCCCGCGGGCGCGGGCCGGCGCGGCGGGCCGACGGGGTCCTCCTCGAAGAACTCCGCCTGTGTGGGCGCGGGGTCGGGCACGATCTCGCCCACACCGCGCAGGTCGAGCACGGTGTCGGCGTAGCGCGCACCGGCCGGCCCGATGGAGTAGAGGCGGACCCGGGACAGCTCGTACATGGCGGACTCTCGTAAGTCTTCGTGAGATGGGGAGTTCAGGAGGAGTGGAACGGCAGCCCGGCGTCGGCGACCAGCTCCAGGTCGTCGCTCTCCTCGGGGGGCAGCAGCGTCGGCGTGCCGTCGGTGACCGGGACGACGCCCAGCTCCAGCAGCTCGGCCAGGGCGGCGCTGCCGGCCATGTCGCGGACCTGGAGCTGGTAGCGGGCGGTCGTGCGGTACGTGCCGCCGTTGTCGTCGCCGGTGCGCTGGAGGAAACCGGAGTCGGTGAGGAACGCGACGGCCTTCGCGACGATGCCGGTGGTCGAACCGGCGAGCCGGCGCGCGTCCTTGGTGGCCCCGGTCGAGCTGCGCCGCACCCAGATCCGCCAGGCGGCCTCCAGGCCGGGCGCCTCGGTGGCCGGGTCGGTGTTCTCGCCCTGTTCGGCGGCGCGCTCCTCCAGGCGGCGGCAGGCCTGGCGGACGAAGGCGTCGACGCCGTTGACCGTGACGCGGCCGATGTAGCCGTCGTCGGCGAGGTCCTCCGGGCGCGGGAACGCCATGGCGGCGACGGCGAGATGGGCGAGCCCGTGCAGGAACCGGTCTCCGCCGTCGGCGGACGTACGACGCGCGTAGTCGCCCATGCGGACGGCGAACACCGAGTCCTCGGCGGCGGTCACGGCCATGCCCGCGCGCGGGGACACCTCCAGCACGATCAGCCCCAGGCCGGTCGCCACCGCGTCGGCGAGCCGCGCGAACGTCGGGTCCTCGCGGTAGCGCCGCAGCAGGTCCGCGTACTCCTGGTCGCGAGCGGGCTGAAGCTTGGGCTGCAAACCGAAGGACACGAGCCGAGCCGCGTCGGCGGCGTCGGCGGGCGTGACGGCGGCCGAGGCCGTCGGGGCCGGGCCTTCCGACTCACTCCACTCGACGTGCTCACTCACGGTCGGGTCTCCTTGTGCCACTCGTACTGACTCATGCTGCTTCCGTCCGGTCCGCCGCCATCCCCACCGCATCCAGCAGCGCGGTGCCGACGATCAGGTCCGCTCCACCGAACTCCGGATCATCGAGCTCCGTCCCGTCGTCCACGGCGAACAAGAGCTTCTGCTCCCCCTGCCGATAAGCGGTCCCGACCGGCGGGCTGGCCGCATGGACCGCCAGCAGGGCCACCAGATACGGCAGCTCGGGGTCCTGCCGCCGCGCCTCGGCCAGCAGTCCGGACAACCGGCGCGGCGCATCCGCCGGCAGGTCGAGCAGCTCCTGCGCGGCCGCCATCTGCTCCTCGCTGAACCGGCTGTCGTCGGGCGTGGCGATGAGATCCGGCTCGGGCATCTCCGCACCCAGGTGCTCCCGCTCCACCGGCGGCGTCAGCAGTATGTCGACGAGGTCCCCGACCCGGACGGACACCGGCGTACGCAGCCCCGTACCCCGCCCGAAGAAGGCGTCCGTGACGCGGACGGCCTGCTCCAGCGGCAGCGGCAGAACGGGCGAGACGAGATGCCCGTACAGGTCGATCCCCGACGTGGTCATCGGCGTGGCGAAGGCCTGCCGGTCCTGCTCGGCGCGGAACAGCGGTCCGGCCTCGAGCAGCCGGGACTGCAACTGCGTGTGCCGCCGGATGCAGTCCTTGACGATGTCGACGAGCTCGGCGGCGCGGCGCTTGTGCTCCGGGTCCTCGGACTCGTCGCGGGCCTTGCGGATGTTGGTGAGGATCGCGTTCTCGTGGCGATAGCGGTCGGCCACGTGCTCCAGGGCCTCGGCGATCATGTCGGGCACGGTGGTGAGCCAGTCCACCGCGCGCACATTGCGCCGGGTCGCGTCCAGGGCGCGGCGCAGGGTCTCCGAGTACTGCACGGTGCGGTAGCGGGCCTGTTCGGCCGCGAGCTGGGCGTCGGCGAGCCGGCCGCGGCTGATCAGCACCTCCAGCTTGACCTCGGCGGCGATCTGCGCGCTGGTGACGTCCGTGTCGAGGGCGCCGACGAGGACGTTGACCGCCTCGTCCGTCGTGCGCAGGTAGACCGTGCCGCCCGGGCCCGGGACCTCCTCGATCAGCTTGAAGTCGTAGTCACGGCGCACATAGGTGCCGTCCGCCCCGAACGTGCCGTACACCGCGCGGAAGCCGCGGTCGACGCTGCCGACGTTGATCAGGTTCTCCAGGACCCAGCGGGCCACCCGCTCGTGCTCGGCGGCGGGCCGCCGCGGTGCCTGGGCGGCGATGCGCGGGATGAGGCGGGCGACGATCTGGTCGTGGTCCGCGCCCGTGTCGAAGTCCATGTTCAGGGTGACGAGGTCGATGGCCGCGAGGGCGACCTCCGCCATGCCGTATACCGAGTACTCACCGGCGAGGTTGGCCTTGCGCGCGTCGAGGTCGTGCAGCGGCGCGGTGCAGGCGAGCGCGCGCAGGCGCCGCGCCAGGCCCTCGTCGGCGGCCGGCCCCAGGGCGGGGCGCGGCCCCGCGCTGAGCTGGGGCGGAACGCTGTCCGTCGATGCAGGCGAAGTCACGGTGCACAGACTAGGTCCTGGGTCTGACAACGACCCAAACGACGCGGATACGCCCCGGCGGCAGGGTGGCTCTCCGAGGCCGCTCGGTCCCCTCAGCCGTCCTCGCCGACCCGCCGCCGGTACACCTCGACGACCCGCTCCAGCGAGTCGTCGAGGTAACCGGCGAGCAGTCCCTCGGCTTTCCTTCGGTCCCCCACCTGAAGAGCCTCAAAGATTGCGACATTTCGCGCAATATACGGTTCGTGCAGCCGCTGCGGCTCGTCCACCACGTGGAAGGCCAGGCGCAGTTCGGCAAAAACACTCCGCATCAACTCGTCGGTGCGCTCGCTCGCGGCGAGAGCGACCAGTTCCCGGTGGAAGTGGATGTTGGCCGTACCCACCCCCTTCCAGTCACCTTCCCGCGCCGCCCGCCGCCCTTCCTCCACGGCACCGGCGAGCCCGTCGAGGCCGTACGGCGGCTCGCCGAGACCCCGCACCACGGCGCATTCGACGAGCCGCCGGGTGCGGTAGATGTCCTCGACGTCCTCGACGGTCAGGACCCGGACGAAGACACCCCGGTTCAGCTCGTGGACGAGCAGGCGCTCATGCGTGAGCAGCCGGAACGCCTCGCGCAGGGTGTTGCGGGAGACGCCGAGCGCGCCGCCGATGCTGTCCTCCGACAGCCGGGCCCCGGGCGGGAAGTAGCCCTCGGCGATCCGGCTTCTGAGGATGTCCGAGACGCGTTCGGCGGTGCTGGTGCGCCCCAGAAGTGCCCGGTCGTCGGAGAGATCCCTCAGCTGCTCTGCCATGCCGGAATTCAATCGCAGATTACAAGAACGAAACAACATGGGTATTGAGGGATCGTTGAACAATCCTCTACGGTGCTACGCACGGCCCGCCGCACGAGGCGGCCAAGCTCACCCGCAAAGCACCCAAGGCTCAGCCCGAAGCACCCTCCGTCCCCCTCTGCGAGGTGCCCATGAGCACGACTCCACCACCACAGGCCCTGACCGACGACACGCGCCCCGCGGCGGCCGAACACACCGACGACGACGGGGCGTTCGGCTGGCTGCGGGCCCTGGGCCCGCGCGGCCGCCGCGCGTTCGCCGGTGCCTTCGGCGGCTACGCCCTGGACTCGTACGACTACTTCACACTGCCGCTGAGCATGGTCGCGCTGTCCGCCTACTTCGGCCTGAACAGCGGCCAGACCGGCCTCTTCACGACGGTCACGCTGGTGGTCTCCGCGATCGGCGGCGCCCTCGCGGGCGTGCTCGCCGACCGCGTCGGCCGGGTGAAGGCGCTCATGGTCACGGTGATCACCTACGCGGTGTTCACCGTCGCCTGCGGCTTCGCGCCCAACTACGAGACGCTGCTGGTCTTCCGCGCCCTGCAGGGCCTCGGATTCGGCGGCGAGTGGGCCGTCGGCGCGATCCTGGTCGCCGAGTACGCGAGCGCCAAGCACCGGGGCCGCACGCTCGGCGCTATCCAGAGCTCCTGGGCCGTGGGCTGGGGCATGGCCGTGATCGCCTACACCGTCATCTTCTCGGTGGCCGGTGACGACCTTGCCTGGCGCATCATGTTCTGGACCGGGGCCCTGCCCGCCCTGCTGGTCATCTGGCTGCGGCGCAGTGTGCACGACGCGCCCGAGGCGGCGGCGGCGCGTGAACAGAGCGCGGAGAAAGGCTCGTTCACGGCGATCTTCAAGCCCGGCCTGCTGCGGACGACGGCCTTCGCGGTGCTGCTCTCGACCGGTGTCCAGGGCGGCTACTACACGCTGGCCACCTGGGTGCCGACCTACCTCAAGTCCGAGCGCGACCTGTCGGTCGTCGGCACCGGCGGCTATCTGACGTTCCTGATATCGGGCGCCTTCATCGGCTATCTGACGGGCGGTTACCTCACCGACAAGCTGGGCCGGCGGCGCAACATCTGGCTCTTCGCCCTGCTGTCGGCGATCTGCATCCTGGCGTACGCGAACATCCCGAGCGGCGCCAACACCCTGCTCCTGGTGCTCGGTTTCCCGCTCGGGTTCTGCATGTCGGCGATCTTCAGCGGCTTCGGCTCCTACCTGAGCGAGCTGTACCCGACGGCGGTGCGCGGCACGGGGCAGGGCTTCACATACAACACCGGGCGCGCCGTGGGTGCCGTCTTCCCGACGGCGGTCGGTTTCCTGGCCGACAGCTGGGGCGTGGGCGGCGCGCTGGTCTTCGGGGCGATCGGCTACGGCCTGGCGGCACTGGCGCTGCTCGGGCTGCCGGAGACGCGCGGGAAGGAGCTCACGTGAACCGCACGAGCACCGAGACCGGGGACCGTCCTGTCCTCCTCGTCGACGAGCACGCGCGCGCGTGGAGCCCGGAAACGGCCCGCGCCCGCTTCCGGAAGGGCCTGACGGGCCCCACGGCAGGGGTCGCGGCGGGCCACACCCAGGTCAACCTGATCTCGGTGCCCGCCGACTGGGCCTACGACATGCTGCTGTTCTGCCAGCGCAACCCCAAGCCGTGCCCGGTCCTCGACGTCACGGACGCGGGATCCTGGACCACCGTGCTCGCGCAGGGCGCGGACCTGCGCACCGACCTGCCGCGCTACCGGGTGTGGCGGGACGGCGAGCTGGTGGACGAGCCGACGGACGTGCGCGCGTACTGGCGGGACGACCTGGTGTCGTTCCTGATCGGGTGCAGCTTCACCTTCGAGTGGGCACTGGGCGAGGCGGGCGTTCCGATCCGCCACGTCGAGCAGGGCCGCAACGTCCCGATGTACGTGACCGGGCGGCAGTGCCGTCCGGCGGGGCGACTGCACGGGCCCCTGGTGGTGTCCATGCGGCCGGTGCCGCCGGAGCACCTGGCGGCGGCGATCCGGGAGAGCAGTCTGCTGCCGGCGGTGCACGGCAGCCCCGTACACTGCGGCGATCCCTCGGGGCTCGGCATCGACGACCTCGGCCGCCCCGACTTCGGCGACGCGGTGGACGCCGAGCCCGACGACATCCCGGTGTTCTGGGCCTGCGGAGTGACCCCGCAGGCGGCCGTGATGGCCTCGCGCCCGCCGTTCGCCCTCACGCACGCCCCGGGGCAGATGTTCCTCACCGACGCCCGCGACGAGCAGTACCGCGTGGCCTGACAGCAGATGACAGGAGAATCGACACGGCTATGACCTCCATCGACCTGAACGCCGACCTCGGCGAGGGCTTCGGCCGCTGGCGGCTCACCGACGACGAACGGCTGCTGTCGGTCGTCACCAGCGCCAACGTGGCGTGCGGCTTCCACGCCGGCGACGCGGTCACCATGCGCCGGGTGTGCGAGCTGGCGGCCGAGCGCGGCGTCCGGATCGGCGCCCAGGTGTCCTACCGGGACCTGGCCGGGTTCGGGCGGCGCGCGATGGACGTGCCGCCCGCCGAGCTGGCGGCCGAGGTGGCCTACCAGATCGGCGCCCTGGAGGTCTTCGCCCGCGCGGCGGGCGCCCGCGTGGCCTATATGAAACCGCACGGCGCGCTCTACAACCGGGTCGTGCGCGACGAGGAGCAGGCCGCCGCGGTCGTCGACGGCGTGCTCCTCGCGGACGCCACGCTGCCGGTGCTGGGCCTGCCCGGCTCGCGCCTGCTTGAGCTGGCCGGGAAGGCCGGGCTGCCGGTCGTCACGGAGGCGTTCGCGGACCGGGCGTACACCGACGCGGGCACGCTCGTGCCGCGCACTGTGGAGGGCGCCGTGGTCACCGACCCCGACACCGTCGTGGAGCGGTCGCTGAGCCTGGCCCGCTCCGGCGAGGTCGTCTCCCACTCGGGGACCCGGATCGAGGTACGCGCGCGTTCCCTGTGCCTGCACGGCGACACGCCCGGCGCGGTGGAGCTGGCGCGCCGGGTGCGGGAGCGGCTGGAGGCCTCGGGGGTCCGGGTGGAGGCCTTCGCATGAAGGTCCTGCCGGTCGGCGAGGACGCCCTGCTCGTCGAGGTCTCCTCGGGCGACGAGGCCCAGGCCCTGCACGCCGAGCTGCTGCGCCGCCGCGCGGAGGGCTCGCTGTCGGCCCGCGAGATCGTGCCCGCGGCCCGCACGGTCCTCCTCGACGGCCTGGACTCCCCCGCCCGGCTGACCGCCGAACTGACCGCCGCGGAGCTGCCGCCCGCTCCTCCACGCGCGCGTGCGGTGGTCGAGATCCCGGTGCGCTACGACGGCCCGGACCTGGCCGACGTCGCCGCGCACTGGGGCGTGGCCGAGCGGGAGGTCGCCCGTCTCCACTCGCGGACGGAATTCCGGGTCGCCTTCTGCGGCTTCGCCCCCGGCTTCGGCTACCTCACCGGCCTGCCGCCGCGCTGCGACGTGCCGCGCCGGGCCACCCCGCGCACGGCCGTCCCGGCCGGTTCGGTGGCGCTGGCGGGCCCGTACACGGGCGTGTACCCGCGCTCGTCGCCGGGCGGCTGGCAGCTGATCGGCACGACGGACGCCGTCCTGTGGGACCACGCGCGCGTGCCGGCCGCGCTGCTGTCGCCGGGCACGCGCGTGCGGTTCGTCCCCGTCGAGCAGGTGGGGCACTCGTGACCGACCGTGCGCTCGCCGTCGTCCGGGCCGGGGCCCTGACCACCGTGCAGGACCTGGGGCGCCCCGGGCACGCCCACCTCGGGGTGCCACGCTCCGGGGCGCTGGACCGGCCCGCGGCGGACCTCGTCAACCGGCTGGCCGGCAATCCGCCCGCGGCGGCCGTGCTGGAGACGACCCTCAACGGCTGTGCCGTACGCCCTCGTTCGACCGTCACCGTGGCCGTGGCGGGCGCCACCTGCCGGGTCACGGTGGACGGACGGCCCGTCGCCTGGGGCGCGCCGGTGCGCGTGCCCGCCGGGGCGCTGCTGGACGTCGGACCTGCCGTGTCGGGCGTACGCAGCTATGTGGGCGTCTGCGGGGGCATCGCCGTCGAGCCGGTGCTCGGCAGCCGCTCGACGGACCTGCTGTCGGGGCTCGGCCCGCCCCCTCTCACGGACGGCACGGTGCTGCCCCTTGGCCGGCCGGCGGGCGCGCACGCACGCGTGGACGTCGCCCCGCAGCCGGCGCCACCGGCCGAGCTGGTCCTGCGGGTGACACTCGGTCCGCGCGACGGCTGGTTCACGCCGGAGGCCCTGCGCACTTTCGTCTCGCGTCCCTACCGGGTCTCCCCCGCGAGCAACCGCATCGGGCTGCGCACGGAGGGGCCCGCCCTGGAGCGGGCCCGGCCCGGGGAACTCCCCAGCGAGGGCATGGTGCTGGGCGCGGTCCAGGTCCCGCCCGACGGCAGGCCGGTGGTGTTCCTCGCCGACCACCCGACCACCGGGGGCTATCCGGTGATCGGGGTGGTCCGCGCCGCCGACCTCGCGGCAGCCGCCCAGTCGGTTCCGGGCACGCCGGTCCGCTTCGTGGCCGTACGGCGCCGCTGAACCGGCCGGGCCACGTCCGTCGTTGCCGCCCCGTCAGGCCGCGTCCGGCTGCTCCGCCACCGACAGGGCGGCGAGCGCGGCCGACACGGCCGCGGAGGCCCGCAGATCGAGCCGGGCGCTCGTGCCCCGGGCCCGGTGCCGGAGTTCGTCGGCGGCGAGTGTCAGGAGCTGGGGCAGCAGGTCGGTGCACCGGCGGGCCACCCAGCCGGTACCGGCCGTGGCCAGCCACCACAGGCTCGCCGACCTGGTCGGGCCGGGGAACTCGGGCTCGGGCGAGGGCGCGGGCCCGGTCGCGAGGCCGTGTTCCGCGAGCAGCGTGTGGAAGCGCAGGGCCAGCTGCCGGTGTCCGCGCTCCCCGGGGTGCAGCCGGTCCGCGCTCCACATGGCGCGGTCCGTGGTCCAGTCGCCCTCGCACGCGTGCAGGTGCAGAGCTCCGTACCGGTCGGACAGCGCGTGGACGACCGTGTTCACGACCCGCTGCCGCCGCGCCAGCGGGTGGGCCAGTGCCCCCGGCAACCCGAGCATCGTGCCCGGGTCGGGCAGGCAGGCGGTGAGCAGGACCGCGCCCTGCTCGGCGAAGGCCGCGTACACCTGGTCGAGCCGGGCCGCCACGGCCTGGATGTCGAAGGTGCAGCGCAGGGTGTCGTTGACGCCGATCACGACGGACACGAGGTCGGGCCGCAGCTCCAGCGCGGCGGGCAACTGCCTCTCCAGCACATCCCGGGTCTGCGCCCCGCTCACCGCGAGGTTGGTGAACCAGGCGGGTCCCTCGGCAAGCCCGGCCGGTCCCTCGGCGACACCGACGGGTCCCTCGGTGAGCCCGGCGGCGAGCAACGCGGCCCAGCCGCGCCACTCCCCGTCGCCGACGGGATCGCCCACTCCCTCGGTCAGCGAGTCACCGAGGGCCACGAACCGCGGGGGCCCCTCGAACCGCGTAGACCCCCCGAACCGCACGGGTCTCATGCCACGCCCCCGGGCACGTACGGGCGTACGGGAACGGCCGCGTCATGCGCGGCGAGGAACGCGTCGACCGCCGCGTCCCACCCGAAGCACTCCGCACGCGCGCGTGCCCCCTCGCGCCGGTCCGCCTCCAGGCGTTCCAGCACCAGGTCCACGGCGTCCGCGAAGGCCTCCCCGTGGTCCGCCGCGACGGCCCCGGCGGAGCCGATCACCTCCGGCAGCGCGGACGACGCGCTCGCCACCACGGGCGTGCCGCACGCCATGGCCTCCAGCGCGGCGAGCCCGAACGTCTCGGCGGGCCCCGGCGCCAGGGCCACGTCGGCGGACGCCTGGAGCGCGCCGAGCAGCCCGCGGTCGGAGACGTGCCCGAGGAAGGTGACCGGCAGGGCGCTCTCGCGCACCCGCTGTTCGAGCCGGGCGCGCAACGGCCCGTCCCCGGCCACCACCAGCACCGCCCGGCGCCCGCGCCGCCGCAGCGCCTCCAGGGCGTCCAGCGCCGTGCCGGGCCGCTTCTCCACGGACAGCCGCGAGCACATCACCAGCAGCGTCTCGTCCACGCGCGCGTGCCGCGCCCGCAGCTCCGGGTCACGCAGCGCGGGGTGCCGCTGCACCAGGTCGACGCCCAGCGGGGCCCGGACGACGTTGCGTGCCCCGATCCGCACGAACTCCCGCTCGGCGAACTCGGTGGTGCACACCACGCGCGCGTACGTGTGGGCCGTACGGACGTTGAGGGCGTCGGCGGCACGCCGGGCGGCCCCCTCGGGCAGGCCCCAGGTGCGCAGCACGCCGTCGGCGGTCTCGTGGGAGACCATCACGGCCGGGACCCGGGCGCGCCGCGCCCACCTGCCGGTCCACCTGAGGGTCGTACGGTCGGACACCTCCAGCCGGTCCGGCGCGAGTTCCTCCAGGAGCCGGGCCACCCGCCGCTTGTCGGCGAGCACGCGGTAGCCGCCGGTGCCGGGCAGCAGCGGCCCGGGGAGCGTGATCACCCGCCCCTGCTCGGTCTCCCGGTCGGTCATCCGCACGTCGGGGACCACGAGGACGGGCTCGTGCCCCGCCGCCTTGAAGCCCTTGCCGAGTTCATGCAGGGCGGTGCGCAGCCCGCCGGACGCGGGCGCGACGAAGTTGGCGAGCCGCACGATCCGAAGCGACTGGCGGCTGCTGTTGCCCGGACGCGAGTCGCTCATGCCGCCACCGCCGTCCGGCGCGCGGCGAGCACGTTCGCATAGTGCCCGATCAACTGGTCCCCGACGGCCGCCCAGGTGCGGCCCTCCACGGTCGCGCGCCCGGCGGCGCCGAAGGCGGCCCGCAGCCCGGCGTCGGCGGCCAGGGACCGCACCGCGTCCCGGACGGCGGTCGCGTCACGCGGCGGCACCAGCAGGCCGGTGTGCCCGTGGGCGACCAGGTCCAGCGGACCGCCCGCGGCGGGCGCCACGACGGGCAGGCCGCTGGCCATGGCCTCCTGGACCGTCTGGCAGAAGGTCTCGAAGGGGCCCGTGTGCGCGAAGACGTCGAACGAGGCGAAGACCCGGGCGAGGTCGTCACCGGTGCGGCGGCCGAGGAAGACCGCGCCGGGCAGCGCCTGCTCCAGGCCGGGCCGGCTCGGGCCGTCGCCGACGACCACGACCCGGACGCCCTGCAGGCCGCAGGCACCGGCGAGGAGTTCGACCTGCTTCTCGGGGGCGAGCCGGCCGACGTAGCCGACGATCAGCTCACCGTTCGGGGCGAGTTCACGACGCAGGGCCTCGTCACGGCGGTCGGGCCGGAAACGTTCGGTGTCGACGCCGCGCGGCCACAGCTCGACCCGGGGCACACCGTGCGTCTCCAGGTCGCGCAGGGCCGCGCTGGACGGGGCGAGGGTGAGGTCGGCGGCGCCGTGCACGGAGCGGATCCGCCGCCAGGCGGCGGCCTCTCCGGCACCCATGTACGTACGGGCGTATCCGGCCAGGTCGGTCTGGTAGACGGCGACGGCCGGGGTGCCGAGGCGGGCGGCGGCTGCCATGCCGCGCACGCCGAGGACGAAGGGGCTGGCGAGGTGGACGACATCGGCACGGTGCTCGATGAGGGTGGCGGCCAGGCGGCGGCTGGGGAGGGCGACGCGGACCTGGGGGTAGCCGGGGAGCGGGAGGGAGGGAACGTGGACGACGGGGCACGGCGCGCTGGTGTCGGGCTTGTGCCCTGGCGCGGGGGCCGGGGCGACGACGACGGGGGCGTGACCGCGATCGACGAGGTGCCGGGCGGTCTGGAGCGCGCAGTGGGCCACGCCGTTCACATCGGGGGGAAAGGATTCGGTCACGATGACGACACGCATACCCGTGTTCTCGCCGTGCCGGACGTGGCCGCGTCAACGTGGATCTTTCCGGCCGTGGAACGTCCTATGAGCGTTCTGAGGCGCACCCGCGCAGGTCAGGCCCTGTCCATACGCCCCTGACCCGCGAGTCATCCCCCGTTCACCCGGGCGGCCTGATTCCGCCCTGGCGTCCTTGCACGAAGGGAGTCACACGCTCACACGGAGCGGGGTCACACAGCGGTCTCCTCGGGACCGATCCGGCTGCGTACGGCCGTCTGGACCTCGGCCTCCTCGGCCGGGTCGGCGGCGAGCCGGCGCAGTCGCTCGACGACACGGGCGTCTCCGGTCTCGGCGTGCCGGGCGGCGATCTCGCGGGTGGTCTCCTCGCAGTCCCACAGGCACTCGACGGCGAAGCCGGTGGCGAAGGAGGGGTCGGTGGCGGCGAGGGCACGGGCGGCCCGGCCGCGCAGATGGGAGGAGGCGGTCTCGCGGTAGACGTGGCGGAGCACGGGTGCGGCGCAGGCGATGCCGAGCCGCCCGGCGCCGTCGACCAGGGTCCACAGGGTCGGTGCGTCGGGGCCTTCACCCCGTACGGCTTCGCGTAGTGCCGCGAGGACCAGGTCGCGGTCCTGCGCCCCGCCCCGGCAGGCGAGGACGCGTCCGGCGGCGGCGCCCAGCGCGTCCGGCCGCCGGGCCCAGCCGCGGGCCCGGTCCACGGCGGCGAGCGAACGCATGCGTTCGAAGGCGTCGACGGCGGCGTCCACGACGACCGTCGAGCCGGTGGCCACGGCGTCCTCGATCAGGACGAGGGCGTCGGGATCGTTGCCGTCGGCGAGGTAGCGCAGGGCGGTGCACCGGGCTCCGTCACTGCCGTCCTTGGCCGCCTGGATGACCTCGGCCCGGTCCTCGGGCCCCGCCACGGCGGTGAGACATCGGGCGGCCGGGACATGGAGTGCCGCGCCTCGTTCGAGGCCCTGCTGGGCCCATTCGAAGACGGCCTGCACGCTCCACCCGGGGCGGGGACCGGTCGGCCGCATCTGTCGCTGCCAGCGGTCGAAACAGCCCGTCTCATGGGCGGCACGCACGCGTGTGGCGATGGATTCGCGCGGATCCTCGGCCCACAGCCGCCACGGCCGCGGTTCGAAGGCGTCCCGGACGGTCGCCGCCAGCTCGGCGTCGCCCTCCGGATCGGCGGGGAACCGCGCGAGGACGGGTGCGGCGAGGGCGCGCAGGCCGGCGTCGTCGTCCCTGAGGGCCAGTTCGTCGAGGGCCCAGGCCCAGTTGGAGCCGTGGGCGGCGTACCTGCGCAGCAGTTCGAGCGCGTCCCGCCTGCCGTAGGAGGCGAGGTGCCCGAGGACGGCGAGGGCGAGCCCGGTGCGCGACTCGTCGGTGTCGAGGACGTCCTCGGCGTCGAAGAGATGGGCCTCGACCGCGTCCAGCTCGCCGTTCAGGTCGAGGTAGAGGCGGGCGTAGTAGAGGGAGCGGTTCTCCACCTGCCAGTCGTTGCGGGGATCGCGCAGCACGCAGTGGTTCAACGCCGTGAGCGCCTCGGGGCGCGGGGCGGTGAGCGCGTGCAGCGTGCCGTCGCCGCGGCCCCGCTGGAGCAGGCCGAGCAGCGTACCGCTGGGCGCTATGACCGGATCGAACATGGGAAACAGCCTCACATCAAGCGTCGACGCAACCGGGGACGTGTACTACCTGGCCGCGCGACAACACGTCGGAGTGCCCGCCGTTTCCTGCTTGCTGTAGACCATCTTCCTCTGCCTCTCGTCGGTGGCCCTTGCGGACCGCGTCACGGCCCGCGCGGTGCGGCAACACCTGCCCAACCATCACGTCCGTGAACCACGTCGTCATGATGACTCGGCACTTCCGTCTGCCGCGACCGAAATTTCGGCGGCCCCGTCCCGCCTCCCCCGTTTTCGTTGTCGTTCCAGGTCAGACTGGCCGGCTCAGCGCTCACCGAACAGTTCGAGCAATTCCGTCCGGCCGAACATCCGGGCGGTGTCGACCGCCGAGGGGGTGCCGGCGGACGGATCGGCGCCGCCCTCCAGGAGGGCCTTGATGACGTCCGTCTCGCCCTTGAAGGCCGCTCCCGCGAGCGGGGTCTGGCCTCGGTCGTTCACCCGGTCGGCCTCGGCACCGCGGGCCAGCAGCGCGCGTACCGCCTCGGCGTGGCCGTGGTAGGCGGCGAGCATCACGAGGGAGTCACCGCGGTCGTTGGTGAGGTTGGCCGGAACGCCCGCGTCGACGTACGCCACGAGCGCCTCGGTCTGTCCCCGCCGGGCCAGATCGAAGATCTTGGTCGCCAGCTCCACGACCTCGGGGTCGGGGGCTTCGGTCATCGGCCGGACCGCCTCTCACGTCACACGTCACGTCGGGTGCGTACGCCTGCCAGCGGTGCAGCCGTACGAGTGAATCGCCAGGGTACTGGCTCGCGCGGCACATGACCCGATGTGCCCGAGGTAAAGATCACCGCAGACCTCGCCGAGCGCAACCGCCCAGCGCGACCGAGCCGGGGACCACTCCACCAGTCGGGGGAAATAGTCCGAATTTAACCCAGTTGCACCTTTTATCGTATGGATACATCCTGTGAGCCTGGAAGTACTCATGGTGACTGTCCCCGCGAACCAGGAGAACTCAAATGATCCTCTCCATCTCAGGCGTGGTCCTGCTCGGCATCGTCGTCTTCATCTTTCTCCGCAAGGACGGCCTGAAGGCGTCGCACGCGGTGGTCGCGATGCTGTTCGGCTTCTATCTGGCGAGCACGGCCATCGCCCCGAGCATCAAGGCGGGCGGCGAGAGCCTGGCGAGCCTCCTGGGCGGAATCAGGTTCTGACGATCCCACTCCCCGTACGCATCCCGCCCGTACGCACTCTCTGGAGGCAGCAGTGGCTCGGCGCCCCCTCCCCCGCATTCTGAGCAACGGCGGCGCGCAGCTCGCCCGGAGCCGGGAGCTGGCCCGGACGGCGGCCGACAGCGCCACCGACGTCCTCCACCCGTTGATCACGATCACCCGGGGTCTGCGCCGGCTGGCAGCGGCCGGGCGGCGCAGATGGATCGAGACCCCCAAGGAGAAACGCTCGGCGCTGCTGTTCCTCGTGGCCTCCGTGATGCTGGTCGTGGCGCTGCTGCCGTACGGACCGCTGCTCGCCGCCGTCACCCTGATGGCGGCTGCGGCCTGGAAGGGCCGGGAGCGTACCCCGACGGCATCCGACGGACCCGACGAGTCGCAGACAGAACGCCTCAAGGCGCTCTACGAGGCCCTCGTGCCGTACTTCTCCACTGCCGAGGACCCCGAGCCGCTCTACGCCCACGGCAGTGCGTGGGACAAGGCCTTCCCGACCTACGCGTTCGACAGCGGCGGCCGGATCTCGCACCTGGTGGTCCGCTACCCGGCGTACTTCACCGACGGTGAGGCCGAGGCCCGCGCGCGGATCGAGCACCTGCTCGCGGCCAAGTCGGGCCGTGGCCGCGAATACCACTTCACGTGGGACGAGGAGGGCAACCAGTTGACGGTCAGCGTGCTCCTGCCGCTGCCCGTCGACATCGCCGCCCAGCGTTTCGTCACCACTCCCGGCGAGACGGTCCTCGGCTTCACCGACCCCACGCAGGTCCGGCGCACGCTCCCCCTCACCCACGGCGAGCAGCAACGGGACGTGCCCCCGGTCGTCTGGCGCACGGGCCTGCGCTCGACCGAGCCCCATCTGCTCGCCCTCGGTCAGCCGGGCAGCGGCACCTCGACCCTGCTGCGGTCCATCGCCCTGCAGGCCCTCCAGCACGGCGACGTGGTGATCGTCGACGGCGGCGGCACCGGCGAGTACGCCTGCCTGACCGGACGGGACGGCGTCCTGGCCGTCGAGTGCGGGCTCACCGGGGCGCTGGCCAGCCTGGAGTGGGCCGCGCACGAGACCGAGCGCCGCCTCATCGCCGCCAACCGTGCCCATCAGGCGGGCCACCCGCCGCCCGAGGACACCAAGCGTCCTGTGTGGATCCTCCTGGACCGCCCGACGGCGTTCACCCACCTGGCCGCCGCCGACGACCGCAAGGACCCGCAGTCCCTCCTCCAGGTCCCCCTGCGGCACGGCCGCCCGGCGAACGTGACGGTGGTGGTGGCCGACCAGCTCGACAGCGTCGACACGCTCACCGACGCCGTACGGCAGCACACCCGCGCGCGTGTGGTCCTCGGCCCGGCGACGGCCGCCCAGGTCGAGTCCGTCCTGGGCGCACCCCCGCACACCACCCCCGTCGACCAGGTCCCACCCGGCCGCGGCTACGCCCGCCTGGGCACGGGCCCGGTCCACCGCCTCCAGGTCCCGGCGACCCCCAACCCCTACGACGACGCCACGTCCGACGCCCACCGCCAGGCGGTACTGGACCTCCTCCCGCCCCGCACGACACCGGCGGACGGGGAGACGGTGCCCGATCCGGATCCGACGCAGGGAGAACCGGAGCCGGTCGAACCGGAGACGGTGCCGGAGCCCGAGCCGGCGGAACCCGAGCCAGTACCGGTACTGACGGAACCGACTGAACCGGCAGAACGAAAGCCGGTACCCGTACTGACGAAACCCTCAAAGGCGCCCTAGCCGCGGTCGGTCAGGCCAGTCCCATCGCCGCAGTTGCGGGCGCTACGCCACGAACGTACGCGGCGACTCGCCCGCTCCCACACCCCCGTCCTCCACGATCCGCGCCGCCGCGGCCAACCGCACAGCCGCCTCCTCAGCCACCGCACCCCCCACGGTGAACGGCAACCGCACATACCCCTCGAACGCCCCGTCCACCCCGAACCGCGGCCCGGACGGCACCCGCACGCCCACCCGCTCCCCGGCCTCGGCGAGCCGCGACCCGGACAGACCGCCCGTCCGCACCCACAGCGTCAGCCCGCCCCGCGGCACCTCGAACTCCCACTCGGGCAGCTCCCGCCGCACCGCCGCCACGATCTCGTCCCGGTTCTCCCGCGCCTGCTCGCGCCTCAGCTCCACGGCCTGCTCCCAACCCCCCGTACCCAACAGCCAGTTGACGGCCAGCTGCTCCAGTACGGGCGTGCCGAGGTCGGCGTACGCCCGCGCCGCGACCAGGCTGCGGATCACGTCCGGCGCGGCCCGCACCCAGCCGATGCGCATCCCGGCCCAGAAGGCCTTGCTCGCCGACCCCACGGTGATCACCGTCGACCCGGCCGGGTCGAAGGCACACACCGGCCGCGGCATCCGCACGTCCGGGTCGAGCCACAGCTCGGTCATCGTCTCGTCGGCGATCAGCACGGTCCCCGCGGACCTGGCCGCGTCGACCAGCTGCCGTCGCTGGTCCTCGTCGGCGAGCGCACCGGTCGGGTTGTGGAAGTCGGCGACGACGTACGCGATCCGGGGCGCGGCGTCCCGCAGGACCTGCCGCCAGCGGTCCATGTCCCACCCGGTGAGCCCCTCGGCCATCGCCACGGGCACGAGCCGGGCCCCAGCCTCCCGCATCAGTTGAAGGATGTTGGCGTACGAGGGCGACTCGACGGCGATGCGCTCGCCCCGCCCGGCGAACAGATGACAGATCGCGTCGATCGCCCCCATCGCCCCGGTCGTCACCATGATCTGCTCGGGCATGGTCGGGATCCCGCGCGCGGTGTAGCGCTCGGCGATCATCGACCGCAGCGCGGGCAGCCCCGCGGGATAGTCGCCGTGCGTGTGCGCGTACGGCGGCAGTTCCTCCAGCGCGCCCCGCACGGCCCGGGTCAGCCACGGCTCGGGGGCCGGAAGCGCCGCACAGCCCAGGTCGATCATCGAGCCGAGGGCCTCGGGCGGCAGGGGTTCCAGCCCACGCGCGGGCAGCGGGTTCCCGGCCGGTACGGCGGTCCAACTGCCCGCGCCGCGCCGGGACTCCAGGAACCCCTCACTGCGCAGCGCCTCGTACGCGGCGGCGACCGTCGTACGGCTGACGGACAGGGAGAGCGCGAGTTCCCGCTCGGCGGGCAGCCGGGCGGCCACCGGGACCCGCCCTTCGAGCACCAGCAGGCGGACGCCGTCGGCGAGCGCGCGGTAGGCGGGCGGCCGGCGCGTGCCGGGCCCTGCCGGGCGGTCCTGCTGGGAGTTGAGCAGCCGTGCGAGCTGCGCCGCACCCACGGCCGAGGTCCACTGCGCCATGAGAATCAGTCCACCTTCCCCGGATTGGCCATGGATGACCTCTCCATCCAAGCCACAGGGTGTCATGCAGCAGTCCACTGACACCACAGGGGGGCACATCATGGCCACGCGGCGGCGGCTCGCCCGGCGGCTGACACAGCTCTACGCCGGTCTCGCGCTGTACGGCGCGAGTTCGGCGCTGCTCGTCAGGTCGGGTTTCGGGCTGGAGCCGTGGAACGTGCTGCACCAGGGTCTCGCCGAGCTGACGGGACTGTCGATCGGCGTCGTGCTGACCATCGTGGGCGCCGCGGTGCTGCTCGCGTGGATCCCGCTGCGCCAGCGGCCGGGCCTGGGCACGATCTCCAACGTGCTGGTCATCGGCGTGGCGATGGACGCGACGCTCGCCCTGGTGCCCGACGCGCACGGCCTGGCCGTGCGCGGGACACTGCTGGTGGCGGGAATCGTCCTGAACGGCGCCGCGACCGGGCTGTACATCGCGGCGCGCTTCGGCCCGGGGCCGCGCGACGGCCTGATGACGGGACTGCACCAGCGCACGGGGGTCTCGATCCGCCTGGTGCGCACGGTCATCGAGTTCACGGTCGTGGCGACCGGCTTCGTCCTGGGCGGCACCGTCGGCATCGGCACCCTCCTGTACGCGGTGGCGATCGGCCCGCTCGCCCAGCTGTTCCTGCGCGTGTTCGCCGTCCCCTCGGCATCCGGCGGCAGCGCGGTCGTTGCCACCGGTCAACCCCGAGGAGCGATACTGCGTCCGTGACCCCGCGGATACGCCACCCCTACCTCGACCATCCCGGCCCGATCGCCTTCGCTCACCGGGGCGGGGCCGCGGCCGGCCTGGAGAACACCGCGCGGCAGTTCCGGTGCGCCGTCGAGGCGGGCTACCGGTACATCGAGACCGACGTCCACGCCACCCGGGACGGCAAACTCGTCGCCTTCCACGACGCGACCCTGGACCCCGTGACGGACGGGGCGGGCCGGATCGCCGACCTGCCGTGGCAGGAGGTGCGCCACGCGCGCGTGGCGGGCGAGGAACCGGTGCCGCTCTTCGAGGAGCTCCTGGAGACCTTCCCCGACGTGCGCTGGAACGTCGACGTCAAGGCCGAGGCCGCCCTGCCGCCCTTCCTCGACCTGGTCGGCCGGACGAACTCCTGGGACCGGATCTGTCTCGGCTCGTTCTCCGAGGCCCGCGTGGTGCGCGCCCAGCGGCTGGCCGGCCCGCGCCTGGCCACCTCGTACGGCACCCGGGGGGTGCTCAACCTGCGGCTGCGCTCCTGGGGGCTGCCGGCGGCGGTGCGCCGCTCGGCGGTCGCCGCCCAGGTTCCCGAGATCCAGTCCGGCATCCAGGTCGTGGACCGGCGTTTCCTCCACGTCGCCCACGCGCGCGGGCTCCAGGTGCACGTGTGGACCGTCAACGACCCCGAGAGCATGCACCGGCTTCTGGACCTCGGCGTGGATGGCATCATGACCGATCACATCGACACGTTGCGCAAGGTCATGGAGGACCGCGGCGTCTGGGTCTGAGACCCGGCACCTGCGCCTCCGCGCCTCCACGGGGAAGCGAGGGCACGGGTGGGTACCGACACCGCGCGGACACCGCCGGCCGACGGGGCAGCTGAGCTCAGACGCCAGCAGCGCGGCTGGTACTTCTACGACTGGGCGTGCTCCGTCTACTCGACGAGCGTGCTCACCGTGTTCCTGGGCCCGTATCTGACGTCGGTCGCCGAGTCGGCGGCCGACGCCGACGGGTACGTCCACCCCCTCGGGATCCCGGTGCGCGCCGGGTCCTTCTTCGCGTACTCGGTGTCCCTGTCGGTGATCGTGGCCGTACTGGTGATGCCCCTGGTGGGCGCCGCCGCCGACCGCACCGGCCGCAAGAAACCCCTCCTCGCGGCCGCCGCCTACCTGGGAGCCACGGCCACGACGGCCATGTTCTTCCTGGACGGTGACCGCTACCTGCTCGGCGGGGCGCTCCTGATCGTCGCGAACGCCGCGCAGTCCGTGGCGATGATGCTCTACAACTCCTACCTGCCGCAGATCGCCCCGCCCGAGCAACGGGACGCGGTCTCCTCCCGCGGCTGGGCCTTCGGCTACGCGGCCGGGTCGCTGGTCCTCGTCGCCAACCTGGTCCTGTACACCGGGCACGACAGCTTCGGTGTCTCCGAGAGCACGGCGGTCCGCATCTGCCTGGCGTCGGCCGGCCTGTGGTGGGGCGCCTTCGCCCTCATCCCGCTGACACGGCTGCGCGATCGCAGGTCCGCCGCGCGGGGGGCGGCCCTCCCGGGGTTCCGGCAGCTCGCGGCGACCGTCCGCGACATGCGCCGCCACCCGCTGACCCTCGCCTTCCTGCTCGCGTACCTCGTCTACAACGACGGCATCCAGACGGTGATCTCCCAGGCCTCGGTCTACGGCTCCAAGGAACTCGGCCTCGGGCAGTCCACCCTGATCGGCGCCATCCTGCTCGTGCAGGTGCTGGCGGTGGCGGGCGCGCTGACGATGGGCCGGCTGGCCCGGACCTACGGGGCCAAGCGCACGATCCTCGGCTCGCTGGTCGCGTGGACGGTGACGCTGGCCGCCGGGTACTTCCTGCCGCCCGGGGCGCCGGTGTGGTTCTTCGTCCTGGCCGCCGGCATCGGCCTGGTCCTCGGCGGCAGCCAGGCGCTGTCCCGGTCCCTGTTCTCCCATCTCGTCCCGCCCGGCAAGGAGGCCGAATACTTCTCCGCGTACGAGATGAGCGACCGCGCAATGAGCTGGCTCGGGCCGCTGCTGTTCGGGCTCACCTATCAGCTGACCGGGAGCTACCGGGACGCGATCATCTCGCTGGTGAGCTTCTTCGTCATCGGGTTCGCCCTGCTGGCGCGGGTTCCGGTGCGGCGTGCGATCGAAGAAGCGGGGAACCCGGTTCCCGACAGGATTTAGTATCCGGCGCGAAAGGGCTGTAGTGTACGCGTTTGGCCTGCCAGGCGTACCGTTACTGCGCGTCAAAGATGCCGAAACGCTGGGTTACATCTGCTAGTAGATGTGACAAACCGGGCGCTGGTGGGTACAACAAGGGCGGCTACGACGGCGACGCATGACCCGGAACGGGACTCGGAACGGGAATCTTTACCGCCGACCGGACGTTGACCGGATGACGACGACAGCGACACCTGTCCTGTGGGCGACAAGCCCGGGAGGCACGATTCATGAGTGAGCGAGCTCTTCGCGGCACGCGCCTCGTGGTGACCAGCTACGAGACGGACCGCGGCATCGACCTGGCCCCGCGCCAGGCCGTGGAGTACGCATGCGAGAAGGGGCACCGGTTTGAGATGCCCTTCTCGGTCGAGGCGGAGATCCCGCCGGAGTGGGAGTGCAAGGTCTGCGGGGCCCAGGCACTCCTCGTGGACGGCGATGGCCCGGAAGAGAAGAAGGCCAAGCCCGCGCGTACGCATTGGGACATGCTGATGGAGCGGCGCACCCGTGAGGAACTCGAAGAGGTCCTCGAGGAGCGCCTGGCGGTTCTGCGCTCCGGTGCGATGAACATCGCGGTTCATCCGCGAGACAGCCGCAAGTCGGCGTAAGTCCCTCCGGGGCCTGGCCGAAGTTACAGCGCGTCAAGGACCGCGGGCGCCGTACGTGAAGTACGGCGCCCGCGGTTTTTGTCGTGCACGCGCTCTTGCGGCTCCTGCCGAATGCGCCCGGACGCCGGGACGCTCAGTGGGTCAGCGGCGGGCGCGGCTCCTGCGGCGTGTCGCCCGGCTCGTCCCTGATGACCTCGCCCTGGACGACCTTGCCGTCGGGCCGGTACATACGGGCCTGCTGGAAGGCGCCGCCCAGGGTGCCCGGATCGGCCTCGCGGAGCTTGCGCTCGAAGGTGCGCTCGGCGGAGCGGCTCACGGCCTTCTGGACCGGGGGCAGCAGCAGGAGCAGGCCCACCGCGTCCGACACCAGGCCGGGGATCATGAGCAGCAGTCCGCCGAGCATCATCAGGCCGTTGCCCTCGCTGTTCGGCCGGGCCGCCGCGGGCATCACGCCGCTCTGCTGCTGTTGCACCGCCTCGGAGAGGTTGCGGAAGGCCCGCCGGCCGGCCCGCTTGATGACGACCGAGCCGAGGATGAAGCCCGCCAGCAGGACGAGGAAGACCGCCAGTCCGCTCGACGCCCCCGCGACCAGTGTCAGCAGCCAGATCTCCAGCACGAGCCAGGCGGCGATGCCCAACGGCAGGAACGTGCGCAGCCGGGAGCGCCGGGGCCGGGCGGGGGACCTGGGAGTCTGAGCGCCAGTCGTCATGCCTCCAGTGTGCCTGGCCCCGGCTCAGCACGGGATAAGGCCACGATCAGCTGTTCCTGTGAGCGGCCGGGCCGGGCAGCTGCCCGGCCTGCGGCTACGGCTTCGACGGCTTGCCGCCGCGGCCCGTGACCTTGCCGACCCGCTCCCCCACGCCCCACGCCGTGACCCGCCACAGCGCCTCGACGAGGATGTCGCGGCTCATCTTGGAGTCGCCGTGTTCGCGCTCGACGAAGGTGATGGGCACCTCGACGACGTGGTAGCCGGCCTTGACCGCGCGGCGGGCGAGGTCGACCTGGAAGCAGTAGCCCTGGGAGGCGACCTCGTCGAGGCCGAGGCCCTCCAGGGTCTCGCGGCGGAAGGCGCGGTAGCCGCCGGTGATGTCGCGCAGCGGCAGGTCGAGCGCCAGCCGGGAGTAGAGGCTGCCGCCCCGGGAGATCACCTCGCGGGACTTCGGCCAGTTCACCACCCGGCCGCCGGGCACCCAGCGCGAGCCGAGCACCAGGTCGGCGCTCTTCAGGGCGGTGAGCAGACGGGGCAGTTCCTCGGGCTGGTGGGAGCCGTCGGCGTCCATCTCGACCAGCACGCCGTAGCCGCGCTCCAGCCCCCAGCGGAAGCCTGCGAGGTAGGCGGCGCCCAGGCCCTCCTTGCCCTTGCGGTGCAGCACGTGGACGTGGTCGTCGTCGACGGTCAGCTCGTCGGCCAGCTTCCCCGTGCCGTCCGGGCTGTTGTCGTCGGCCACGAGTACGTGCGCCTCGGGGACGGCCTCGCGCACCCGGCCGACGATGCTCTTGATGTTCTCCGCCTCGTTGTAGGTCGGGATGATCACCAAGGCCGTGCCGAGCGGGCCGAACTTCCTCCCCTGGGCTCCTGCCACGAGGGTTCCGTCGCCGTCGTTCACTGATGCCCCTTCATGTCCGTACGCAGGGGTCCACCATAGTGGGCCCGGCCTGCGATGACGTGACAGGACGTTCGAATCGTGGTGTCGAATCAGCAAGACGCGGGTAAGAATGCGCCTTCGGCTGAGAGCGTACGGCGGATGGGGGCCCGGCGCCCTTCGGGCCGACCTGGGATCCGCTGGCTGCGGATCAACCGAAAGCCGTTGTCTACTGAGCGCCCGGGCCCCACCCGGGTCACACCTCCCCGACCGGCCGGAACGCTGCCTCGGCGCCGCGCCGGCCTGAGCCTGGCTCCCAGTGGCGGTGCCCCGGTGCGGCACACCGTCCCTGACCCGGCGGCGCTGCGGCGAGTGCGCGGACGTTCCCCGCCTCGGGCGTCCGGTGGTGGACTCGGCAGAACCTACCGGCCCCCTGCGGCCGCCTGTCAACAGCCGTTTGACCTGTGCATATACCGGCAAAGCCCTGGTCAGTGCGGAGGATGCGCAGGTCGCGCGACGGGGGCGCGGCGCACGATCGCATGCGCGCCACCCCCGTAGATCACTCGCCCGGCCGTACGAAGACCGTGCGTCCGCCCACCACGGTGCGCAGACAGACGGGCAGGTCACGGCCCGGGGTCAGATCGGGCAGGCCGGGGGTGCCCGAGCGGGGGTCCGTCGACCAGCGGGCGACCCGGTCGTCCGGGGCCTGGACCACGAGTTCGCCGGTGCGCCACACCGCGTAGTCGGCGGGCGCGCCCGGCGCCAGGACGCCCGCGTCGTCCCGTCCGACGGCCCGCCAGCCGCCGCGCGTGTGCGCCGTGAACGCGGCGCGCACGGAGACGCGGTGCTCCGGCGTGCGGTGGAAGGCGGCGGCCCGGACCGTGCCCCAGGGGTCGAGGGGTGTGACGGGGCTGTCGGAGCCGAATGCGAGCGGCACACCGGCACGCAGCAGCGCCGCGTAGGGGTTCAGCGCACGCGCCCGCTCGATCCCCAGTCGCTGCGCGTACATGCCGTCCTCGCCACCCCACAGGGCGTCGAAGGCGGGCTGCACGGAGGCGGTGAGACCCAGCTCGGCGAAGGCCGCGACGGTCTCGGGCGTGAGCATCTCGGCGTGCTCGACCCGGTGCCGGGCGGCCCGGACCCGGGCGAGGCCCAGCTTCTCGGCCACGGCGCGTACGCCCTCGACCACGGCGTCCACCGCCGCGTCGCCGATGGCGTGGAACCCGGCCTGGAGACCCGCCTCGGTGCAGGCAACGACGTGGGCGGCGACCGCGGCGGCGTCCAGGTAGGCCGTCCCGGTGTGACCGGCGTCGGCGTACGGCTCGTGCAGGCAGGCCGTGTGCGAGCCGAGGGCGCCGTCGACGAACAGGTCGCCCGCGGCGCCGATCGCGCCCAGCTGCCGGGCCTTGGCGACGTCCTGCTCGGCCCAGTAGCCGACGACGCGGGGACCGGGCTCCTCGGCGGCGAGGCGCAGCAGGCCGGTGAAGTCGTCCTCGGAGGAGATCTCGGGGCCGGCGCACTCGTGGACCGTGCCGATGCCGAGCGAGGCGGCGTGCGCGAGGGCGGATCGCTGGGCGTCGGTGCGCTGCCGGGGCGTCACGGCCGCGAACGCGGCGGCGCGGACGGCGTGGTGGGCATCGGCGGTGAGCGGTCCGTCCTCGCGGGGGACGCCGGGGACCAGGTCGAGCAGGGCCGTCGTGACGACCGCCGAGTGGACGTCGATCCGGCTGAGGTAGAGGGGCCGGTGGCCGGTGGCCTCGTCGAGTTCGGCTCGCGTCGGAGGACGGCCGCCGGGCCAGCGGGCGGCGTCCCAGCCGTGCCCGAGCAGCACGGGGTCGTCCGGCCGCGCGGTGGCGAAGTCCCGTACGAGGGCCAGTGCGGCCTCGAGGGAGGGGGCGGCGGACAGGTCGAGGCCGGTGAGAGCCAGGCCGGTGGCGGTGGTGTGCACATGGGCGTCCGTGAACGCCGGAGTGACCAGCGCCCCGTCCAGGTCGATCACCTCGTCGACGCCGTCCGCGAAGGCATCGGCGGCCCCCTCCGAACCGACCCAGGCGACCTGCCCCCGCTCCACGACCATGGCGGTCGCGAACGGATCGGCGGGGCTGTGCACCTCTCCACGACGGAGCAGGACGGTCTTCGGCGGGGCGGTGGACTCACTCATGGAGCACAGTCTCACAGGCCTCACCTCAACGCCCTAAAAAGGGGCGCGGGGCTGTATCGATGTGCGCCTCCGCCGCGTGGGCACAGACCGGACACGAACAACCCGCAGCCGAAGAACCGGCGGTCAGATCCTGGGCGGCCGCGCCTCGTACGGCGTGGACAGCACCACCGTCGTCCGCGTGGACACCCCCGCCAACGACCGCACCCGCGCCAGCAGTTCCTCCAGCTCGTGCGGCGTCGCGACCCGCACCTTGAGGATGTAGTTCTCGTCGCCCGCGACGCTGTGGCACGCCTCGATCTCGGGCACGTCCGCAAGGCGGTCCGCGATGTCGTCGGGCGCGCTGGGATCGAAGGGCTTGACCGAGATGAACGCGGTCATGGGCAGACCGACGGCCTCCGGGTCGACGACCGCGGCATAGCCGCGGATGACGCCACGCTGTTCCAGCCGGCGCACCCGCTGATGCACGGCCGACGTGGACAGGCCCGTGGCCTTGCCCAGGTCGGTGTAGCTCATCCGCCCGTCCTTGACGAGCAGCTGCACGATCTGTCGGTCCAGCTCCTCCATGGCGCAAGAACCTACAGTGCGGTTGATCTCCTCGGATACCTGAACGGCCCAGGCCATGGCCGGTTCGTGATCTGGCCGGCGGGCGACTGCCAGCCATCAGGGGGACAAACCCACCGCAGTGGGCACCTGCGCGCGGCATGTGACGAACGCCACAGGGCTCGAACAGTCTCCGTAATGTTCTCGTGATTACCGCCCAAGGGGGACGGGAAGTGCTTGCTGTGGTCGAGGCCGCAGTGCCTGATACGGCCCAGCCCGAGGGGGAGAACCCAATGCAGAGTCTTAAGCGCCCAGGTCGCACCGCACCCAAGCGACAGCAGCCCGTCGTCGAGCCCGAGCCGGAGGGCGTCGAACCCGACACCTTCGACGACGAGCTCGACGCCTACGACACCTTCGAGATGTACCGGGTCGTCTGCCCGGACTGCGCACAACCAATCGCCCTGCTGGCGGACGAGGAGGTCCTGCCGGAGCACGCGCTGTGCGCCTCGCCGTGGAACCCGTTCGGACTCACGGTCTGTGCCGGCACCGGCCGCAGGGCCGCGGACGCCCGTCCCGCGGACGAGTCCGTCGACCCTCAGGAGCAGGACACCGCCCTGCTGTTGACGCTCCCTCAGGGGCTCGACTGGCGGACCCAGCCCTTCTCGCACGTCGGCGGGCCGGGCTCACGCCCCATCAGGGTCCCCGTCATGCGCCGCCAAGCGGCCTGAGCGCGGGCCTTCCTCGCCCGCTCGCTCCATCCCCGTGACTGCCCCGCACCACGGCTCGCAGTCCGCCGTGGTGCGGGATCAGTGCGTCCGGATCCAGGCCGGAACCCGGACGCGGAAGCGGACACCCCAACACCCCTGAACGCACGCCCGATTCCGTCCGCGGGTGACCTGTCCGGCCTCTTCCGCGTTGCCCTGGTATGACCCCCATCTCCTCAGCGACCGGGCGTCAACGCCTCCTGTTCGTCCCGCCGCCCGCAGAATCGGTTCGGCCGACCGCACCGCGCTACCAGGACCCGCCGATCTACCGCGACCTGATGCGGGCCTGGGCCGAGGGCGGCCGCACACTCCCGGGCCGACACGACCCGGAGTGGATGCGGCTCGCGGCGCCCTGGCGGGGCCTCGACCAGTTCAGCGTCCCTCTGGACCCACGAGATGGCGGGCGATGACCATCCGCTGGATCTGATTGGTGCCCTCGACGATCTGGAGCACCTTCGCCTCGCGCATGTAGCGCTCCGCCGGGAAGTCCGCGGTGTAGCCGTAGCCGCCGAGGATCTGCACGGCGTCGGTGGTGACCCGCATCGCCGTGTCGGTGCAGTGCAGCTTGGCCATGGCCGCCTGCATGGCGAACGGCCGGCCCGCGTCCCGCAGTCGCGCCGCCGCCAGATAGAGCGCCCGGCCCGCCTCGATCTGCGTCGCCATGTCGGCAAGCATGAAGCGCAGCCCCTGGAAGTCGGCGATCGCCTTGCCGAACTGGCGCCTCTCGGTCGCGTACGCCAGCGCCTGATCGAGCGCCGCCTGCGCCACGCCGATCGCGCATGCCGCGATGCCGAGCCGCCCCGAGTCGAGCGCGGTCAGGGCGATCGCGAGGCCTTGCCCCTCCTCGCCGATACGCCGGTCGTCGGAGACGCGCACGCCGTCGAAGTGGACCTGGGCGGTGGGCGAGCCCTTCATGCCCATCTTCTTCTCGGGCGGCGCGGCACTCAGCCCCGGCGCGTCGCCGGGCACCAGGAACGCGGTGATACCGCGCGGGCCCTCCTCGCCGGTGCGTGCCATGACCGTGTAGAAGTCGGCGATCCCGCCGTGCGTGATCCAGGCCTTCGTTCCGGTGATCACCCAGGCGTCGCCGTCGCGCACCGCCTTGGTGCGCAGGGCGGCCGCGTCCGAGCCGGAGTGCGGTTCGGAGAGGCAGTAGGCACCGAGCATGCCGCCGCCGAGCATCGCGGGCAGGTGCTCGACCTGCTGCTCCTTGGTGCCGTAGGCGGCGAGCGCGTAGGAGGCCAGGGAGTGCACGCTCACGCCGAGGCCGACGGTGAGGCGGGCCGCGGCGAGCTCTTCGAGGACCTGGAGGTAGACCTCGTAGGGCTGGTCGCCGCCGCCGTACTCGGAGTCGTACGGCAGGCCGAGCAGGCCGGAGCGCGAGAGCAGGGTGAACAGCTCGCGCGGGAAGCGACCGGCGTCCTCCTCCTCGGCCGTCTTCGGGACGATCTCCTGCTGCGCGATGTCGCGGACGAGCGAGATCAGGTCCCGGGCCTCCTCCGTGGGCAATTGCCGGTCCACCGGCTGCGGGGCGCGGTCGGGCATGGCGACGCTCTCCTCCCTGTCGGGCACTGGCGGACGGGCCCGTGGGTGGGGGCGGCGCCGCCGGGTCGTTCTGGTGCCTGGCCGATGCTTGCAGTCCCGGGTCTCGGAAGCTGCTGACCAGCGGCTCTGCGCTGTGAGTATGCCCGATCGGAGGCATCCCGTCACCAGTTAACGACCGCTTACTTCAAGAAATACCCGAGTGCGCCCCGGCGAGCGAAATTGGTCCGAACCATTGACCGGACTGGTCTAGTCCTCCTACTGTTTCGCTCCACCGATTCACCGCGTTCATGCCAATCGGCACGCGTTCCCTCTCCCCATGAGGAGACACCGGATGCACACCCCCGACCGCTCCCGCTTCCGGGCCATCGTGTCCGCGGCCTGTTGCGCCGTCCTCGGCGCCGGTCTGCTGGCCGGCGCGGGCGCCTCCGCCATCGCGGCGACCTCGGCTCAGGAGGCCGCCGCCCGCGCGAAGGCCGCTCCCCAGGCAAAGGCCGCCGGCTCCAAGGTCATCGGCTACTTCACCGAATGGGGCACCTACGACCGCAGGTACCACGTCAAGAACATCGAGACGTCGGGCTCGGCGGCCAGGCTCACGCACATCAACTACGCCTTCGGCAACGTCACCGGCGGCAAGTGCGTCATGGGCGACGGCTACGCCGCCACCGACCGGGCCTACACCGCCGCCGAGTCCGTCGACGGCAAGGCCGACACCTGGGACCAGCCACTGCGCGGCAACTTCAACCAGCTGCGCGAGCTGAAGCAGAAGCACCCGAACCTCAAGGTGCTGTGGTCCTTCGGCGGCTGGACCTGGTCGGGCGGCTTCGCCGAGGCCGCGAAGAACCCGGCCGCCTTCGCCCAGTCCTGCTACGACCTGGTCGAGAACTCCAAGTGGGCCGACGTCTTCGACGGCATCGACATCGACTGGGAGTATCCGAACGCCTGCGGCGCCACCTGCGACACCAGCGGCAAGGCGGCCTTCAAGAACCTGATGCAGGCGCTGCGCGCCAAGTTCGGCTCCAAGAACCTGGTCACCGCGGCGATCACCGCCGACGCCACACCGGGCGGCAAGATCGACGCGGCGGACTACGCGGGCGCCGCCCCGTACGTCGACTGGTACAACCCGATGACGTACGACTACTTCGGCGCCTGGGACGCTGCCGGCCCGACGGCCCCGCACTCCCCGCTGACCTCGTACTCCGGCATACCGAAGGCGGACAACCACAGCTCGGCGACCATCGCCAAGCTGAGGGGCCTCGGCATCCCCGCCTCGAAGCTGCTGCTCGGCATCGGCTTCTACGGCCGCGGCTGGACCGGCGTCACCCAGTCGGCGCCCGGCGGCACCGCGACCGGCCCGGCGGCGGGCACGTACGAGCAGGGCATCGACGACTACAAGGTGCTCAGGAACAAGTGCCCGGCGACGGGGACGGCGGCCGGCACGGCGTACGCCAAGTGCGGGAACAACTGGTGGAGTTACGACACCCCGGCGACCATCGCGACCAAGATGACGTACAAGAACCAGCAGGGGCTGGCCGGCACGTTCTTCTGGGAGCTGAGCGGCGACACGGCGAACGGTGAACTGATCAAGGCCATCAAGTAGGCCTGGGCGGACCGGGGGCGCAGGGACCGTGACGGATCCCTCGCCCCCGGCTCACGCGCCCTGGCGGGCGGCCTGCGGAGCCGGGTAGGCGGGGTCCAGGTCCTCGATCGCGCGCAGGGCGCCGCCGAGCCCCTTCACCAGCAGCTCGCACATGGTCGCGCGGGGCAGTTCGGGGCGGTCGATCCATTCGAGGGTGGTGCCCTCGACGCCGCACACCCAGGCGAGCAGGCCCATCCGCGCCAGCGGGGTGATGTCGGCGCGGCCGTACGCTCCCTCGGCGATGGTGGCGACGATGGCCTCGCGCACGCCGTCACGGATGGCGTGCACCTCGGTGTCGAAGCCGACCCCGCCGCTGACGATGGTGCGGTACGCGGCCTGGTTGTGCTCGGCGTAGCGCAGATAGCTGTCGATGGTGCGCTGGACGCGGTCGACCGGGGGCAGTTCGTGTCCGCTCGCCGCCAGGGTGACCAGGTCGGTGACCGAGTCCTGGATGATGGCCAGGTAGTAGCCGCGCTTGGACTGGAAGTAGTAGTAGATCAGTCCCTTGGCGACGTGTGCCTGCCGGGCGATGTCGTCCATCGACAGGGTGTCGTAGGAGGTGTCGGCGAACAACCTCCGCCCGATCGCGATGAGTTCGGCACGGCGCGCCAGCGAGCG
This sequence comes from Streptomyces sp. NPDC050164, assembly GCF_044459945.1. NCBI lineage: Bacteria > Bacillati > Actinomycetota > Actinomycetes > Kitasatosporales > Streptomycetaceae > Streptomyces > Streptomyces sp. NPDC050164. Next base: position 60,438 of record NZ_JBITJK010000033.1, read on the forward strand.
CTCGGTGCCGCGGGCTCTGGGACGCGCGGCAGGCTGTTGACTGATATTCAATTTCGACCCTGGTTCCAACGGGCGGCGAGGCGGGACATCCGCAGTATGGCAGGCCGGAGGGCCGGGTCGTGGGTCAGGTCACAGCACTCCGCGTCAGGTCACAGCAGCCCGAGCTGGGTCACGAGCATCGCGAGGACCACGACGAGGGTCCAGCCCGCGACATGCTCGACGATCTTCGGGCCGTCGTCCTGAGGGCCGCCGGTGCGGACGCCGGCTGCGGTGACTGAGTGCGTGGTCATGTCTTCTCGCTGGTTCGGTGGTGCGGACGGACTTCCCCGGAGGGTTCGTCCACTTTGCCACCGGGATCGGCTGGTGCGGCCGAGAGCTTGGTCACACGGGCACGCCCACGGCTGTCAGCGCCTTGCGCTGGGCCGCGGTCGGGCGTCCCGGGAAGTACAGGTAGCAGACGCCGCCGGTGCCGGAGACGACCTTGCCGGAGGCGTTGTACCGCTTGGTCCGCAGCCAGATGTTCTCGTACTCCCGCCGCCGGTAGACGCGCCGCACGGCGTCGTTGCTCTCCGAGGCGGGGTCATTGGCGATCACGTCCCCCTCGGCGGTGAAGCCGATGACGGTCATGAGGTGCCCGGCGGTGCCGTACCCGGCGCCGGTCAGCTCCTCCTTCAGGAAGGACTGGGAGGTGATGGCCGGGATGCCCGCCGCGATCAGCGTCTCCAGGTCGGTGAGCGAGCCGAGCCGGGTGACCACGGCCTGCAGGTCCTGGAACGTGGCCGCGTAGGCGGCGTTGAACGGCCAGTTGCCGCAGCCGGCGTACTGGTAGTCGTAGGTGAAGCGGGCCGCGTGGCACACCTGCGGATCGGCGTACGACGGATCCACCCAGGCCAGTTGCTCCGGGGTGAGCCGGCCGCCCCAGTACTCGATGATCATCTGGGAGGACGTCGGGCTGCACCAGGCCTCGCCGCCGTTGTCGTACTCGGGGTACTGGCCCTTGTGGATCTCCTGCGAGTACCGCGGCACGACCAGTTCCCTGGCGAGGCCGGGCGCGGACGCCGGGACGGTGAACCGGTCGGGTACGTCGGAGCCCATCGCGCCGAGCCGCCACACGGTGGGCGTGGCCTTGGTGCCGGGCTTGCGGTAGAGGGTCAGGCGCAGCCGGTAGGAGGCGAGGCGCAGGCCTGTCGACGGGTCGTCGATCGACAGGGTGTCGGTCCAGACGGTGCTCCTGCCGTCGCTCTGGTCGTCGACCGAGGTGCGCCGGATGTCCTGGTCGCCGGCCGCCCAGCGGCCCATCACGTACCAGGGGGTGCTGGTGCCGTCGGTGTAGGTGGCCTTGATCTCCGCCTGGAGCCAGGTGCCGGCCGGGGTGTGCGCGTTCCAGGAGACGATCGCCTCCGTCGCGGGGACGGCGAGCCGGTGGGCCGGGGACGTCCAGGTGCCGTACTCCCAGCGGGCGGTGGTGCCGGTGTGCGGGTCCGTGTAGCCGGTGGTTCCGGCGGGCCTCGCGATCACCACGCCCGGGCGGGCGCCCCCGACCGCGCGGGTGCCCCGGGCGATGCCGCCGTACCAGTCGCCGTACGAGGTCCAGGCCCGGTTGTCCACGGTGTGGGCCGGGACCGCGCGGGCGGGATCCGCGGTGTCGGTCGTCATGGGCTCCTCGGGGTCGGCGGCCGCCGGACCCGCGCCTGCCGTGACGGCGGCGGCGACCGCGGCGGCCAGGACGGTTCTGCGGGAGGGCTGTTCGGCTCTGCGCATGGCGGGGACCCCCGGAAGTCGGAGTCGGGCTGGGAAGCGGGGCAGGTCCGTGGCACGGTCGATCGCACGCGTGCATGCGCCACATAGGAGCACAGCCCGCCGGGTCCCGCCAGCACCTCGACCCGCGCCACGCCCACCAATATTGGCGTCGACCACTGGCACGCGCCGAGGACACCGTCGTTAGAGTGCTGCGCGAGATGAATCCGCCCTTCCGCCCCGCACCGGGCCCCGCCGTCCGCCACCTGGCCTCCCGGGTCCGCCGCCTCCGCCCTTCCTGCGGCCCGGTCCGTCTCGTCGGCGTGGACGGGCACGCCGGCTCCGGAAAGACCACGTTCGCCGAGCAGTTGGCCGTGGCGCTGGACGGCGCGCCGGTGCTGCGCCTCGACGACATCGCCACCCACGACGAACTGTTCGACTGGACCGGGCGCCTGCTGGACCAGGTGATCGAGCCGCTGACCCACGGCCGGACCGCGCACTACGCCCCCTACGACTGGCGCACCCGCCGCTTCGGTGCGCCGCGTCCCCTGCCGCCCGCTCCGGTGGTCCTCGTGGAAGGCGTCGGCGCGGGACGCAGGGTGCTGCGGCCCCACCTGGCCCTGCTGCTGTGGATGGAGCTGCCCCGTGACGAGGCCTGGGCGCGGGGACGGTCGAGGGACGGGGAGGAGCAGCGGGAGTTCTGGGACGGATGGGTCCCGGCGGAACGTCGGCATTTCGCCGACGATCCCTCGCGGCCGTTCGCCGATCTCCTGGTACGACAGCGAGAGAAGGGGTATGAGGTGGTTCCGGGACCTGCGGGGACTGTTGGACCGGACCAGTCCCTCACGCACGGTGACGGACCGCCCGCAGTGTGCTGAACTTGTGAAGGGCCTTGCGGGACAACTTGCCGGAGTGCTTCAACTCGGCTTGACCGGGGGCCCGTACAGGTCTTACGTTCTCAATGTGCGGCCATTCGGAGCCGCCCACAGACGCGAAGCCCCCGGTTGTTCCCCCGTGATCGGGGGCTTCGTTCTGTCTTCTTCTGTTTTTCCGGGCGCCGCGCGGCGCCGAATGCTCACCCTCGGTCACCGTGCAGGAGTGTGCCGCATCCGCTCCCACCTCGCCGAACGCCCCGTGCGGCACCCTACGGGGGCGCCGCCCCCGCAGGTACGATGCCCTCGTTGCGACCTACGGACGGTTGCTTCGCGCACCTTGCAACTCCGGTCCGTGGCACAGCGGTTCGAGCAGGGCAGCCGACTGGGGGACGGCTCGTTGGCATACCGACGGGGGCACGGTTCGTGGGGGACGTGATGGACTTCGGCACGCAGGGCCCGCAGGCCCCGGCCGACCTCGCCTGGCTGCGAGGCGTGGACGCCTACACCATGGGCGCCTATCCGCAGGCGGAGGAGGAGTTCCGCGCCGCCGTGCGGATGGACTCCGGGATGGCCGACGGCTGGCTCGGGCTGCACGCGCTGCGCGTCGACACGACGACCGCGCTGCTCAGGATGTTCCGGCACCGGGACCGCTTCGGGGAACAGCGCGCCCGCTATCGCCGCACCCTCAACTCCTGGTACTGGCTGGGCTGGTGGGTGCAGCCCGTGCTGGAGAGCCCCCGTGATCTGCTGCTCGCGCACGCCTCCCACTGGCTGGACGGGCGCCACGTCCCCGAGCTGGACCGCGCCCTGGCCGGGCTGCCGCCGGTGGACACCGACGCCCACGTCCGCTTCCTGCACGCCTGCCGCGCCTATCTGGTCAAGGACTGGGAGCAGCTGGTCCGCCACACCGACCCGCTCCTCGACGACCCGATGCTCGGCATCGAGGCGGGCCTGTTCGGCGGCATGGCCCGGGTCCGCCTGGAGATGTTCGGGCAGGCCGAACCACTGCTGTCCGCCGCGCTGATGCGCTGCCGCAGCGAGCAGCCGCAGCGCAAGGAGCTGCGCTACTGGCTGGCCCGGGCGCACGAGGGCACGGGCCGCAGCGCCGCCGCGCTCCCCCTGTACCGGGCCGTGCACCGCGTCGACCCCGCCTTCATGGACACCTCCGCCCGGCTCGCCGCGATCGCGGAGGGCGACGGGTACGACGACTCCACGGACCTCGCGGCGATCACGCTCACCGGCGCCGGCCAGGACGCCGTGGACGGCCCGGACGGATTCGACCCGCTCTTCGGCACCGAGGGCCGCGACGTGCGACTGCCCGATCCCGAACCGCCGGCCTCCGCTCCCCTGCCTCCGGTCACCGACCCCGCGGTGCGCTCGCGGACCGGCCCGCCGTCGTCGCTGCCCGCCGGGCCCACCGACCCCGCCCTACTCGAGGAGGCGCTCGCCGAGCTTGAGCGCATGGTGGGACTGGAGCCGGTGAAACGCCAGGTCAAGGCGCTGTCGGCACAGCTGAACATGGCCCGGCTGCGGGCCGGTCAGGGCCTGCCGGTCCAGCCGCCCAAGCGGCACTTCGTCTTCTCCGGCCCCTCCGGCACCGGCAAGACCACCGTCGCCCGCATCCTCGGCCGCGTCTTCTACGCCCTCGGCCTGCTCGGCGGCGACCACCTCGTGGAGGCGCAGCGGGCCGACCTGGTCGGCGAGTACCTCGGGCAGACGGCCGTGAAGGCGAACGAACTGATCGACTCCGCGCTCGGTGGCGTGCTCTTCGTCGACGAGGCGTACTCGCTGTCCAACTCGGGCTACGGCAAGGGGGACGCGTACGGCGACGAGGCGCTCCAGGTGCTGCTGAAGCGGGCGGAGGACAACCGCGACCATCTCGTGGTGATCCTGGCCGGCTACCCCGAGGGCATGGACCGCCTGCTCGCCGCCAACCCCGGGCTGTCCTCCCGTTTCACCACGCGCGTCGACTTCCCCTCCTACCGGCCCCTCGAACTCACCGAGATCGGCAAGGTGCTCGCCGCGGAGAACGGCGACCTGTGGGACGAGGAGGCCCTCGACGAGCTGCGGTCCATCGCCGGGCACGTGGTGGACCAGGGGTGGATCGACGAGCTGGGCAACGGGCGGTTCCTGCGGACGCTGTACGAGAAGAGCTGCGCGTACCGGGATCTTCGGTTGTCCGTGTATCCCGGGGTGCTGGGACGCGAGGATCTGGCGACGTTGCGGTTGCCGGATCTGATGCAGGCGTACGGGGAGGTGCTGTCCGGGCGGGGGCCGCAGGATCCGCCCGGACTGTAAACCCGCTGAGCCTGCGGGCAGTCGTGCCGCTTGGGGCGGCACGGGTGGGCGCAGGCGGCACCCCGCGGCGCCGGGCTGCGCACCCTCCCGACCGCACTACGTCGCCAGCACTTCCTCGCCCGACCTGGGCTCGGTCAGCCGCACCTCCCGCACCTCCCGATGCGCGGGATCCCGCACCTCCCCCACCAGCAGCTCCAGCACATCCTCCAGCGCGACCAGCCCGAGCACCTTCCCGGACCCGTCGGCCACCTGGGCCAGATGCGTCGCCGCCCGCCGCATCACCGTCAGCGCGTCGTCCAACGGCAACTCGGACCGCAACGTCGTCATGGGCCGCCACAACTGCTGCGGCACGGCCCGGTCCGAGTGCTCCAGGTCGAGGACGTCCTTGACGTGCAGGTAGCCCATGAACGCACCGTTGTCCGCGGCGACCGGGAACCGGGAGTACCCGGTGCGGGCGGTGAGCTCGACGATGCGGCCGGGGGTGACCGACGGGCTGACCGTCACCAGCGACTCGCGTTTCAGCAGGACGTCCGTCACCGGGCGGGAGCCCAGCTCCAGGGCGTCCTCCAGGCTTTCGGCCTCCTCGGGGTCGAGCAGGCCCGCCTGGCCGGCGTCCTCCACCAGCCGGTTGAGCTGCTCACTGGTGAAGACGGCCTCGACCTCGTCCCTGGGCTCGACGTGGAAGAGCCGCAGGATGCCCTGGGAGCAGGCCCCGAGGGCGGCGGTGATCGGCTTGCAGAAGCGGGCGAACCAGACCAGGCCGGGGCTGAGCCACAGCGCGGCCTTCTCGGGCGCCGCCATCGCCAGGTTCTTCGGGACCATCTCGCCGATGACGAGGTGGAAGAAGACCACGGTGGCGAGGGCGATGACGTAGGTGAGCGGGTGGATCATGCCGTGCGGCAGGTGGACCCACTCGAAGAGGGGCTCCAGGAGGTGCGCGACGGTCGGTTCGGCGACCGCCCCGAGCGTGAGGGAGCAGATCGTGATGCCGAACTGGGCCGCCGCCATCATCTGCGGCAGCCGCTCCAGGCCGTAGAGGACCTGCCGGGCGCGGGCCGTGCCGAGGGGTTCGATCTGGCTGCGGCGTACGGAGACGAGCGCGAACTCGGCGCCGACGAAGAAGCCGTTGGCGAGCACCAGGAGTGCGGCGAAGGTCAGTTGGAGCACGCTCATCGGGCGGCCTCCACCACGGCGACGGGGGCCGTCCTGACCAGCCGGACCCGCTCGGCACGGTAGTGGCCGACCTGGCGTACCGACAGCCGCCAGCCGGGCAGTTCCGCCTTGTCGCCGACGGCCGGGATGCGGCCCAGCAGATCGGCGATCAGACCCGCGACGGTCTCGTACGGCCCCTCGGGCACCTCGAGGCCTATGCGCTGGAGGATGTCGATCCGGCAGCTGCCGTCGACGTCCCAGGCGGGCCTGCCGTCCTCCGGCGGTACGGAGGCCAGCTCGGGCAGGTCGTGTCCGTCGTGCTCGTCGCGGACCTCGCCGACGATCTCCTCGACGATGTCCTCCAGCGTGACGACACCGGCCGTGCCGCCGTACTCGTCGACGACGACCGCGATCGGCTGCTCGCTGCGCAGGCGGACGAGCAGCGGCCGGACGGGCAGCGTCTCGGGGACGAGCAGCGCCGGGCGGGCGATGCGGCCGACGGGGGTGCGCAGCCGGTCCTCCACGGGCACCGCCAGGGCGTCCTTGAGGTGGACCATGCCGACGACCTCGTCGATCCTCTCCCGGTAGACGGGGAAGCGGGACAGGCCGGTGGCGCGGGTCAGGTTGACCACGTCCTCGGCGGTGGCCGAGGACTGCAGGGCGCTGACCTTCACGCGCGGCGTCATCACGTGCTGCGCGGTCAGCTCGCCCAGGGACAGGGTCCGGACGAAGAGGTCGGCCGTGTCCTGTTCCAGGGCGCCGGCCCGGGCCGAGTGACGGGCGAGGGAGACGAGTTCGCCGGGGGTGCGGGCGGAGGCCAGTTCCTCGGCGGGCTCGAAGCCCAGGGCGCGCACGAGCCGGTTCGCGACGGCGTTGAGGCCGGCGATGACCGGCCGGAACAGCCGCGCGAAGGCGTGCTGCGGGCCCGCGACGAAGCGCGCGACCTGAAGCGGCCTGGACACCGCCCAGTTCTTGGGCAGGAGCTCGCCGATCACCATCTGCACGGCGGAGGCCAGCAGCATGCCGACGACGACCGTGACACCGGAGACGGCCCCCTCGGGGACGCCGATCGAGGTGAACGGGCCGTGCAGCAGCTCGGCGAGCGCCGGCTCGGCGAGCATGCCGACGACGAGGGAGGTGATGGTGATGCCCAGCTGAGTGCCGGAGAGCTGGAAGGACAGCTCCTTGAGCGACTCGACGACGCGCTGGGCGCGCCGGTCGCCCTCGGCGGCGGCCTTCTCGGCCTCCGGCCGTTCGACCGTGACGAGTCCGAACTCGGCCGCCACGAAGAATCCGTTGGCGAGAATCAGCAGGAACGCGGCTGCCAGAAGCAGCAGGGGGATGGTCATGATGCCGCCGCCTCCGCACGGTCGCGGACACGGTCCGCGCTATGTCGGCAGGGGGCGGCGCAGGTACTGCAGGACGATCCGTCCATCGCCGGAGGGGGTCACTCCTCGGTTAGCAGGTGCCTCTGTGCACCGGGCGGGCAACAGGGGCGGAGGCGCATCCGTCGCGCCTCCGCCAACAGATTAATCAAGACACGGCCCGGTGCGGCAGTGGCGACCGCCCTGTGGATCCGCCGAGTCAGCCCCGAGGCCGCTCGGTGTCCGCGACGGAGCGGGCCTCGGCGAGCGCCCGCAGGGCCCGGGCGTCGGCGATCGCGCGCTGTCGGGCGATGCCCGGCTGGATGCCGAGCGCGGGCAGGCTGGTGCCGTCGCTGAGGTTGAGGAACACCCAGGGGTCGCCGGGCCGGAGGGTCACCTGAAGGATTTCGGCCCATTCCAGCCGGCGCTTGTTCGTGAGATTCACCACGGTGACGCCGTCCTCGTCGGCGACGACCTTGGGCCGCGCCAGCAGGAGCAGTACCGCGTCGAGCAGGAGCGCCGTGACGATGAAGCTGAGGCGCTCGGCGGGGCTGAGCTGCTTCAGCAGCATCGCGACGGCCGTGATCACCACGAGGATCGCGACGGCGGCGGTGAGCAGCACCGCGCGGGTGCTGCCCGGCCGGAACGTGACGGGCAGGGTGGGCAGATCGGACATCGGCGCTCGCCCCTCAGAGACGGCAGGCGTGGATGGCCGTGGTCAGGATGGCCCGGGCGCCGATGTCGTACAGGTCGTCCATGATCCGCTGCGCCTCCTTGGCCGGGACCATCGCGCGGACGGCGACCCAGCCCTCGTTGTGCAGCGGGGACACGGTCGGCGATTCCAGCCCCGGGGTGAGGGCGACGGCCTTCTCCAGCTGCTCGACGCGGCAGTCGTAGTCCATCATCACGTACGTCCGGGCGACCAGGACGCCCTGGAGACGGCGCAGGAACTGCTGCACCTTGGGGTCGTCGGCGTCCGCGCCGGTGCGGCGGATCACGACGGCCTCGGACTTCATGATCGGCTCGCCGACGACCTCCAGCCCGGCGTTGCGCAGCGAGGTGCCGGTCTCGACGACGTCCGCGATGACCTGGGCGACGCCGAGCTGGATGGCGGTCTCGACGGCGCCGTCGAGGTGGACGACGGAGGCGTCGATCCCGTGGTCGGCGAGGTGCCCGGCGACGATGCCCTCGTAGGAGGTGGCGACCGTCATGCCCGCGAGGTCGGCCAGGCCGCCGATGGTGCCGGGCTTGCAGGCGTAGCGGAACGTGGAGCGGGCGAAGCCGAGGGCGAGGATCTCCTCCGCCTCGGCGCCGGAGTCGATGAGCAGGTCCCGGCCGGTGAGGCCGATGTCCAGCTGGCCGGAGGCGACGTAGATCGCGATGTCGCGGGGGCGGAGGTAGAAGAACTCGACCTCGTTCGTCGGGTCGACGATCCGCAGTTCCTTGGACTCCCGGCGCTGCTGGTAGCCGGCCTCATGCAGCATCTCCGCCGCAGGGCCTGACAGGGAACCCTTGTTGGGGACGGCGATGCGCAGCATGAGGTCGGCTTCCTTTGCGTGGGTGTCTTACGGGAACGGGTGCGGCTTACAGGTGGGCGTAGACGTCGTCGAGGGAGATGCCGCGGGCGACCATCATCACCTGGACGTGGTACAGCAGCTGCGAGATCTCCTCGGCGGCCGCCTCCTTGCCCTCGTACTCGGCGGCCATCCAGACCTCGGCGGCCTCTTCGACGACCTTCTTGCCGATGGCGTGGACGCCCTTCTCGACCAGTTCTGCGGTGCGGGAAGTGGCGGGGTCGCCCTGGGCGGCCTTGTGCTGGAGCTCGGTGAAGAGCTCCTCGAACGTCTTCTTGGACATGGTGACGCTCAGCCTATGCCACAGGTGGCTTTCGTCAGCGCCAGGGTTCGGATACTGAGCGGAGCGTCGCCGCGGTCGCCACCGCCGCCGTCACCGCCTCGTGTCCCTTGTCCTCGTTCGAGCCTTCCAGGCCGGCGCGGTCCAGGGCCTGCTCCTCGGTGTCGCAGGTCAGCACGCCGAAGCCGACGGGGACGCCGGTGTCGACGGAGACCTGGGTGAGGCCCTGGGTCACGCCTTGGCACACGTAGTCGAAGTGGGGGGTTCCGCCGCGGATGACGACGCCGAGGGCGACGATCGCGTCGTAGCCGCGGCCCGCGAGGACCTTGGCGACTACGGGGAGCTCCCAGCTGCCGGGGACCCTGAGGAGGGTCGGCTCGTCGATGCCGAGGTCGCGCAGGGCGCGCAGGGCGCCGTCGACCAGACCGTCCATCACCTTTTCGTGCCACTGTGCCGCGATGACGGCGACCCTGAGGTCACCCACATTGCGTACGGACAGCTCCGGTGCACCCTTGCCGCTCACGTCTCTCCTCAGAGCCTTTTCTCGCTGTGCTGTCTTACTGGTTGCCGCAGGCCGGCACGGTGGTCGTGTCCAGCCAGGGCAGGTCGTGGCCCATCCGGTCCCGCTTGGTGCGCAGGTAGCGGAGGTTGTGCTCGCCGACGCTCACCGGCATCGGCACGCGGGCCTTGACCGCGATGCCGTGGCGGACGAGCGCGTCGGTCTTGTCGGGGTTGTTGGTCAGCAGGCGCACGCTGCGCACGCCGAGGTCCTGGAGGATCTGCGCTCCGGCGCCGTAGTCGCGGGCGTCGGCGGGCAGGCCGAGTTCGAGGTTGGCGTCGAGGGTGTCGTGGCCCTGTTCCTGCAGTTCGTAGGCGCGCAGTTTGGACATCAGGCCGATGCCCCGGCCCTCGTGTCCGCGCAGGTAGACCACAACTCCCCGGCCCTCGGCCTGGATGCGGGCCAGCGAGGCGTCCAGTTGGGGGCCGCAGTCGCAGCGGGCGGAGCCGAAGACGTCGCCGGTGAGGCATTCGGAGTGGACACGGACCAGGACGTCGTCGCCGTCGCCGATCTCGCCGTGGACGAGGGCGACGTGCTCGACGCCGTCGACGGTGGAGCGGTAGCCGTAGGCCGTGAAGGTGCCGTGGGCGGTGGGCAGTTGGGTCCTGGCCTCGCGGCGGACGGTGGGCTCGCTGCTTCGGCGGTAGGCGATCAGGTCCTCGATGGAGATGATCGTCAGGCCGTGCTTGCGGGCGAAGGGGATCAGCTCGGGCAGGCGCAGCATGGTGCCGTCCTCACCGGCGATCTCGACGATCGCGCCGGCCGGGCGCAGGCCCGCGAGGCGGGCGAGGTCGACGGCGGCCTCGGTGTGGCCGTTGCGCGTCAGGACTCCGCCGGGCCGGGCGCGCAGCGGGAAGATGTGGCCGGGGCGGACGAAGTCGTCGGGCTGGGCGGTGCCGTCGGCGAGCAGCTGGAGGGTGGTGGCGCGGTCGGAGGCCGAGATGCCGGTGCTGACGCCGTGCGCCGCGGAGGCGTCGACGGAGACCGTGAACGCGGTCTTCATCGACTCGGTGTTGTCCTGGACCATCTGCGGGAGCCTGAGCCGGTCCAGCTCCTCGCCCTCCATGGGGGCGCAGATCAGGCCGCGGCACTCGCTCATCATGAAGGCGACGATCTCTGGGGTCGCCTTCTCGGCGGCGATGACGAGGTCGCCCTCGTTCTCCCGGTCCTCGTCGTCGACGACCACGATCGGGCGGCCGGCCGCGATGTCGGCGATGGCCTGTTCGACCGGGTCGAGCGCGAAGTCCGCGAAACCGTCGGTGCCGTACAGGATCGGTGCCGTGCTCATGCCGGCGCTCCTTCCAGGGCGGGCTGCGCTGCCGCGCGGGAGCGCAGCCACCAGTCGCGCAGGCCCCACAGGACGAGCGCGCCGTAGATGACGTAGACGAAGCCGGAGAAGGCGTAACCGTTGGCGAAGTTGAGGGGCACGCCGACGAGGTCGACGAGCAGCCAGGCGAACCAGAACTCGACCATGCCGCGGGCCTGGGCGTACATGGCGACGATCGTGCCGACGAAGATGTACGCGTCCGGCCAGGGGTCCCAGGACAGGGTCGGGTACGCCTTGAAGAGGAGCGCCACCGCGACCGTACCCGCGGCGGCCGCGGCGATCATCGCTCCGCGCTCGCGCCAGGTGGCGAACCGTACGGCGATGTGGCCGTCCTCCGCCTGGCTCCTGCCGCGATTCCACTGCCACCAGCCGTACAGCGCGACGGCCATGACGACCGCCTGCTTGCCGGCGCTGCCGGTCAGATGGCCGAAGAAGGCCCCGAAGAGGATCAGGCCGGCCAGGAACTGCACGGGCCACGTCCATATGGAGCGCCGCCAGCCGAGGGCGAGGGCGGCCAGGCCGAAGAGGTTGCCGATCATGTCCGACCAGAGGATGTGCTGGTCGAAGAGGACGAAGGCCTCGGAGTTCAGCGAGTTCACTTGGCCGCCCCTTGCGCACGGTCGCCCAGCATCCGCTCGACGTACTTGGCGATGACGTCCACCTCGAGGTTGACCGGGTCGCCGGGCTGCTTGTGGCCGAGCGTGGTCAGGGCGAGGGTGGTGGGGATGAGGCTGACGGTGAAGTAGTCGGGGCCGGCGTCGACGACGGTGAGGCTGATGCCGTCGACGGTGATGGAGCCCTTCTCGACGACGTACCGGGTGAGGTCCGCGGGGAGGGAGATCTTCACGATCTCCCAGTTGTCGGACGGCTTGCGTTCCAGGATCTCGCCGGTGCCGTCCACATGGCCCTGCACGATGTGCCCGCCGAGGCGTTCGCCGACGGCCATGGGGCGTTCGAGGTTGACGCGGGAGCCGGCCTCGAGCGCGCCGAGGCTGGAGCGGTTGAGGGTCTCGGCCATCACGTCGGCGGTGAACTCGTCGCCCTCGTGGTCGACGACCGTGAGGCAGACGCCGTTGACCGCGATGGAGTCGCCGTGTTTCGCGCCCTGGGTGACGACGGGGCCTCGCAGGCGGAAGCGACAGGCGTCGTCGAGGGTCTCGACGGCGGTGACCTCGCCCAGCTCTTCGACGATTCCGGTGAACACTTCCCGGGTCCTCCTGCCTCTTCGGGCACGGACTCCGGGGCTGTCGATGACGACAGAGGATACGAGCGAGGACACCGGGAACGACGCCGGACGGAGTCCGCCCGAGGGCGGACTTCTTCGGCGGCGCGCATGTGTGCCCGCTCGCCGCGCACTGCCTCCCATCCGGACTTTAACCGTCGGTCCAGGAATTTCACCTGGTCAACCGGCCGCTGGAGGCGACCGGGTCGCGGACTGTAACCGCCGGTTCGGACTTTCACCGACCCCGGAGTGCGCTGCTACTGATACATGGCCAGTGTGCCACGCCTGATCGATGTCCAGACGGGCGAACGGTGTGGGGTGCCTCACAGAACGTGTCACCGCCCTTCCCGAGCGCGACGGGCCGGTCCAACTCCCCTGCGGGCGTCCGCACTTGACGGACCCCGGGTTGGTACGCACCTATTGACGCTATGGTCTAGTCCTTTCTAGGGTCGTGGGCATCTGCGCAGACCGGCCCGGCGGCGGTGACGACGGCCCTTGCCCGCCGTCGGGCCTTCCCACGCCGTACGGACGGTGTTCTGGCAGGGTGAGGCGTATGACCACCACGCTCGCCGACGAGTTCGAGACCCACCGGCCCCGGTTGTTCTCGCTCGCCTACCGGCTGCTGGGCTGCGCCGAGGAGGCGGAGGACGCGGTCCAAGACGCGTATCTGCGCTTCAGCGGCGCGGACCGTACGGGGATCGAGCATCCGGCGGCCTGGCTCGCCAAGGTCGTCACCAACCTCTGCCTGAACCGGCTGACCTCCGCCCGGGCCCGGCGCGAGCGGTACGTCGGGACCTGGCTGCCCGAGCCGGTGGTGACCGCGGACGGCACGCTCGGCCCGCTGGAGTCGGCCGAGCAGCGGGAGGCCGTGTCGATGGCGATGCTGGTGCTGCTGGAGCGGCTCACGCCGGCCGAGCGGGCGGTGTACGTGCTGCGGGAGGCGTTCGGGTACGGGCACCGGGAGATCGCCGGGGTGCTGGATCTCAGCGAGGCCAACTGCCGCCAGCTGTACCGGCGGGCCGTGCGTCGGGCGGGCGAGCCGCAGGCCCGGTTCGAGGCCGCGTCCGAGTGGCAGGAGGAGCTCGTCACGTCGTTCATCACGGCGGCCCGCGACGGCGACCTGGCCGGGCTGGAGAAGCTGCTCGCGGCCGACGCCACCTGGTGGAGCGACGGGGGCGGGAAGGTCATCGCGGCCCGGTGGCCGATCGAGGGCGGGCTCAAGGTCGCCCGGTTCCTGGCGGGCGGGGGCCCGAAGTTCGCGGTGGGCCTGGAGTTCACCGTCACCGAGGTCAACGGTGCGACGGGGCTTGCCAGCTGGGCGGACGACACGCTCGTCGGCCTGGCGGCGTTCGATGTGCGCGACGGGCTGGTCGTGGGGGTGCGGGCCGTGGTCAACCCGGAGAAGCTGGCGTTCGCACGGCGTCAGCTCACTCGGCGGTAGGGCCGCCGGGCGGGGGCGCTGGATCGCCGGCGATACGCGGGATCGCCGGGCGCGGTCGCGGATCGCCGGACGCAGGGGCCGCGGGGCGCGGATCGCGGGCCGCCGGGCACGAGGCGGGGGTCCCCGGGCGTGCATCGCGGGCCGCCGGGCGCCGATCGGCGGATCCCCGCGCTCGGGCCGCCGGGCACAACGCGCGGATCGCCAGGCGCGGATCGCGGGTCCCCGGGCGCGAGGCGCGGGCCGTCGGCGCGGATCGCGGGTCCCCGGCAACGAGGCGCGGACCGCCAGCGCGGACCGCGAACCGCCAGGCACGACGCGCGGACCGCCGACGCGGATCGCGGGTCCCCGGCAACGAGGCGCGGACCGCCAGCGCGGACCGCGAACCGCCAGGCACGACGCGCGGACCGCCAGGCACGAGGCGCGGGCCGCCAGCGCGGATCGGGATCCCCGGGAACGGGCCCCCGGGAACGAGGCACGGATCGCCGTGCGCGGATCGCGGGCCCCCGGGCGGGGCTGTCACATCCGGCAGGGGCTGTTCGGTCTCAGTTGGCGAGGGGCGCTCCGTCCGGGGGCGTCCGGCGTCCGAAGGGGCTGAACAGCATGACCACGATCCTGGTGACCGGCGGCACCGGAACGCTCGGCCGGCTCGTCGCCGAGCGGCTGCGCGCGGACGGGCACGAGGTGCGGGTGCTCAGCCGGCACACCCAGCCGTACGCGGTCGACCTGCGGGAGGGAGGTGGCGCGCTGGACGCGGCCGTCGCCGGTGTGGACACGATCGTGCACTGCGCGTCGTCGCCGAAGGGCGACGAGCGGGCGGCGGCGAACCTGATCAGGGCGGCGCGCGGGGCCGGTGTGCGGCACCTCGTCTACATCTCCATCGTGGGCGTCGACCGGGTGCCGTTCCGTTACTACAAGAGCAAGCTCGCGGTGGAGAGGCAGGTCGAGGAGTCGGGGCTCGGCTGGACCGTGCTGCGGGCGACGCAGTTCCACGATCTGCTCCTCATGCTGTTCCAGGGGCTTTCGAAGCTGCCGGTCCTGTTCCTGCCGGCCGGTGTCCGGGACCAGCCGGTCGAGGTGGCCGAGGTCGCCGACCGGCTGGCCGGACTGGCGGCGGGGGCGCCTGCGGGGCGGGTCGAGGACATGGGCGGACCGCAGGTGCGGACGCTCGAGTCCCTGGCCCGCGCGTACCTGAAGGCGACCGGCCGGCGCCGGGCGGTCGTGAACGTACCGCTGCGGGGCGCGGCGTACCGGGGTTTTCGCAGCGGTGGTCACCTGACGCCGCAGCGGGCGACCGGCACGGGCACGTTCGAGGACTACCTGGCGCGGCGGTACGGGGGCGAGCGGGCGCAGCCCGGCAGCGGGCGGACCAGGACGTGACACCCGGGGATGGTCTACCACCTCTGAACCGGCCGCTCCCCCGGGGTGAAGAGTTCCTCCTGGGCACGCTCGCGGGCCGTGAGGAGCGCGCCGCGTAGGACCGCGCCGCCGCCGAGTGTGGTCGTCCGTACCTCCGTGGGCAGGGGGGTCATCCGGGCGATGCGGTCCTGCACCCGGGCGGCGAGTTCGTCGCCGCCCGCCTGGCCGACCTCGCCGCCGAGCACCACGCAGCCGGGGTCCAGGATCGCGACGACGGAGGCGACTGCGACGGCGACACGGTCGGCGAGGGCGTCGAGGAAACGGGCGGCGGGGACGGCCGCGGGGGACTCGGACACCCCGGCCCCCGTCTCCCGCGCTTCACGCACCGCCGACCGCACCACACCGACCGCCGCCCGCACCACCCCGACCACCGACGGCTCCTGCCCCGGCTCCGCCGCAACCCCGTACCGCGCCGCGAGGTCCACGACCGCGCCCGACGCGGCCAGGGAGTGGAAGCCACCCTCGCAGTCCTTCGAGGACGGCAGCGCGGCCGTGCCCGGGACCGGGAGGAAGCCGATCTCGCCGGTGCCGCCGGAGGCACCGCGCCGCAGCGCGCCGTCGAGGACCACCGCCGCGCCCGTTCCATGGCCCAGCCACAGCAGGACGAAGGTGTCCCGGTCCCGGGCCACCCCGTCGCGCTGCTCCGCCAGCGCCGCGAGGTTGGTCTCGTTCTCCACGCTCACCCGGGCCTCGGGCAACCGCTCCTGGAGGGCGGCGACGAGCCGGCGGTGCCACTCCGGCAGCCCGGAGGAGTCGCGGAGTTCGCCGCTGGCCGGGTCGATCAGACCGGGCGCCCCGATCCCGACGGTGTGCAGCCGGCCCGCGCCGGCCTCCTTCACCACGCGCTCGACCAGCGTGACCGCCTGCTCCACGGCGGGGCCCGTGCCCGTGTCATCGCCGATGGGCGCCGACGCCTCGGCCAGCACCCGTCCCACCAGGTCGGCGACGGTCACGGCGACGCCCTCGGTGCGTATGTCCAGCGCGGCGAGGTGCGCCCGGTCGGCGACGATGCCGTACACCCTGGCGTTGGGTCCGCGCCGCTGCTCCCCCGCCTCGCCGACCACCGCGATCAGCCCGGCGGCGGTGAGGCGTTCGACGAGGTCGGCGACGGTCGGCCGGGACAGACCGGTCAGCTGCTTCAACTGCCCTGCCGTCAGCGGGCCCTCCTGCTGGAGCAGGCGCAGGGCGTGCCGGTCGTTGATGGCCCGGGCGGTGCTCGGGGATGCGGGCATGCCGGGATCCTTCCAGATCTGTGGGGCCGCACGGCCGCGTGCTCCGGCCAGCCGATAATCCCCTTATCTATCAGGCAGGCTTCCTGATAGTTTACGCGCGCCAACGCGGGCCAACGCGTGCCACGGACGTGGAGACGCGACGCGAGCGGGGAAGACCGGGAGAGGACGGGGCCGGAGAATGAGCGACGTGGTCTACGAACAGCGCGAGGTGAAGCGGTCGCGGTACGCCGTGGCCGCCGTCTTCGCCGTGCACGGCGCCGTGACCGGCTCGTTCGCCACCCGCGTGCCGTGGATCCAGGACCACGCGGGCGTCAGCGCCGGACAGTTGGGAATCGCGCTCGCCTTCCCCGCGCTCGGCGCGTCCGTCGCGATGCCGCTCGCCGGCAGCGTCAGCCACCGCTTCGGTGCCCGCAACGCGCTGCGCGGACTGATCGCCCTGTGGACGCTGTCGCTCGTCCTGCCGTCCCTCGCCCCGAACATGCTCACGCTCTGCCTGGCCCTGTTCACCTACGGCGCCACCGCGGGCATGGCGGACGTGGCGATGAACGCGCTGGGCGTCGAGGTCGAGAACCGCCTCGGCCGGTCGATCATGTCCGGACTGCACGGCATGTGGAGCGCGGGCGCCCTGGTCGGCTCGGCGGCCGGCACGCTCGCCGCGCACCTCGGCGCGGACGCCCGGCTGCACCACGTGCTGGCCGCCGCGGTCCTCACGGTCATCGGCGTGCTGTCCTGCCAGTGGGTGCTCGACCTCCAGCCCGCCGAGGACGAGGAGCCGCCGCCGAGGTTCGCGCTACCGCCCCGGTCGGCGCTGCTCATCGGCGCGATCGGGTTCTGCGCGGTGTTCGCCGAGGGCGCGAGCCTGGACTGGTCGGCGGTCTACCTGCGTGAACAGTTGGAGACCTCGGCCGGTCTCGCGGCGGCGTGCACGACGGGCTTCACGCTCACCATGGCCATCGCCCGGATCGCCGGCGACCGGATCGTGGACCGTTTCGGCGCCGTGCGGACCGTGCGCGCGAGCGGTGTGCTCGCCGTCCTCGGCGGGCTGATGATCGTCGTGGCGGAGCAGCCGACGGTGGCCATGGCCGGGTTCGCGCTGATGGGGCTGGGCATCGCCGTCGTCGTGCCGCTGTGCTTCGCGGCGGCGGGCCGCAGCGGGGCCAACCCCAGCCTGGCCATCGCGGGCGTCGCGACCATCACGTACACCTCGGGCCTGATCGCGCCGAGCGCGATCGGCATGCTGGCACAGGTGACCAGCCTGATGGTGTCGTTCGCTCTGGTGACGCTGCTGTCCTGCGGACTGGTGGCGTTCGCGCGCGTGCTGCGCCCCGGCGACCGGGCGAAGACCAGCAGGCCGGACACGGTGGTCCCCGACCCGCGGCCCTGAGCGGACACCCGGCCTGATCGGACGCCCGACCGCACTGGTCGGCCCCGGTCACCGCCACCGCCGACGCACCCCGACAATGGTCCGGACACTCGCACGCACGACGAAAGCGAAACCGCACCATGGATCTCGGCGTCCGCTGGAAACTGCACGGCGACGGACGCACCCCGGCGCCCGGCGCGGTGGTCCGCCCCGACGAGCGGCTCTCCTGGCCCCGCACGGCCGGGCTCGGCGCCCAGCACGTGGTGGCCATGTTCGGCGCATCCTTCGTGGCACCGGTGCTGATGGGCCTGGACCCGAACCTCGCGATCATGATGTCGGGCGTCGCGACGGTCGTGTTCCTGCTCGCCACCCGCGGTCGCGTCCCCAGCTATCTGGGCTGCTCGCTGTCCTTCGTCGGCGTGGCGGCGGTCATCCGTGCCCAGGGCGGCAGCAGCGCCACCGTCACCGGCGCGGTCTTCGTCGTCGGCGCCGCGCTGTTCCTGGTGGGGCTCGCCGTGCGGCGGTTCGGGGCGCGGATCATCCACGCCGCGATGCCGCCGATCGTGACCGGCGCGGTGGTGATGCTGATCGGCTTCAACCTGGCGCCGGTGACGGCCTCGACGTACTGGCCGCAGGACCAGTGGACGGCCTTGCTCGTGATGCTCTTCACCGGGCTGGCGGTCGTCTGTCTGCGCGGTTTCTGGTCGCGGATCGCGATCTTCCTGGGACTGGTCTTCGGGTACGGCATCTCCTGGGTCTTCGACCTCGTCTTCGGCAAGATCCACTCGGTGGACGCGAGCGGCAAGCTCACCGACCACTGGCGGCTCGACCTCTCCGGCGTGGGCCAGGCCGACTGGATCGGGCTGCCGACCCTGCACGGCCCGTCGTTCGAGTGGTCGGCGATCCTGGTCGCCCTGCCGGTCGTCATCGCCCTGGTCGCGGAGAACGCCGGGCACGTCAAGGCGGTCGGCGAGATGACCGGCGACCCGCTGGACGACAAGCTCGGCACGGCGATCGCGGCCGACGGCGTCGGCTCGATGCTGTCCACCGCGGTCGGCGGCCCGCCCAACACCACGTACTCCGAGAACATCGGCGTGATGGCCGCGACGCGCGTCTACTCGACGGCCGCCTACTGGGCCGCCGCCGGCTTCGCCCTGCTCTTCGGCCTCTGCCCGAAGTTCGGCGCGGTCGTCGCGGCGATCCCGGGCGGGGTGCTCGGCGGGATCACCGTCATCCTGTACGGCATGATCGGCCTGCTCGGCGCCCAGATCTGGATCAACGCCGAGGTGGACCTGCGCAATCCGCTGAACCTGGTCCCGGCGGCGGCGGGCATCATCATCGGCGTCGGCAACGTCTCCATGGAGATCACGGACACCTTCTCGCTGAGCGGCATCGCGCTCGGCACGCTCGTCGTCATCACCGGCTACCACGCGCTGCGGGCCTTCGCCCCGCCCCACCTGAAGACGCAGCAGCCGCTGCTGGACGAGGGCACCAGCTCCTACGACGAGGCCAAGTCGTAGGCGTACGACGCCGTGAACGTCCCCGGCTTGCCCTTGCAGCCGTCCGACTCCCCCGGCAGCTTGACCCACAGGTAGGCGTCGATCCGGTCCTCGCCGGTGCTGAGGGTCGGTGTCCGGCCGAGCTTGCGGCCCGCCGGGTCGCACCATGTGCCGTCGGATGGGGCGCCGTTGCCGTTGCGGCTGGTGTCGATGACGGCGCCCAGGCCCGCCGGGCCGCCGAGCGCGTCGAGGACCCGCCGGTCGTAGGCCACCTCGTCGGCCGTGGTGTGGAAGTTGGAGACGTTGCTGAAGATCCCGTCGGAGGACTCGGGCGAGGCGGCACCGGCCTGCCGCAGCCACGCCGCCTGCTTGCCGGGCGCGTTCCAGCCCGAGTGTCCCGCGTCGAAGTACACGCGGGCCCGGGGGTTGGCGGCTTTCAGGACGCGTCCGGCCCGGGCCAGCGAGGCGAAGCGGTCCGCGCGCTCACCGGGAGACAGACACTCGGCCTGGGCGACCGAGTCAGGCTCCAGGACGACGATGACCTCGCCGGAGCCCAGCCCGTCGGCGAACCGGTCGATCCACGCGTCGTACGCGTCCAGGTCGGGCGCCCCGCCCTGGGAGTGGCCACCGCAGTCCCGGCCGGGGATCGCGTAGGGCACGAGGACGGGCACCCGGCCCAGTGCGGCACCGCCCGACGTCACCGCGGCGACCCGGGCGGTGAGCGTGTCCGGGGAGTAGTCGGCGAACCAGACTGCGGCCGGCTGGTCGGCGATGCGGGAGGCGATGACCGCGTGGCGGGGATCGCCGGAGTTGGCCCTGACCCAGTCGAGCACCTGCGAGTCGGGGTGGCGGTGGAGCCGCGGGCTCACGGGGGCGGTCCGCTCCGGCTTCTTCCGGGTTGTCGACGGCGACGGCGTGGGGCTCGGTGTGCTGGGCGCGGAGGTGACGGGCGTGGGGGAAGCGGACTCGGTGGCCGACGGGGACGCCGACGGCACCGCGGGCAGGGGCGCCATGCGGGGCGACGCGGACACCTGGGGGCGCCTGGCCTGGTCCGAGCCGCGCCGGTCGTCGAACGCGGACAGCACCCCGGCGACCGAGCCGGCCGCGACCACGACGGAGGCCGCCACGACCATCGCGCCACGCCGGACGGCGCGCCTGCGCTCGGCCCTGCGGGCGGCCAGGCGCTGGGCACGTAAGCCTGACACGGTGCCGGTCCCCCTCCCCCTGCGGCGGGCGGCGTTCCCCCGTTTCGGGGAAGCGCCGGGCCCGCCGGTACTCCCGCCAGCCTAGAGCTGGGACTCTGCCCGCATGCCGCGATGCGAACAAGTCCCCCCAGCCGTGGACACACCGGTCGACGGAGTCATCTCCCGTATGCGCGCCCTCGACGCGACTCTGCACCCCCGGGACGGGGTGGCCGTCTTCAACCGCGTCTATCTCGCCGTGACGGAAGTGGTGGACCGGTACGTCGACACCGGGCGGTTCGCGGACCCGTACGCCGCGATCACGCTGGACGTACGGTTCGCGCAGCGGTACCTGGACGCCGTCGAGGCGGCGGCGAAGGACCGGCGCGCACCGGCCTGCTGGCGGCCGCTGTTCCAGTTCCGCCGCCATCCCGGGGTACGGCCGTTGCAGTTCGCGCTGGCGGGCATCAACGCGCACATCGGGCACGATCTCGCGCTGGCCGTCGTGGACACCTGCCGTACGCTCGGCTGCGCACCCACCGACCTGGAGGACGAGTTCGACGCGGTGGGCGATCTCCTCGTCTCGCTGGAGGAGCGCATCCGCGAAGATCTGATGCCGGGCCCCGACCTCCTCCAGATCGCCGACCCGCTGACCCATCTGCTGGGCTCGTGGAGCCTGGAGCGGGCCCGCGACGCGGCCTGGACGGCGGCCCGGGCCCTGTGGGCCCTGCGCGGACTCCCCGACATCGCCGGGGAGTTCACGCAGCGCCTGGACACGGCGGTGGGCCTCGCGGGGCGCATGCTGCTCACGCCGTTGCGGCGCTGATCCAACTCGGTTGCCCGGGCGTCGGCTCGGGACGTGGGCCTGGTGACAGGATCGTTCACTACGCTGTGCGCGCATGGTCGGATTACGCGCGTGGGCGGCTCGTCGGCGCAGCCCGGTGCTCATGGTCCTCGATGCCCTGGGCGGCGTTTCCTGGGTCGCGCTCGGGCTCTTGCTCGCCCTGGTCTGGGGAAGCTTCGTCGGGTTCGTCACGCGGAGCGAGGACGCGGACCGGCCCGATGGTGCTGCGATGGGAACGGCACCCCCGTCCGATCAGTCGTCCTATGTCGAGGAGATCGAGCGGGAGCGTCGCCGGCTCTTCGACGTCACGGTCGTCCACACGAACCCCCTGGCCCTGGGTCTCGTGGCGGATGCGCCGCCGCGCCGGTTCCGAGTCGAGATTCCGGGCGCCCGGATCCCGTCCGAGCCCGGCGAGTCCCAAGCGGTCGTCAGCGCGGGTACGCAGATAGGCGTGAAGCTGCACTGCACCGGTGCCGGTGTGCGGTGCACGCCACTGTCGTCGCAGCGGCAGAACGTCCTGACCCGCGAGGACGTCGCTGTCTGGCTGTGGGAAATCCAGGCCGAGCGGGCGGGGACGTTCAGCATCGCGCTCACCATGACCTCCTACCTCCGCGACACCGACACGGTGCTGGTGGAGAAGCCGCCCCTGGTCTGGAGCGTGGACGCGGTGGCGCCGCCCGAGGACGACAACTGGCTCTCCTGGGCCAGGGACCTGGGGCGGCGGGTGGGCGAGGCGATCACCGGCCTGGGCGGACTCGCCGTGTCCGTGAGCGCCATCGCCGCCGTGGTCGCGATGGTCATCCGCCGCAGGCTTCCGGCCGGTGGCCCGGAGGACGAGGATGCCACCGAGTCCATAGGCGATGCCGCCCCGAGCCCGCGGCCACGACCGGTGCGGCGGGTGCGGTCACGTCCCGGACAGGCCGGCGCGGCGAGGAACCTCCGGTACGCCAGGCGGCTCAGGACCCGCGCCGGGCCCAGGGCGTGACGGCCGAGCCCGTCGGGGGCCCGGCCGCCCGGTCAGTCCTCCGGAAGCTCCACCGGCGCGATCTCGTCGTACACGTCACCGGGGCCCGGGTTGGCCGGGTCGGTCGTGCCGCCGAAGTGGTGCATGACGCCCCAGACCGCGTTGAGGGCGGTCTGGATGGCGCCCTCGGCCCAGCCGGCCGTCCAGGAGATGTCGTCGCCGGCGAGGAAGATGCCGCGCTTGTCCTCGGGCAGCCGGTCCTGCATGAAGTGCGTGAACAGGCGCCGCTGGTAGCGGTAGTGGCCGGGCAGGTTGGCCTTGAACGCGCCCATGAAGTAGGGCTCGTTCTCCCAGGAGACGGTCACCGGGTTGCCGGTGATGTGCCCCCGGATGTCGACCTTGGGATAGATCTCGCCGAGCGACTTCAGCATGACCTCCATCCGCTCGTTCGCGGACAGCGGCAGCCACTTCAGGCTGTCGTCGCACCAGGTGTAGGAGAGGCAGATGACGGCGGGCTGGTCCGGGCCGTTGTCGAGGAGGTAGGTCCCGCGCGTCATACGGTCGGTGAGCGTCATCGACATGACGTCCCGGCCGGTCTCCTCGTCTTTGTCCAGCCAGAACGGCCGGTCGACCGGCACGAAGAGCTTGGAGCTCTCCATGTAGTGGGTGCGCTCGATGGCCGTCCAGTGGTCGATCGGGAAGAGCGAGTCGTCGCAGTCGATCTTCGACAGCAGCATCCAGGACTGTGCGGTGAAGATCGCCGCCGGGTAGGTGCGGATGTCGCCGCGCGCGTCGGTCACGGTGATGCGGTTGCCTGCGGTGCGGTGCAGGCGGGTGACGGCCGGGCGGGGCTCGCCGTTCTCGTGCAGCTTCGCCAGCGAGGTCCCGTACGCCCAGTGGACGATCTTCTCCGGCTCGCGATCCCAGAGGCGCAGCGGCAGTTGCTGGGAGCCGCCGACGATGCCGCGGTGGTGGTCGTCGGCCTCGGTGTAGACGACGCGCAGGATCTCCAGGATGGAGTTCGGGAAGTCGGTGTCCCAGCCGCCCGTGCCGAAGCCGACCTGGCCGAAGATCTCGCGGTGCCGGAAGGACCGGAACGCCTCGGAGTCGCAGAGGAAGCCGTAGAAGGTCTGGTTGTCGAGCTTCTCGACGAGCCTGGACCAGATCTCGCGGATGCGCGGGACGTCCCGCTCGCGCAGGGCCCGGTTCATGTCGGAGAAGTCGGCGCCCTCCTCCAGGCACCGGTTCCAGGCCTCGGCGACGTCCCGGTAGACCTGGGGCAGGTCGGCGATCGTCTCGGCGTAGTGCGACTCGCCCTTGAGGTCGACGACGGTCGACGGAGTCGCCTCGGAGAGGGGGTTGGGGAACGGCCGCGTCTCCAGCCCTACCAGGTCGATGTAGTGCTGCAGAGCCGTGGAGGACGGCGGGAAGCGCATCGCCCCCATCTCGGCGGTGAGGGAGTCGTCGCACCCGTCGAAGCCAACCGTCCGCAGCCGGCCGCCGATCCGGTCGGCCTCGTACACGACCGGCTTGAGGCCCATCTTCATCAGCTCGTACGCGGCGACGATGCCGGACAGGCCGCCGCCGATGACGGCGACCTGAGTGCCGTGCTCGGTCGCGGGTATCTGCCCGAGACCCGCCGGGTGGGCGAGGAAGTCGTCGTACGCGTACGGGAAGTCCGGGCCGAACATGGTGATCGGCGGCTGCTGCGCGTCTGCGTGCTCGACGGCGTTGGGCACGGTGGACGTCATGGGGTGCGGACTCCTTGCGGAAGAAACAGACAGGTGCGGGGGCAGGTCAGACGAGCGGCCCGTACAGGCCCGGGCGCCGGTCCCGCAGATACGGGTTGGCCTCGCGCGACGCGGCGAGGAAGGCGGGGTCGACGTCGGCGAGGACGAGCTCCTCGGCGCGCCCGGCCCGGGTGCGGGCGACCCCGTCGGGCCCGGCGAGCGTGGACAGCCCCACGAACTCGAACTCGCCCTCCGGGCCGACCCGGTTGACGTACGCGACGTACATCTGGTTCTCGAAGGCACGCACCGGGATCATCGACTCGGCGACGAACTGGAACGGGTGCATCTGCGCGGTCGGGACGACCAGCAGGTCGGTGCCGGCGAGGGCGTGGGCGCGTACGTTCTCCGGGAACTCGACGTCGTAGCAGATCAGGACCCCGACGCGCAGACCGTCGATCTCCGCCTGGACGACCGGCTGTTCCCCGGGCGTGAAGTGGTCCCGCTCGAAGCAGCCGAAGAGGTGGGTCTTGCGGTAGTTGGCGAGACGGGTGCCGTCGGCGGAGATCAGCTGGGCGGAATTGAACACGGCGTCGCCGGCCTGCTCGGGGTAGCCGTAGGCGATCGCCAGTCCGTGCCTGGTCGCGGTCTCGGCGACGGCGTCCGCGCAGTCGCCGTCGGCGGGCTCGGCGAGACGGCCGATGTCGTCGCCGATCGCGTACCCGGTCAGGAACATCTCCGGCGCGACCAGCAGCCCGGCGCCCGCGGCGGCGGCCCGGCCCGCGGCCTCGTCGAGGACCTTCAGGTTCTCGACGGTGGAGCCGGGTCGGCCGGAGCTCTGGAGCAGGGCGGTGCGCATGCGTGTTCCTCACCGGGCGGAAGGGTGGTTGGAGGGGCCACGTAGACGGTACGGGCCCTTGAACAGGGCGGGCAAGAAGGAGCCGTTGCGCGTCCGTGAGCGGTTCGTTGCGTGCGCCCCCGGGTCTGCGGCGATTCGTTGCGGACGCTTTCCGGTCCTCCCCTGGGCGCAGGCTCAGCGATGTCTCCCCGCCGGGCGGCGGAGGCCGGGTCCCGTCTCGGGTGCGATGTGGCGCGGGCGCCGCGCCGGGACAGTGGTGAGCGTCCAGTTGACGTGCGTCACCTGCGGAAAGGACCGCCATGAACCGCCGTACGAAGACCGCCTTACTCGGCTCCGCGCTGCTGCTCACCGTCGCCGCCGCGGCCGGCTCCGCCGGAGCCTTGGCCCCCGGCGAGAGCGGGCGTGAAGCCGCCGCGCTGACCGGCAAGGCCAAGCTGTACCGCTCGGACGGGGACGACATCACCTTCTCCTTCGACGCGCACCTGGCGGCCGAGGACAAGCTCGACCCGATGAAGGCCACCGGCACCTTCGAGTGGAGCCACTACCTGAACGGCAAGGGCGCCTGGGCGAAGGCGAAGGTGGACTGTCTGGTCACCGGCGGCAAGGTGGCTGTCGTCTCCGGCGTCATCACCTCCTCCGACCTGCCCGGTGCGAAGGGCAAGCGCGTCGGGATCACCGTGCAGGACATCGGTCACCGCGACCGGCTCGGCTACAGCTGGGCCACGACCGGTACCCCGGTCGCCACGAAGGACCTGCCCAAGTGCGTCAGTTCGGCGCCCTACGAGAAGGTCAAGAAGGGCACCGGCGACTTCTCGGTCACTCCCTGGCAGCCCGAGCTCTAGCCAGCGCCAGCGCCGTCACCAGATAGGGGATCGCCAGCACCGCGAAGACGGTGCTGTGCGCCATGTCCGTGCCGAGCAGCGCGTACACGCCGAATGTGGCGACCGTCGCCAGCTCGGTGCCCAGGCTCGCCACGGAGGTGAGCGTGGCCCGGCGGGACTCGTCGATACGGTGCTGGAGGCGGGCGTCTGCCAGCACCTCCGCCAGCTGAAACCCGGCGAAGGCGAGGCTCACGAGAGCGATGCCGGCCAGTGAGCGGGCCGCTGCACCCACGGCCAGGGCGAGGGCGGCGCCCGCGAGCAGCGCGGCGAGACCGGCCGGGCCGAGGCGTTCGGCCGGTCCGGTCAGGAGGCTGCCGACGGTGACGCCCGCCCAGATCAGCATGATCAGGTAGGGCACCGTCGCTTCGGCGACGCCGATGTCCCGGACCAGCAGCGGGGTGTACTCGTCGAGCGCGCCCCACACCGCGGCCACGGCCGGAATCAGCAGCAGGGCGCCGCGCACGGAACGGTCCCTGCGGACCTCGGCGAGACCGTCCCGCAGGGTCGTCGCCCAGCTGTCGTCGGCGCTGTCCGGCCGCACCCGGTGCTCGGGGAACCGGGTCGCGGTGACGGCGGTCAGTACACAGGCCAGGAAGCTCGCGGCACCGACAGCCGCGTAGCCGCCATGGGCGAAGACGGGCCCCGCGAGGCCGAGGGAGGCCACGGTGCCCACCAGGCGCGCGGCCCGTGCCCGGCCCATGACCCGCGCGTACCGGTCGGCGGCGCCGAGATGATCCAGCTCGTCGTACACCAGCGCCTCCAGCGCGCCGGAGCCGAGCGCTCCGCCGGCGCCCCACAGGACGAATCCGGCCGCGAAGGCCCAGTACGAGGGGACGGCCACCCACAGCGCGAAGCCGGCGGCGGTGAGCAGCGGGCCGATCCACAGCAGCCTGCGACGCGACACGGCGTCGGCCCAGGCGCCGGAGGGCACTTCCAGCACCACCGAGGTGATCGACCACAGGGCGAACAGGGAGGAGATCTGCCAGAGCGACATGCCGGTGTCGGCGAACAGCAGCGCGTACACCGGGTAGAGCAGGACGAAATCGTCGAGGAACGCGTAGCCGTACAGCGTGGTCGTCAGCCGTCGGACGCCGGTGGCGGGCACGCGTGCGGGTGAGAGTGTCATGAGGCCTTCCCGTAAGGACCGATCGGACGCCGGAGGTACGGCGTCCGAGGCGGTCCTCGGGAGGCGCGGCTGGTGGATCAATGTCGCCAGGTCATGACACCGATGCTAGGCGCTGACCGGCGGATCGTCCCGCGGATTACGTGGGCGAACCCGACGAGAAGCGCCGCAGCAGGGGCGACAGCACGAGCACGGACTTGGTCCGCTCGACGAACGGCTCCCCGGCGATGCGCTCCAGGACCCGTTCGAAGTGCCGCATGTCGGAGGCGAAGACCTGGGCGATCGCGTCCGCGTCCCCGGTGACGGTGGACGCGGCCACGATCTCCTGGTAGCGCTCCAGGCCCCGCTGGATGGTCTCCGGGGAGGTGTTGCCCCGGCAGTAGATCTCGACGAACCCCTCGGTCTGCCAGCCGAGGGCGCCCGGGTCCACCCGTACGGTGAAGCCGGTGATGGCTCCGGTGGCGCGCAGCCGGTCCACGCGCCGTTTCACGGCGGGCGCGGACAGGCCGACGATGTGGCCGATGTCGGCGTAGGAGCGGCGGGCGTCCTCGGCGAGGGCGTGCACGATGCGTTCGTCGAGATCGTTCAGCACAGTGGGTTGATCACTTCTCGGATGGTGCGAGTCGGGAACGGCGATAGCCGTACACGAAGTAGAACACGAGCCCGGCGGCCATCCAGACACCGAAGACCACCCAGGTCACGGCCGACAGGCTGCCCATCATCCAGAGGCAGAAGGCGAAGCCCAGCGCGGGCAGGACCGGGGAGAGCGGCACCCGGAAGGTGCGCGGCATGTCGGGCCGGGTCCGGCGCAGCACCACGACCGCCACGTTGACCAGCGCGAAGGCGAACAGCGTGCCGATGCTGGTGGCGTCGGCGAGCTGCCCGAGCGGGATGGCGGCGGCGAGGACACCGCAGAACAGGGACACGATCAGGGTGTTGGCGCGGGGCGCACCGGTCTTCGGGTGGACCCGGGCGAACACCTTGGGGACCAGCCCGTCGCGGGACATGGCGAACAGGATGCGGGTCTGGCCGTACAGCACGGTCAGCACCACGCTCGCGATGGCGATGACGGCGCAGAACGCCAGCAGCGTGCCCCAGAAGGTCTGCCCGGTGACCTCGCTCATGATCTGGGCGAGGGCGGCCTCGGAGCCGGTGAAGTTCTTCCAGGGCTTGGCGCCGACCGCGACGGCGGCGACCAGGACGTACAGCGCCGTGACGATGACGAGCGACAGCATGATCGCGCGCGGCAGGTCGCGCTGGGCGTTCTTCGCCTCCTCGCCGGCGGTGGAGGCGGCGTCGAAGCCGATGTAGGAGAAGAACAGCGTGGCACCGGCCGCGCTGACACCGGCCATGCCCAGCGGCATGAAGTTCTCGTAGTTGCCGGAGCGGAAGCCCTGGACGCCGATGGCGCAGAACAGCACCAGCGCGCCGATCTTCACGATGACCATGACGGTGTTGGCGCGGGCGGACTCGCGGGCGCCGCCCAGCAGGAACGCCATCGCGAGCAGGACGACGATCAGCGCGGGCAGGTTGAACACTCCGCCGTCGCCGGGCGGTGCGGACAGGGCGGCCGGGATGGTGACGCCGATGGTCCCGTCGAGCATTTCGTTGAGGTACTCACCCCAGCCGACGGCGACGGCGGCGACGGACACGCCGTACTCCAGGACCAGACACCAGCCGCATATCCAGGCGATCAGCTCGCCCATCGTTGCGTACGCATACGAGTACGAGGAGCCGGAGACCGGGATGGTGCCCGCCAGCTCGGCGTAGGACAGGGCCGAGAACAGGGCTGTCAGGCCGGCGATGACGAAGGCGAGCGTGACGGCCGGGCCCGCCTTGGGGACGGCCTCGCCGAGCACGACGAAGATGCCGGTGCCGAGGGTGGCACCGATGCTGATCATGGTGAGCTGCCACAGCCCGAGGGAGCGCCGCAGCGACCCTCCCTCGCCCTGGCCCCCCTCCGCCACCAGGTTCTCCACCGGCTTGCGACGCATGAGGCGCGCGCCGACGCCCGGGGACGGCGGGGCGGTCTGACTACTGCTGTGCGGGGGTGCGCCTTGGTCGAGCACGCGCTGACTCCTTCGTCACTGCCGGTCTCTGGTGGCAGGGACGGCAGCGCCCCGCCCGACAGCCGGGACCCACCGAGCGGGGTCCCCGCCACGCCACGTACGAGGCGACAGCCTACGAGCAGCGGCGTTGCCCGTGTAATGCAGCAACCTTGCGCGTGCCCGCAAGATCATTGCGTTCCTCGGGACTGACCGGAGGTTCGTTGCACGACTGCGTTCGTCCGTTGCACGGGCCTTGCTCGGACCGGCTCTTTCACCGGGAACGTGAGCTCCTCGACACACTCGTGCGTCGAAGAGCGCACAAGGCCCCCGATTTTCATCGGGGGCCTGGGAGGTGGGCGTGCGGACCGTCAGTTCCAGCTGGCGTGCAGCGGCTTGCCCTCGGCGTAGCCGGCGGCGCTCTGGATGCCGACGATGGCCTTCTCGGCGAACTCCTCCAGGGAGCCGGCACCGGCGTACGTGCAGGAGGAGCGGACGCCCGCGATGATCGAGTCGATCAGGTCCTCCACGCCGGGGCGGGCCGGGTCGAGGAACATCCGGGACGTGGAGATGCCCTCCTCGAACAGCGCCTTGCGGGCCCGGTCGTACGCCGACTCCTCCGAGGTGCGGTTGCGCACGGCCCGCGCGGAGGCCATGCCGAAGGACTCCTTGTAGGCCCGCCCCTGGGCGTCGTGCTGGAGGTCGCCCGGGGACTCGTAGGTGCCCGCGAACCAGGAGCCGACCATCACGTTGGACGCGCCGGCCGCGAGGGCCATGGCCACATCGCGCGGGTGGCGGATCCCGCCGTCGGCCCACACGTGCTTGCCGTACTTCTTCGCCTCGGCGGCGCACTCCAGGACGGCGGAGAACTGCGGCCGGCCGACGCCGGTCATCATGCGCGTGGTGCACATGGCGCCGGGTCCGACACCGACCTTGACGATGTCCGCGCCCGCCTCGATCAGGTCGCGCACTCCCGCGGCGGCCACGACGTTGCCCGCGGCGATCGGCACCTGCGGGTCGAGGTCGCGCACCAGCTTCAGGGCGCTGATCATCGACTCCTGGTGGCCGTGCGCGGTGTCGATGACGAGCGTGTCGACGCCCGCGTCCAGCAGCTGCTTGGCCTTGCCGGCGACGTCGCCGTTGATGCCGACGGCGGCGGCGATGCGCAGCCGCCCCTGCGCGTCCGTGGCCGGCTTGTAGAGCGTGGCGCGCAGGGCGCCCTTGCGGGTGAGGATGCCGGCCAGCGTGCCGTCCTTGTTCACCGCGGGCGCGTAGCGGCGGTTGGCGTGGTCGAGGGTGTCGAAGGCCTCGCCCGGGTCCATGTCCGCGTCGATGAGCAGCAGGTCCCGGGACATGACCTCGGCCAGCTGCGTGAAGCGGTCCACGCCGGACAGGTCGGAGTCGGTGACCACGCCGATCGGCCGGTGGTTCTCGTCGACGACGACTCCGGCGTTGTGCGCGCGCTTGGGCAGCAGGGACAGCGCGTCCGCGACGGTCTGGTGGGGCGCCAGCATGATCGGGGTGTCCAGGACCAGGTGGCGGCTCTTCACCCAGGAGACGACGTCGGTGACCACGTCGATCGGGATGTCCTGCGGTATGACGACGAGGCCGCCGCGGCGGGCCACGGTCTCGGCCATGCGGCGTCCGGCGATGGCGGTCATGTTGGCGACGACGAGCGGGATGGTGGTGCCCGTGCCGTCCGGGGAGCTGAGGTCCACGCCCTGGCGCGAGCCGACCGCGGAGCGGCTCGGCACCATGAAGACGTCGTCGTACGTCAGGTCGTACCCGGGCTGGATGTCATTGAGGAAACGCACGTGCTGCACATCCCAGTCGATCAGAGGTGACCCCCCGACCGGCCGGCCAGGGGGAAAGAGCACGTACTTCATTGTCCCATGCCGGGCGCACGGACGTCCCCCAGCAGATCATCCAGGCTGGTCAGGGGCGCCTTAGGAGGATGCTCCAAGCCCGAGGGTCACGAAGAGACCCGGGCCCCGGTCCGTCGCCTCGGCGAAGATCTCCTCCGCGACCTGCCATTCCTCGGGCCGCTTCTCGGCGTACGCCCGCCAGCCCCGGACGACGACCAGCAGCCCCCGCTCCACGGCTTCCTCGGGCCAGAGGGTGGGGTCGGCCAGGCAGTCGGCGAGGGCGTCCCAGTTGCGGCCGAACCACTCGGGCAGGGACAGGTCACGGGCGCAGCGGTCCATGAGGCCCGCCTTGTCCGTGACCCCGTCGAGGTCCAGCACGACCACGATCCGGCCGGCCGGGTCGTCCGGCAGCTCCTGCGCGTCCCTGGCCATCCGTCAGACTCCGTCCGGGTCGGTCCTGTTGAGCGCGGACCTCGGCGCCGGGCCCGCCGTCATCAGATAGTCCGCGGCCGAGGTGTCCGTCACCAGGCTGGTGACGAGCCCGGACCGCAGCACCGCGTCGATCGCGGGTCCCTTGCGCTGTCCGCCGGCGATCGCGACGACCTCGGGGATACGGCGGAGCTGGTCGGCCTTGACCGTGATGCACCGCTCGCCCAGGTCCCGGCCGATCCTTCGGCCCTCGGCGTCGAAGAGGTGCGCGGACATCTCGGCGGCGACACCGAGGGAGGCGTAGTGCGCGCGCTCCTCGTCGCTGAGCATGTCGTGCACCGTGGAGATGCCCGGCTCCCAGGAGCCGATGGAGACGCAGGCGACGGTGACCTTGTCGAAGTACTCGAAGGCCCGGGCGATCCCCGTCTGGTTGCGCAGTGCCGTGGCCGTGGCCGCGTCGGGCAGCAGCATCGGCGCGTAGATGGGGTGCGCGTCACCGCCGGACACCTGGGCGGCACGGCGTACCGCCTCGACGGAGCCGCGCTCGGCGGTCCCGGCGTCGTACACGCCCGTCAGCTGCACCACCGTGCACGGCGGCAGCCGGTCGAGGGCCGCCGCCATGTGGATGGTGGAGCGGCCCCAGGCCAGGCCCAGCACATCACCTTCGTTGACCAGTTCGCCGAGCAGGTCGGCGGCCACCTCTCCCAGGTTCTCGGGGTCGGGCGACTCCTCGGCCTCGGCCGGGGACTCGACCACGACGGCGTGCCTGAGGCCGTAGCGGGCGCGCAGCACGTCCGAGCGCTCGGCGTCCAGCTCCGCAGGCACACGGATCTCGATACGTACGAGATCCCGTTCGAGGGCGGTCTCCAGGACCCGGGCCACCTTGAAGCGGCTGACGCCGAACTCCTCCGCGATCTGGATCTTGGACTTCCCCTCGAGGTAGAAGCGGCGGGCCATGGCCGCCGCCTGCACCAGCTCAGCGGGTCCCATCCGCATGGCTGACCGGCCCGCCGACATACCCGACACGGCGTTCTCCTCACTGCTGTTCACACTCTGGATTCGCCGTTCATCCTTGCAGATCCGGCGCGGTTGATCAGCCCTGATGAGAGCCGTTCACTTTGCTGTGGCTCAGTGGTCGCAAGCCCAGGATGCCTTGGCGGTGGTCGCCTCGGCCTGCATGCGTAGTGCACGTACCGCCTCGGCCGGGTCGTTTGCCCCGTAGACCGCCGATCCGGCCACGAAAACGTCGGCTCCGGCGTCGGCACACCGCTCGATGGTGGAAGCGGAGACTCCGCCATCGACCTGGAGCCAGAGCTCCAGACCGTGCTTGCTGATCAACTCGCGGGTGCGGCGAATCTTCGGAAGCATGATGTCGAGGAAGGCCTGTCCCCCGAAGCCCGGTTCGACCGTCATGATCAGCAGCATGTCGAACTCGGGGAGCAGGTCCTCGTACGGCTCGATGGGGGTCGCGGGCTTCAGTGCCATGGAGGCGCGGGCGCCCTTGGCGCGGATCTCCCGGGCGAGCCGGACCGGGGCGGCGGCCGCCTCGACGTGGAAGGTGACGGAACCGGCCCCCGCTTCGACGTACTGGGGCGCCCACCGATCGGGGGCCTCGATCATCAGATGGCAGTCCAGCGGAGTGTCCGTCGCACGCGCCAGCGACTCCACGACCGGCACACCGAGCGTGAGGTTCGGGACGAAATGGTTGTCCATGACGTCGACGTGGAGCCAGTCGGCTCCCTCCACGGCCTTCGCCTCGTCCGCGAGGCGGGCGAAGTCGGCGGAGAGGATGCTGGGGTTGATCTGCACGGCCATGCCCTAAGACTGCCATGCCCTCCGGGGGGTGTGGGCATCGGTCCCGCGTCGCGCAGGGGGTTGCCGTGAAACAGGGCGTCGCGCACCTCGTCTGCGGGCGGCGGGCCAAGTGGCTGGTGCTGGTCCTGTGGGTGGTGGTGCTGTTCCTCGCCGCGCCGTTCGCCATGAAGCTGACCGACGCGCAGGACAACGACGCGTCGTCCTGGCTGCCGGGGTCCGCGGAGTCGACGCAGGTGCTTGAGCTCTCCGAGGACTTCCGGCCGGAGCAGATCCCGGCGATCGTGATCTACGCCCGGGACAGCGGGCTGACGGCCCAGGACCGGGCGGAGATCGCCGAGGACGTGCGGCAGCTCAAGGAGCTGCGTGACCACGGCATCCGGGGCGCGCAGACCCGGGGACCGGTCTTCGACCGGCAGGACGCCCCGCGGGCGGCGCAGGTCTTCGTGCCGATCACGATGGACGAGGAGGGCTGGGAGCGGATCTCGCCCGCCGTCGACTCCATCCGGGACGACGTCGGCGAGGGCGGCGGCGGGCCGGCCGTGCACATCACGGGCCCGGGCGGCACGTCGGCTGACTTCGCGGAGGCCTTCGAGGGCATCGACTCGACGCTGCTGTTCTCGGCGATGACCGTCGTCATCGTCATGCTGCTCATCACCTACCGCAGCCTGACCCTGTTGCTGGTCCCCCTGATCGCGGTGGTCTGCGCGCTGTTCGCCTCCCAGGCGCTGATCTACCTGCTGGCCGAGCACGCGGGCCTGACGGTCAACGGCCAGAGCGCCGGCATCCTCACGGTGCTCGTCTTCGGCGCGGGGACGGACTACGCCCTGTTGCTGGTCGCCCGCTACCGGGAGGAGCTGCGCCGGCACGAGGACCGGCACGAGGCGATGGCCCTGGCACTGCACCGCGCGGGCCCGGCGGTGCTCGCCTCCGGCGCGACGGTCGTACTGAGCATGCTGGTGCTGCTGGCCGCCGAGATGAACTCCACGAGCGGCCTGGGCCCGGTGGCCGCGATCGGCGTCGCGGTCGCCCTGCTGGCGATGATGAGCCTGTTCCCCGCACTGCTGGTGATCTTCGGCCGGTGGATCTTCTGGCCGGTGATCCCGCACTACGGCGCACCCGACCCGACCGAGCGCGGCATCTGGGCGCGCACGGGCCGCCGTATCGCCCGCCGCCCGCGCAGGGTGTGGGCCGTGACGGCACTGGCCCTGGCGGTCTGTTCGCTGGGCCTGCTCCAGCTGCGCGCGGAGGGCATCGGCAACGCGGACGCGTTCACCGGGAAACCGGACTCGATCACCGGCCAGGAGGTGTCGGCGCGCTACTTCCCGGCGGGCAGCGGCGATCCCCTGGTCATCATCAGCAACCAGGCGCAGGCCGAGCAGGTGGGCCGCGCGGTGGCGGCGACGCAGGGCGTGGTCCCGCAGTCCCTGGGCCTGCCGCCCGGCACGAAACCGGCCTTCGAGGGCAAGGTCCTGTTCGAGGCCACCATGACCGCCCCGGCGGACAGCGAGTCCGCCAAGCAGACGGTGGAGCGGGTCCGGGACGCCGTGCACGCGGTGCCGGACGCCGACGCCCGGGTGGGCGGCGGTACGGCGGCCCTGCTCGACATGGACGAGGCGACCACGCACGACAACGTGCTGATCATCCCGCTGGTGCTGGTGGTCGTCCTGCTGATCCTGTGCGTCCTGCTGCGCGCCCTGATCGCCCCGCTGCTGCTGATCGGGACGGTGATCCTGTCCTTCGCGGCGGCCCTGGGCATCAGCGCGCTCGCGTTCCGGTACCTCTTCGACTACGCGGGCGAGGCGACCGACTTCCCGCTGTTCGTCTTCGTGTTCCTGGTCGCCCTCGGCATCGACTACAACATCTTCCTCACCACGCGCATCCGCGAGGAGGCGGCCCGCCAGGGCACCAGCGCGGGCGTGGTCACCGCTCTCGCCGCCACCGGCGCGGTCATCACCTCCGCCGGCCTGGTCCTGGCCGGCACCTTCGCCGCCCTCGGCACCCTCCCGATGGTCGCCTTCGCCGAGATCGGTTTCGCGGTCGCCCTCGGCGTCCTCATCGACACGTTCATCGTGCGCTCGGTCCTGGTCACGTCACTGTTCCTGGACGTGGGTCCGAAGGTGTGGTGGCCGCACCGGCTGGCCGGGGAGGACGGCGGTGCGGCGGCCCGGGAGAGTGTCGGAGCGGGGGTCAGCCGGTCCGGCGGATGAGCGCCAGGTACATCGCGTCGGTCCCGTGCAGATGCGGCCACAGCTGCACATCGGGCCCCTCGCCGAGATCCGGTACGCCGGGCAGCAGCGGCCGGGCGTCGAGGAGATCGGTGTCCGGATGCTGCTTGAGGACGTCGGCGACCACGGCCCGGGTCTCGGCGAGGTGCGGCGAGCAGGTCGCGTAGCCGACGACGCCGCCGACCCGCACCGACTCCAGCGCCGTGCGCAGCAGGCCGCGCTGCAACGGCGCGAATCCCTCCAGGTCCTCCGGCCGGCGCCGCCAGCGTGCCTCGGGGCGGCGCCGCAGGGCACCGAGCCCGGTGCACGGCACATCGACCAGCACCCGGTCGAAGCTGCCGGGCCGCCACGCCGGACGCGTCCCGTCGGCGGCGATCACCTGATACGGCCCGGGGTTCCCCTCCAGCGCCCTGGCCACGAGCCCGGCACGGTGGGTCTGCTTCTCCGAGGCGACGAGCATCGCGCCGCGCTGGGCCGCGAGGGCGCCGAGCAGAGCGGCCTTGCCGCCGGGGCCCGCACACCCGTCCAGCCACCGCCGGTCGGGCCCGTCCAGCGGCGCGCCCGCGAGGGCGAGCGCCACGAGCTGACTGCCCTCGTCCTGCACGCCCGCGCGTCCGTCCCGTACGGCCGCGACGGCGCCCGGCTCACCGCCCTCGGTCAGTCGCACGGCATACGGCGACCAGTGCCCCGGCAGGGCGGCGTCCTCTTCGAGCAGTTCCTCGGTGGTGGCCCGCCCGGGCCGCGCCACCAGGGTCACCTCGGGCCGCTCGTTGTCGGCGCGCAGCAGGTCCTCGATGCCGGCACGACCGCCGCCGAGGGAGTCCCACAGCGCGGACACGACCCACCGCGGATGCGAGTGGACGACGGCGAGATGGGCCTCGGGATCCTCGTCGTAAGGCGGCGCGATCCGCTCCAGCCAGCCGTCCAGGTCATGCTGCGCGACCTTGCGCAGCACGGCGTTGACAAACTTGGCCCGCCCGTCGCCGAGCACGACCCGCGCGAGCTCGACGGTGGCGGACACGGCCGCGTGCGTCGGGATCCGCGTCCCGAGCAGCTGATGCGCGCCGAGGCTCAGCACGTCCAGCACCGGCGGGTCGACCTCCCCCAGCGGCCGGTCCACGCAGGCCGACAGGACCGCGTCGTACGTCCCCTGCCAGCGCAGCGTCCCGTACACCAGCTCGGTGGCGAGCGCCGCGTCCCGGGCGTCGAACTTCTCGGGCCCCTCCTGCTCCCGCGCCTTGCGCAACAGCGGCGGCAGGACGAGGTTGGCGTAGGCGTCCCGCTCGTCCACGGCCCTCAGCGCCTCGAAGGCGAGGATGCGGACGGGGTCCTTCTTGGGCCGACGGTAGGGCTTGCCGGACGTACGAGGCCGACGGGGCTGGTCGCTCACGAAAAAGGTGCTCCGGGTGTGAGAAGAAGTGCGCCGTCCAGCCTACGCCGCCCCGGACGTGTCGCTGTGTCAGCCCCCGAGCCGCTCGCCCTCGGCGATCCGCACCCCGCGTGCCCAGTCCGCCGCGCGCATCGGCTTCTTGCCCTGGGCCTGCACCCAGATCAGCTCCACTGCGTACGAGCCGGTGCCGACGTACACGTTGTTCTTCCCGGCGGAGATCTGCCCCGGGGCGAGATCCGTCCGGTCCGGCACGGGGGTGGCCTGGATGAGCTTGAGCCGCTCACCGCGGAAGGTGGTCCAGGCGCCGGGAGCCGGAGTGCAGCCCCGCACCATCCGGTCGACGCGCAGCGCGGGAGCCTTCCAGTCGACGCGGGCGTCCTCGACGTTGACCTTCGGGGCCAGGCTGACCCCCTCGGCCGGCTGCGGTACGGCCTTCAGCGTGCCGTCCTCGATCCCGTCCATGGTCGCCGCGAGCAGACCGGCACCGGCGAAGGCCAGTCGCGTCAGCAGATCCCCGCTGGTGTCGGTGGGCCGGATCTCCTCGGTGACCGTCCCGTACACCGGTCCGGAGTCGAGCCCCTCCTCGATCAGGAACGTGGAAGCGCCGGTGATCTCGTCCCCGGCCATGATGGCGTGCTGCACGGGCGCGGCACCGCGCCAGGCCGGCAGCAGGGAGAAGTGCAGATTGACCCAGCCGTGCACGGGGACGTCGAGGGCGACCCGGGGCAGCAGCGCGCCGTAGGCGACGACGGGACAGCAGTCCGGCCCGATCTCCCGCAGCCGCTCCAGGAACTCGGGGTCCTTCGGCTTCGCGGGCTTCAGCACCTCGATCCCGGCCTCCTCCGCCCGCTCGGCGACGGGCGACGCGACGAGCCTGCGCCCCCGCCCGGCCGGCGCGTCGGGCCGCGTGACGACAGCGGCCACCTCGTGCCGCTCAGAGGCGAGAAGAGCGTCCAGAGCGGGAACAGCGACCTCGGGTGTACCGGCGAAGACGAGCTTCATGGGGTGGTGGGGGCCTCTCGGGGCGGGGAACGTAGACGGGCAACGCCCAAGTCTATGAGCCCTGGACCGGAAAGCCGCCGACGGCGCTCATGCCCCAACGGGAGAGCCGGGCCACTCGAAGAGTTACGGGCGGTGCGCGGGTGGGAGACCGAAGCCGGAGGCCGGAGCCCGGAGGCGCACGCCCCGCGCAAACAGGCGCACGCATATGCCCCCACGCCCCCACACCGTGACCCCCGGAGCGAATCCGCGTTGGTCAAGACAGAGTTGACCACTTCGGGCCGCGATCACGGCCCATTCCTTTCAACGCCGGTTCGAGAGGCTTGTTCATGGCCGACCACGCAACCCACGACGCCCAGGCTCGGGCCAGCCTGCACTTGCTGGTGCGGGACATCGAGCGGGTCCGCCGGCAGGTGGACGCACTGCGCACACTCACCGCCCAGTTGGGCAACGTCTACCGCCCGCGCCGCTCCGGCCCCTCCACGGGCTTCGTCGTCTACGGACGCGCCCCCGCCCCGACCGTACGTCTCGCCCAGGAGCTGCGGGACAGTGTCGAGACCCTGGTCACGGCGGCCGTGGACTTCGACCGCTCACTCGGCTTCTCGTGGGACGCGGTGGGCTCCGCACTCGGAGTCACCAAACAGGCGGTCCACCGCCGTTACGGCGCACGCCGTGCCGCGGCCCAGTCGGCCACAGCCGAGGCAGAGCGCACACCGGAGCCGTCGGGCTCCCGCACGGTCGGTGTGAACACGGGCCTCCCCACCGTCCCGACGGTCCCGGCGGCCCGCTCCATGCCCACCCAGCCGACGGCGGGCAGCCCGGCACTCCGCGACGAGGCCAGGCCGACTGCCTTCCCCGGCCCGCGCAACGGCTGAGTCGCCCCTGCTCCCTGCCCTGCCCTCCCGGAGCACCTCCGGGAGGGCAGCGACGTATCCGGACGCTGCCCCACCGCCTCCCGGCAACGGCTCACCCGATGTCAGCCGGATCGATCCGCACCCAGACCCCACTCCCGCTGCCACTCCCGCTCCCACTGCCACTTCCCCGGGCCATCCGCGCGGCCTGCGCGGCCTTCAGCGCGGCGGCCAGCGCGGCGCCCTTCCCCGGCGGCACCCGGATCAGCGCCCGCTCCCACTGCTCCCCGGGCGGCGGCGCCCCCGCCCGCCGTGGTCGGCCCGCGGCGAGGACGGGCAACGGCACCGGCCCGAGCACCTCGGCCTCCGGCGGCAGTTCGGCCGCATGAAGAAACTCGGCCACCGCTTCCGCCGGCCCCGACACGGCCGCCATCCGCGACACCGGCGGAAACCCCAGCTCGGCCCGCTCGGCGAGTTCCCGCACCGCGTGACCGACGGGGTCCCACCGTACGAGCGCCTGGACGGGCCGCAGCGTCGGCTCGGCCACGACCACCACCGTGCCGCCGGCCGGCTGCGGCCGGACGAGCGACCCGGCCGCGATCCACCGCCGCAGCGCGTCCTCCCCGGCCCGCAGATCGGGCCGCCCGAGCATGGCCCACCCGTCCAGCAGCAGTGCCGCCGCATACCCGCCCTCGGCGACGGGCTCGGCCCCCGGCGTACTCACCACCAGCGCGGGCGCCCCCGGCACCGTGTCGAGCACGTGTTCACGACCCGAGGTCCGCACCGGGACGGCGGGGAAGGCCCGTCCGAGCTCCTCGGCGGTCCGCCGCGCGCCCACCACTGAGGCGCGCAGCCGGAAGGCACCGCACTCCGGGCAGTGCCAGCCGCTCTCCTCACGGCCGCACCACCCGCAGCACAACGCACCGCCGTCCCGTGTTTCCAGCGGCCCGGAGCACTGACGGCACCGCGCGGGCGCCCGGCAGTTGGCGCACGCCATGCGCGGCACGTATCCCCGTCGGGGCACCTGCACCAGCACCGGACCGTGCCGCAGGCCGTCCCTGACGACCTGCCAGGCGAGGGTCGGCAGCCGGGCGGCGCGGGCGGCCTCGTCCCGCGCGAGGTCCCCGTCCCCGACGGTGCGGACGAGCGGAGCGGCGGCACGCACCTGTTCACGCCCGGCGACCAGCGGGCGCGCCCACCCGCTCTCGACGAGCTGCGCGGCCTCCACCGTGCAACCCCAGCTGCCCAGCAGGAAGCCGCACTTGTCCTGGGCGGCCCGCAGCAGCAGCACCTCACGCGCGTGGGGCTGCGGGGCGTGCTGCTCGCTGTGGCTGTCGTCCCCGTCGTCCCAGATGGCGACCAGCCCGAGGTCCTTCACCGGCGCGAACATCGCGGCCCGGGTCCCGATCACGGCCCGTACGGAGCCCCGCCGGACCGCGAGCCACTGCGCGTACCGCTTCTCGGGACCCGCGTCGGCGGTGAGCACCGCATGCCGCCCCTCCCCCAGCAGGGCGGTCAGGGCGGCGTCGACCCGCGCGACCGCACGCCCGTCGGGCAGGACGGCGAGGGCCCCGCGGCCGGAGGCCAGCGTCGCCACGACGGCCCGGGCCAGTTCCTCGCTCCACTCCGGGCCGGGCAGCGCGTTCCACACGGCCCGTGGCGCACCGCCGGAGGCCAGCGACTCCACGAAGGCCGCTCCCCGCTCGTACCGCTGCCAGGAGCCCGTCTCCGGCGCCGGGGGCGGCGGCAGCGGTGCGGGTGAGGGGCGCTGCTCGGCCCGGGCGTTGCGCGGCGGTACGGCGAGTTGCAGGACGTCGGCGAGGCTGCCCGCGTACCGGTCGGCGACCGCCCGGGCCAAGCCCAGCAGTTCCTCGCTCAGCACCCGCTCGGGCGACACCACCTGGGCGAGGGCGGCCAGCGGCCCGGAGTAGTCGGACTCGGCCAGCCGCTCGACGAGGAACCCGTCGATCAGCCCGCCGCCCTCGCGCCGCCCTTCCCGCACCCGGTGCCGCCCGGCCCCGAACCGCACCCGCACCCGCACGCCCGGCTGGGCCTGCGCGTCCAGTTCATCGGGCACGGCGTAGTCGAAGTACCGGTCGAGATGGAGCACGCCCTTGTCGACGAGCACCCGCCCCACGGGCAGCTCCTTGGCGAGCGCGGCTCCCCGCCAGGTCCGCGGCTTGGCCCGGGGCGTCCCGGCCTTGCGCACACTCTCCCGGATGAGCGCGAGCTGCTCGGGCGGCGCACCCTCCGCGCCGCCGCCCGCCTGTTCGTTCTCGCTGCTCACGCTTGCATTCTTACCAAACGCCACTGACATCCGACGGCGCCCGAGTACCCGTCGCCCGCGCACCGGACGCACGACGAGGCCCGGCGCCCCGAAGGGTGCCGGGCCTCGCGAGGTACCGCGGCGGCGTCGGGCCTACGGCCCCGCCGTCTTCCGGGGACTTACAGCCCCACGGCCTTGCGCAGGGCCTCCACGCGGTCCGTCCGCTCCCAGGTGAACTCGGGAAGCTCGCGGCCGAAGTGGCCGTACGCCGCCGTCTGGGAGTAGATCGGGCGGAGCAGGTCGAGGTCGCGGATGATGGCGGCCGGACGGAGGTCGAAGACCTCGTCGATCGCCTTCTCGATCTTCGCCGTGTCGATCTTGGCGGTGCCGAAGGTCTCGACGAACAGACCGACCGGCTCGGCCTTGCCGATGGCGTACGCCACCTGGACCTCGCAGCGGGTGGCGAGACCCGCGGCGACGACGTTCTTCGCGACCCAGCGCATCGCGTACGCCGCGGAGCGGTCGACCTTGGACGGGTCCTTGCCGGAGAAGGCGCCGCCGCCGTGGCGGGCCATGCCGCCGTACGTGTCGATGATGATCTTGCGGCCGGTCAGGCCGGCGTCGCCCATGGGCCCGCCGATCTCGAAGCGGCCGGTGGGGTTGACCAGGAGGCGGTAGTTCTCCGTGTCGAGCTTGATGCCCTCGTCGAGCAGCGCCTTCAGCTCCGGCTCGACGACGAACTCCTTGATGTCCGGAGCCAGGAGCGAGTCCAGGTCGATGTCGGAGGCGTGCTGGGAGGAGACCACGACGGTGTCCAGGCGGACCGCCTTGTCGCCGTCGTACTCGATGGTGACCTGCGTCTTGCCGTCCGGGCGCAGGTAGGGGATCGTGCCGTTCTTGCGCACGTCGGACAGGCGCTTCGACAGGCGGTGCGCCAGGAAGATCGGCAGGGGCATCAGCGTCGGCGTCTCGTCCGTCGCGTAGCCGAACATCAGGCCCTGGTCGCCTGCGCCCTGCTTGTCGAGCTCGTCCTCGTCGCCCTCGACACGGGACTCGTAAGCCGTGTCCACGCCCTGGGCGATGTCCGGGGACTGGGCGCCGATCGACACCGAGACGCCGCAGGAGGCGCCGTCGAAGCCCTTCTTCGAGGAGTCGTAGCCGATTTCGAGGATCTTGCTCCGGACCAGCGTCGCGATGTCCGCGTACGTCTTGGTCGTGACCTCGCCGGCCACGTGCACCAGGCCGGTCGTGATCAGGGTTTCGACGGCGACCCGGGAGGTCGGGTCCTCGCGGAGCAGCGCGTCGAGAATGGTGTCGCTGATCTGGTCAGCGATCTTGTCGGGGTGACCCTCGGTCACAGACTCCGAGGTGAACAGGCGACGGGACACAACGCTCCCTGGGGTTGCAGCGGCTGCTGGCTGTCATTGGCGGACGGCGGGGGCTGCACCCGGCGCCGTCCGTGGAACAGTTTATCGGTCACGCTTCGGCCACGGTCCCCCTGTCTCGACACTCGGGAGTGCTGTGACCTGCGGCACGGGCATTCTGCCCAATGCCGTGCTGCGTTGGCCAGAGGCGCCACGCCCCGATCGGCCGGGTTTCACGGGGGCGCAGGGTGACTGAAACATCAGCGAAGGCGCTCGACCACCAGGTCCCACACGGTTTCGGCCAGGGCTTCTTTGGGGCCGTGCGTCACCGCGGTCTCGCTGCCGTCGGCGCCGAGGACGACGGCCTCGTTCTCCTCGGAACCGAAGGTTCTGCTCTCCCCGACCTCGTTCACCACCAGCAGATCGCAGCCCTTGCGCTTCAGTTTGGCGCGGCCGTTGGCGAGCACGTCGTCGGTCTCCGCCGCGAAGCCGACGATCACCTGTCCGGGGCGCGCGCGGTCGGCGGAGATCTCCGCGAGGATGTCCGGATTCCGCACCAGAGTGATCGGCTCCGGCTCCTGGTCGTCCTTCTTCTTGATCTTCCCGGCCGCGTACACCGCCGGGCGGAAGTCCGCCACCGCCGCCGCCATCACCACCGCGTCGGCATCGGCGGAGGCGTTCAGCACCGCCTCGCGCAGCTGCACGGCGGTGCCGACGGGGACGACGTCCACGCCGGCCGGGTCGGGCAGGGCGCTGTTGGCCGCGATCAGCGTGACGCGGGCGCCCCGGGCGGCCGCGGTGCGGGCGAGGGCGTAGCCCTGCTTGCCGGAGGAGCGGTTGCCGAGGAACCGGACGGGGTCCAGGGGCTCGCGGGTGCCGCCGGCGCTGACCACGACATGCCGGCCCTTCAGGTCGGGCTCGGACACGCCCCGGGCCAGCACCCGGCGGCAGACCTCGAAGATCTCGCCCGGGTCGGGCAGCCGGCCCTTGCCGGTGTCGACGCCGGTGAGGCGGCCCACGGCCGGTTCGATGACGAGGGCGCCGCGGCGGCGCAGCGTCGCCACGTTCTCCTGGGTGGCCGGGTGCTCCCACATCTCCGTGTGCATGGCGGGGGCGAAGACGACCGGGCAGCGGGCGGTGAGGAGGGTGTTGGTGAGGAGGTCGTCGGCGAGGCCGTGGGCCGCCTTGGCGAGCAGGTCGGCGGTGGCGGGGGCGACGACGACCAGGTCGGCGTGCTGTCCGATGCGGACGTGCGGGACCTCGTGCACGTCGTCCCAGACCTCGGTGGAGACCGGGTTTCCGCAGAGCGCGGACCAGGTGGCGGCGCCGACGAAGTGCAGGGCGGAGGCGGTGGGCACCACGCGCACGTCATGGCCCGACTCCGTCAGCCGCCGCAGCAGCTCACAGGCCTTGTACGCGGCGATGCCGCCACTGACCCCCAGAACGACCTTCGGCTTGTCCACGTCTCTCCCCGGACCTCGGCAACCGGCACTACGTACGACTCCATGACACACCACAGGCCCGGCAGTCGGCCTGCCGGGCCTGTGGAAAAGGGTCAAGCTGCAAATAGTACTTACTGCGCCGGGCCCTCGACGGCCTCGGACGTCAGCAGCCCCGCGTTGATCTCGCGGAGGGCGATCGAGAGCGGCTTCTCGTGGACGTGGGTGTCGACGAGAGGACCCACGTACTCAAGGAGACCCTCGCCGAGCTGCGAGTAGTACGCGTTGATCTGGCGGGCCCGCTTGGCCGCGTAGATCACGAGGCTGTACTTCGAGTCGGTGGCCTCGAGGAGCTCGTCGATCGGCGGGTTGATGATGCCCTCGGGCGCGGAGATGGAAGAGGACACGCTCTACCTTCCGATGGATGGGAAAGATTCTGTCGGGGTGATCAGCGAGACCCGGAAACGATCAGCGATGGTCACACGACGTCCACCAAGGCTAGCAGCTCGCGAGCCACGTCCTCGACGGAGGTGTTGACCAGGGTCGTATCGAACTCGGGCTCGGCCGCCAGCTCGGTCTTCGCCGCCTGAAGCCGCCGCTCGATCACCTCGGGCGGTTCGGTGCCCCGCCCGGTGAGTCTGCGCACCAGCTCCTCCCAGGAGGGGGGAGCCAGGAACACCAGCTGAGCCTCGGGCATCGACTCCCGGACCAGACGGGCGCCCTGGAGGTCGATCTCGAGGAGTACGGGCTCGCCCTTCTCCAGGCGCTCCTGCACGGCCGCACGCGGTGTGCCGTAGCGGTTGCCGGCGAACTCGGCCCACTCCAGCAGTTCGCCGTTGGCGATCAGCTTGTCCATCTCGTCGTCGGTGACGAAGAAGTAGTGGACTCCGTGCTTCTCGCCGGGGCGGGGCTTGCGGGTCGTCGCCGACACCGAGAGCCAGACCTCGGGGTGTTCCTTGCGCATATGGGCGACGACCGTGCTCTTGCCGACCCCGGAGGGGCCGGAGAGCACGGTCAGCCGCGGACGTTCACTCATGCAGCGATTATCCAGCAATCCCGGAGTGCCCGGGACTCGCTTCCCCGGAGTGCCCGGTTCAGGAGCCGGTGCTGCCGAACTCGCGCTCCAGGGAGGCGATCTGGTTGGAACCGAGGCCGCGCACGCGACGGCTCTCGGAGATACCGAGTCGCTCCATGATCTGCTTGGCGCGGACCTTGCCCACGCCCGGGAGGGAC
Source organism: Streptomyces sp. NPDC050164 (assembly GCF_044459945.1). Lineage (NCBI taxonomy): Bacteria > Bacillati > Actinomycetota > Actinomycetes > Kitasatosporales > Streptomycetaceae > Streptomyces > Streptomyces sp. NPDC050164. The sequence continues at coordinate 105,277 of NZ_JBITJK010000033.1, forward strand.
TCGAGGAGGGCGGAGACCTTCATCTTGCCGATGACGTCGTTCTCCTGGCCCTGCTTGATGACCTCGTGAAGGGAGGCGCCGGAGTGCTTGAGTCGATTCTTGACCTCGGCCCGCTCCCGGCGAGCCGCGGCGGCCTTTTCGAGCGCGGCTGCGCGCTGTTCAGGGGTAAGGGGCGGAAGAGCCACGCCTACGTCACCTCGGATGTCGAACTGTCGGATACGGACCGGTGAGGAACCTAGTCGCCCCACACCTGGGGAGCTACGAGCAACACGCTTCGCCCGTTCACTCTCGTCGGAGACTAGCGGGCAAGTCCGCCAGAGTCAGCGAGAACAGCGGAAAAGTCCTGGTCAGCCTTCACCTGAAGGGACATTTAGGACATACTGCCCCGGATTTGAGGATGTATTCAGGCTCAAGCGCGCCCCGGACCACTCATCGGAGGACTCCCGAAGAGACCAGGAGGAGGTCAGGAGGGGGTCAGGGTGTGACGGATCTCCCCCGCGAAGCGCTCCGCGGCGTCACGCAGCGCGACCACGTCGGGACCGTGGCGTAGCACTCCCCGGCTGACGTTCGGCACGACGTTGCGCACCGCCGTCCCGAAGACCCGGGGAAGATCGGCCGGCGTGGCCCCCTGGGCCCCGATGCCGGGCGCGAGGAGCGGGCCGTTGATGTCCAGGTCGTACGACGACAGGTCACCGAGGGTCGCGCCGACGACCGCGCCGAAGGACCCCAGGGGCTCCTCCCCCGCGTTCTCGGCGGACAGGTGCGCGAGCATGGTCGCTCCGATGTTCCGGCCGTCGGAGCGCACGGCGTGCTGGACCTCGCCGCCCTCCGGGTTGGAGGTCAGCGCCAGCACGAACAGCCCGGCGCCGCTCTCCCGGGCCAGCGCGACGGCCGGGCTGAGCGAGCCGTAGCCGAGGTAGGGCGAGACGGTCAGGGCGTCGGAGAACAGCGGCGCGTCCTCGTGCAGGAAGGACTCGGCGTACGCGGCCATGGTCGAGCCGATGTCGCCGCGCTTGGCGTCCATCACGACCAGCGCGCCCGCGGCCCGCGCCTCGGCCACCGACTTCTCCAGGACGGCGACGCCGCGCGAGCCGAACCGCTCGAAGAACGCGCTCTGCGGCTTGAGCACGGCGACCCGGTCGGCCAGGGCCTCGACGACCGTGCGGCTGAACCGCTCCAGGCCCGCCACGTCGTCGCTGAGGCCCCACTCGGCGAGCAGGGAGGCGTGCGGGTCGATGCCGACGCAGAGCGGACCGCGCTCGTCCATGGCGCGGCGCAGGCGCGCGCCGAAGGGTTCGAGACCACTCATGCCGTCTTCCTCACGTCGGCGCCCACCGCGTCGGCGAGCGTGGCGTACGGGCTGGTGCGCAGGCGCGCGGCGAGCCCCTTGTGGAGGTCGCGAGCGTAAAACGGCCCCTCGTAGATGAAGGCGCTGTAGCCCTGGACCAGCGTGGCACCGGCCAGGATGCGCTGCCAGGCGTCCTCGGCGTTCTCGACGCCCCCGACGCCCACCAAGGTGATCCGGTCGCCCACGCGCGCGTAGAGGCGGCGCAGGACCGCCAGGGAGCGTTCCTTCAGGGGCGCCCCGGACAGGCCGCCGGTCTCCTTGACCAGGGAGGGGTCGGACTTCAGGCCGAGCCCTTCGCGCGCGATGGTGGTGTTCGTGGCGATGATCCCGTCCAGGCCGAGTTCCACGGCGAGGTCGGCGACGGCGTCGACGTCCTCGTCGGCGAGGTCCGGCGCGATCTTGACCAGGAGCGGGACGCGCCGCGCGGAGACCATGCGGTCGGCGGCCTCGCGGACGGCGCTCAGCAGGGGGCGAAGTGCCTCAGTGGCCTGGAGGTTGCGCAGCCCGGGCGTGTTCGGCGAGGAGACGTTGACCACGAGGTAGTCGGCGTAGGGCGCCAGCCGCTCGGCGGACTTCACGTAGTCCGCGACGGCCTCCTCCTCCGGTACGACCTTGGTCTTGCCGATGTTGACGCCGACGACGGTCTTGAAGACGGGCGTGCGGGAGGCCAGGCGGGCCGCGACGCGGAGCGATCCGTCGTTGTTGAAGCCCATGCGGTTGATCAGCGCCCGGTCCTTGACCAGCCGGAACAGCCGCTGCTTGGGATTGCCGGGCTGCGGCTCGCCGGTGACCGTGCCGACCTCGACGTGGTCGAACCCGAGCATCGCCATGCCGTCGATGCCGACGGCGTTCTTGTCGAAGCCCGCGGCGAGCCCGAAGGGGCCGTGCATGCGCAGCCCGAAGGCCTCCGTGCGCAGCTCCTTGTGGCGGGGCGCGAGGGCGGCCGCGAGGAAGGTCCGCAGCACGGGGACGCGGGCGGCCAGCCGGATCCAGCGGAAAGCGAGGTGGTGGGCCTGCTCCGGGTCCATCCGCTTGAAGAGCAGACTGAAAAAGATCTTGTACATGGTGTCCTCACGAAGACATGGGCGTCCTCACGAAGAGGGGGACACCGTTTCCGGTGTCCCCCTCTTCGGCTGCTAGTCGCGGGCCGCGGTCAGGTGTTCCGCGTGTTCCTGGAGCGATCGGACGCTCACGTCGCCGCGGTTGAGGGCGTCGATGCCCTGGACCGCCGCCGCGAGCGCCTGGACCGTCGTCAGGCAGGGCACGGAGCGTGCCACGGCCGCCGTACGGATGTCGTAGCCGTCGAGGCGGCCGCCGGTGCCGTACGGGGTGTTGACGATGAGGTCGACCTCGCCGTCGTGGATGAGCTGGACGATGGTCTTCTCGCCGTTCGGGCCGGTGCCCTCGGACTGCTTGCGCACGATCGTGGCGTTGATGCCGTTGCGCTTGAGGACCTCGGCCGTGCCGGAGGTGGCCAGCAGCTCGAAGCCGTGGGCGACCAGCTCGCGGGCCGGGAAGATCATCGAGCGCTTGTCGCGGTTGGCGACCGAGATGAACGCGCGGCCCTTGGTGGGCAGCGGGCCGTAGGCGCCCGCCTGCGACTTGGCGTACGCCGTGCCGAAGACGGAGTCGATGCCCATGACCTCGCCGGTGGAGCGCATCTCCGGGCCGAGGACCGTGTCGACGCCGCGGCCGTGGATGTCGCGGAAGCGGGACCACGGCATGACGGCCTCCTTGACGGAGATCGGCGCGTCGAACGGCAGCTCGCCGCCGTCGCCACTGGCCGGCAGCAGGCCCTCGGCGCGCAGCTCGGCGATGGTCGCGCCCAGCGAGATCCGGGCGGCGGCCTTGGCCAGCGGCACCGCGGTCGCCTTCGAGGTGAAGGGGACGGTCCGCGAGGCGCGCGGGTTGGCCTCCAGGACGTAGAGGATGTCGCCCGCGAGCGCGAACTGGATGTTGATCAGGCCGCGCACCCCGACGCCCTTCGCGATGCCCTCCGTGGAGGCGCGCAGACGCTTGATGTCGAAGCCGCCGAGCGTGATCGGGGGCAGGGCGCACGCCGAGTCGCCGGAGTGGATGCCGGCCTCCTCGATATGCTCCATGACGCCGCCGAGGTACAGCTCCTCGCCGTCGTAGAGGGCGTCGACGTCGATCTCGATCGCGTCGTCGAGGAACCGGTCGACCAGGACCGGCCGCGAGGGGCTGATCTCGGTCGACTCGGCGATGTAGGCCTCCAGCCGGGTCTCGTCGTAGACGATCTCCATGCCGCGTCCGCCGAGGACGTAGGACGGGCGGACCAGGACCGGGTAGCCGATCTCGTCGGCGATGGCCTTGGCCTCGGCGAAGGTCGTGGCGGTGCCGTGCTTGGGGGCCGGGAGGCCGGCCTCCTTCAGGACCCGGCCGAAGGCGCCGCGGTCCTCGGCGGCGTGGATGGCCTCCGGGGAGGTGCCGACGATGGGCACGCCGTTGTCCTTGAGCGCCTGCGACAGGCCCAGCGGGGTCTGGCCGCCGAGCTGGACGACGACACCCGCGACCGGGCCGGCCTGCTGCTCGGCGTGGACGATCTCCAGCACGTCCTCGAGCGTCAGCGGCTCGAAGTACAGGCGGTCGGAGGTGTCGTAGTCCGTGGAGACGGTCTCCGGGTTGCAGTTGACCATCACGGTCTCGTACCCGGCGTCGCTCAGCGCGAAGGAGGCGTGGACGCAGGAGTAGTCGAACTCGATGCCCTGGCCGATGCGGTTCGGGCCGGAGCCGAGGATGATGACGGCGGCCTTCTCGCGGGGCGCGACCTCGGTCTCCTCGTCGTAGGAGGAGTAGAAGTACGGCGTCTTCGCGGCGAACTCGGCGGCGCAGGTGTCGACCGTCTTGTAGACCGGGCGGATGCCGAGCGCGTGCCGGACCTCGCGGACGACGTCCTCGCGCAGGCCGCGGATCTCGCCGATCTGCGAGTCGGAGAAGCCGTGCCGCTTGGCCTCGGCGAGCAGGTCGGGCGTGAGCTCGTCGGCGTCCGCGAGCTCGTCCGCGATCTCCTTGATCAGGAAGAGCTGGTCGACGAACCAGGGGTCGATCTTCGTGTACTCGAAGACCTCTTCGGGCGTGGCGCCCGCGCGGATGGCCTGCATGACGGTGTTGATGCGGCCGTCGGTGGGGCGGACCGCCTCGCGGAGCAGCTCGTCCTTGTCTGCGGCGGAGCCGGGCTCGCCGACGAAGGTGAACTGGCTGCCCTTCTTCTCCAGCGAGCGCAGGGCCTTCTGGAAGGCCTCGGTGAAGTTGCGGCCGATGGCCATGGCCTCGCCGACCGACTTCATGGTGGTCGTGAGGGTGGAGTCGGCGCTCGGGAACTTCTCGAAGGCGAAGCGCGGGGCCTTCACGACCACGTAGTCGAGCGTCGGCTCGAAGGAGGCGGGCGTCTCCTGCGTGATGTCGTTCGGGATCTCGTCCAGCGTGTAGCCGACGGCGAGCTTGGCGGCGATCTTGGCGATCGGGAAGCCGGTCGCCTTGGAGGCGAGCGCCGAGGAGCGGGACACGCGCGGGTTCATCTCGATGACGATGACGCGGCCGTCTTCGGGATTCACCGCGAACTGGATGTTGCAGCCGCCGGTGTCGACGCCGACCTCGCGGATCACGGCGATGCCGATGTCGCGCAGGATCTGGTACTCGCGGTCGGTGAGCGTCATCGCGGGCGCGACGGTGATCGAGTCGCCGGTGTGCACGCCCATGGGGTCGAAGTTCTCGATGGAGCAGACGACCACGACGTTGTCGTGCTTGTCGCGCATCAGCTCCAACTCGTACTCCTTCCAGCCGAGGATGGACTCCTCCAGGAGCACCTCGGTGGTCGGCGAGAGCGTCAGGCCCTGGCCGGCGATGCGGCGCAGTTCCTCCTCGTCGTGGGCGAAGCCGGAGCCGGCGCCGCCCATGGTGAAGGACGGGCGGACGACGACCGGGTAGCCGCCGAGTTCCTCGACGCCCCTGAGGACGTCGTCCATGGAGTGGCAGATGTAGGACCGGGCGGACTCGCCGTGGCCGATCTTCTTGCGGACCTCCTCCACGACCTCCTTGAACTGGTCGCGGTCCTCACCCTTGTGGATCGCCTCGACGTTGGCGCCGATGAGCTCGACGCCGTACTTGTTCAGGACGCCGTTCTCGTGCAGCGAGATGGCGGTGTTGAGGGCCGTCTGGCCGCCCAGGGTGGGCAGCAGCGCGTCGGGCCGCTCCTTGGCGATGATCTTCTCGACGAACTCGGGGGTGATGGGCTCGACGTAGGTGGCGTCGGCGATCTCCGGGTCGGTCATGATCGTCGCCGGGTTGGAGTTCACCAGGACGACCCTGAGGCCCTCGGCCTTCAGGACGCGGCACGCCTGCGTGCCGGAGTAGTCGAACTCGGCGGCCTGGCCGATGACGATCGGGCCGGAGCCGATGACCAGGACGGACTGGATATCGGTGCGCTTAGGCACGCTGGCCCTCCATCAGGGATACGAAGCGGTCGAACAGGTAGGCGGCATCGTGCGGGCCGGCTGCCGCTTCGGGGTGGTACTGGACGCTGAAGGCGGGGCGGTCGAGAAGCTGGAGCCCCTCCACCACGTTGTCGTTCAGGCACACGTGGGACACCTCGGCGCGGCCGAACGGGGTCTCGGAGACCTGGTCGAGCGGGGCGTCGACGGCGAAGCCGTGGTTGTGCGCGGTGACCTCGACCTTGCCGGTCGTGCGGTCCTGCACCGGCTGGTTGATGCCGCGGTGGCCGTACTTCAGCTTGTAGGTGCCGAAGCCGAGCGCGCGGCCCAGGATCTGGTTGCCGAAGCAGATGCCGAACAGCGGGGTGCCGCGCTCCAGGACGCCCCGCATGACGGAGACGGGGTGGTCGGCGGTGGCCGGGTCGCCCGGGCCGTTGGAGAAGAACACGCCGTCCGGGTTCACCGCGTAGACGTCCTCGACGGTCGCGGTCGCCGGGAGCACGTGCACCTCGATGCCGCGCTCGGCCATGCGGTGCGGGGTCATGCCCTTGATGCCGAGGTCGACGGCGGCGACGGTGAACTTCTTCTCGCCGATGGCCGGGACGACGTACGGCTCGGTGGTGGCGACCTCGGCGGAGAGGTTCGCGCCCTTCATCTGCGGGGCTTCCTGCACGCGCGCGAGGAGTGCGCTGTCGTCCCGGACGGCGTCACCGCTGAAGATGCCCACGCGCATCGCGCCGCGCTCGCGCAGGTGGCGGGTGAGGGCGCGGGTGTCGATGCCGGAGATCCCGACGACGCCCTGCGCGGCCAGCTCCTCGTCCAGCGAGCGGCGGGAGCGCCAGTTGGACGGCACGCGCGCGGGGTCGCGCACGACGTACCCGGAGACCCAGATGCGCTTGGACTCCATGTCCTCGTCGTTGACGCCGGTGTTGCCGACGTGCGGTGCGGTCATCACCACGACCTGGCGGTGGTACGAGGGGTCGGTCAGGGTCTCCTGGTAGCCGGTCATGCCGGTGGAGAACACCGCTTCGCCGAAGGTCTCCCCCACGGCCCCGTAGGCACGGCCGCGGAAGACCCGGCCGTCCTCCAGGACGAGTACGGCGGGAGTTTTGGCAGCTCCCCTGGTGGAGGTGGTCATCGTTCGGCGCCTTCCCTGCTGTTCGTTTCGGTCATGGAGTTGATGGCCTCGACCCACTCGTTGTGCTCGGCCGCGTGGTCGGAGCGGAAGCCGGAGTCGATCAGCCGGTCACCGTGCTCCCAGGTGACGACGAGGAGGCCGCCCTCGGTGAGCACCTTGCCGGCGATGCCCTTGTCGAGCCGGGCCTCGCGGAGCTGTGCGGCCGGGACGAAGAAGTCGCTCGCCCCGGGGCGTACGACGTCCAGTCCGGCGTCCGTGAGCGCGAGCTCGGCGCGGCTGCGGGTGCCCAGGCCGTGCGCGACGATGCGGTCGAGCCACTGTCCGGCGGTGGTGGAGCCGTGGTAGCGGCCGCTCGTCGTCAGACGCGCCGGGCCCGTCTCCTCCGGGGCCGCGGGCAGCTCGGGCAGGTCGCCCTGGAGTGTGCCGCGCCACTTCCAGCCCTCGCGCATCAGCCAGTAGACGAGCGCGACGAACAGGGCGAGGCCGACGACCCAACCGATGCGGGCGGCCCAGTCGGTCACTTGCGCCGATTCCTTCTCGGCGGCGAGCCAGAGTACAGGTGTCACGTGAGCTTCCCGTCGACGAGCGTGGCCTTGCCCCGCAGCCACGTGTGCGTCACACGGCCCGGCAGCTCACGACCCTCGTAGGGGGTGTTGCGGCTGCGCGAGGCGAAGCCCGCGGGTTCCACGAGCCCACGGTATGCCGTGTCGACGAGGGTGAGGTTGGCGGGCTCACCTGCCGAGACGGGACGGCCGTGGCCCGTGGCCTGTCCGATCTGCGCGGGCTTGAAGGACATCCGGTCGGCGACGCCGGCCCAGTCCAGCAGGCCCGTGTCGACCATGGTCTCCTGCACCACTGACAACGCCGTCTCCAGGCCGACCATGCCCATGGCGGCCGCGGCCCACTCGCAGTCCTTGTCCTCGTGCGGGTGCGGGGCGTGGTCGGTGGCGACGATGTCGATCGTCCCGTCGGCGAGCGCCTCGCGCAGGGCCATCACGTCGCGCTCGGTGCGCAGCGGCGGGTTGACCTTGAAGACGGGGTTGTACGTCCGGACCAGCTCGTCGGTGAGGAGCAGGTGGTGCGGGGTGACCTCGGCGGTGACGGCGATGCCGCGGGACTTCGCCCAGCGGACGATCTCGACGGACCCGGCGGTCGACAGATGGCAGATGTGGACGCGGGAGCCGACGTGGTCGGCGAGCAGGACATCCCGGGCGATGATCGATTCTTCGGCCACCGCGGGCCAGCCCCCGAGCCCCAGTTCGGCGGAGACGACGCCCTCGTTCATCTCGGCGCCCTCGGTCAGCCGCGGCTCCTGCGCGTGCTGCGCGACGACACCGCCGAAGGCCTTCACGTACTCCAGGGCCCGGCGCATGATCACGGCGTCGTGGACGCACTTGCCGTCGTCGGAGAAGACGGTGACCCCGGCCGCCGACTCGTGCATGGCGCCCAGCTCGGCGAGCTTCCTGCCCTCCAGGCCCACGGTGACGGCACCGATCGGCTGGACGTCGCAGTAGCCGTGCTCCTTGCCGAGCCGCCAGACCTGCTCGACGACACCGGCGGTGTCGGCGACCGGGAAGGTGTTGGCCATGGCGAACACGGTGGTGTAGCCGCCGGAGGCCGCGGCACGGGTACCGGTGAGGACGGTCTCGGAGTCCTCACGGCCCGGCTCGCGCAGATGCGTGTGCAGGTCGACCAGGCCCGGCAGCAGCACCTTGCCCTCGGCCTCGACGATCTCTGCGCCCTCGGCGGACAGCCCGCTGCCGACCTCCGCGATCGTCCCGCCGTCGATCAGCACGTCCTGCGGCTCGCCGCCGAGCACCTTCGCACCACGGATCAGGATCTTGCTCATCTGTCTTACTTCTCCTCGGTACGGGTGTGGGTGACGGCGGGTTCGTTTCCGCCCAGCAGCAGGTAGAGGACGGCCATCCGGATGGAGACTCCGTTGGCGACCTGCTCGACGACGGTGCAGCGGTCGGAGTCGGCGACCTCGGCGGTGATCTCCATGCCGCGGACCATCGGGCCGGGGTGCATCACGACGGCGTGCTCGGGCATCCGCGCCATGCGGTCGCCGTCGAGGCCGTAGCGCCGGGAGTACTCGCGCTCGGTCGGGAAGAACGCGGCGTTCATGCGCTCGCGCTGGACGCGCAGCATCATCACCGCGTCGGACTTGGGCAGCGTGCTGTCGAGGTCGTACGACACCTCGCAGGGCCAGGTCTCGATGCCGACCGGCACCAGGGTCGGCGGGGCGACGAGGGTGACCTCGGCGCCGAGGGTGTGCAGCAGGTCGACGTTGGAGCGGGCGACCCGGCTGTGCAGGACGTCGCCGACGATGGTGATGCGCTTGCCTTCGAGGTCCTGGCCGATCCCGGCGTCCGGGCCGATCAGGCGGCGGCGCATGGTGAAGGCGTCCAGCAGGGCCTGGGTGGGGTGCTGGTGGGTGCCGTCGCCGGCGTTGACGACGGCCGCGTCGATCCAGCCGGAGTTCGCCAGCCGGTACGGGGCTCCGGAGGCGCCGTGCCGGATGACCACGGCGTCGACGCCCATGGCCTCCAGCGTCTGGGCGGTGTCCTTCAGGGACTCGCCCTTGGACACGCTCGAACCCTTGGCGGAGAAGTTGATGACGTCCGCGGAGAGCCGCTTCTCGGCGGCCTCGAAGGAGATCCGGGTCCGGGTGGAGTCCTCGAAGAAGAGGTTGACGATCGTGCGGCCGCGCAGGGTCGGCAGCTTCTTGATCGGCCGGTCGGCGACCCGGGCCATCTCCTCGGCGGTGTCGAGGATCAGGACGGCGTCGTCGCGGGTGAGGTCGGCGGCCGAGATGAGATGACGCTGCATCTGTCAGGCTCCGTAAGGCAGTTCAAACTGAAGAAATGGGGCAGACGGGCCCGCGAGGGGCGCTCTGAGCCGGCGTACGCCAGCGGCGTACACCCGAGGCGCTACTGGGCGGTCTGCTTGGCGCCGAGCAGCACGGTGTCGCGACCGTCCTCCTCGGCGAGCTGGACCTTGACCGTCTCCCGCAACGACGTGGGGAGGTTCTTGCCGACGTAGTCGGCGCGGATGGGCAGTTCGCGGTGACCGCGGTCGACGAGGACCGCGAGCTGCACCGCGCGGGGGCGCCCGATGTCGTTCAGGGCGTCGAGGGCGGCGCGGATGGTGCGGCCGGAGAAGAGGACGTCGTCGACGAGGACGACCAGCTTGCCGTCGATGCCGTCGCCGGGGATGTCGGTGCGGGCCAGGGCACGCGGCGGGTGCATGCGCAGGTCGTCGCGGTACATGGTGATGTCGAGCGAGCCGCACGGAACCTTGCGCTCGGTGATCTGCTCGAGCTTGTCGGCGATCCGCCGGGCCAGGAAGACGCCCCGGGTCGGAATGCCGAGGAGCACCACGTCGTCGGCGCCCTTGGCGCGTTCGACGATCTCGTGGGCGATGCGGGTCAGTACCCGCGCGATGTCGGGCCCTTCGAGAACGGGCCGGGCATCGGACTGCGAGTCGTGCGTGTCCATACGAAACGGACCTCCTTCTCCGCCTCACGGGACGGACCTTAAAGGACGTCGGGATTGCGCCATCCACGGTAGCAGGCCCTCGCTGTCGCCCGGACGGCCCCCTCGGATCACCCACTCGGCCTAACCGAGTGCCGATACCACGGAAGAGTCGGTGCGGACCATTCGGCTTGACGCGGCAGAGTAACGCTGCGTAACCTCACAGTGAGTTACCAGCCGCGCGGCCTGGCACCCACGCCAGACGCGTCGACACAGTGCCGGGGAGCTATATGTCCAGCGAATACGCCAAACAGCTCGGGGCCAAGCTCCGGGCGATCCGCACCCAGCAGGGCCTTTCCCTCCACGGTGTCGAGGAGAAGTCCCAGGGACGCTGGAAGGCGGTCGTGGTCGGTTCGTACGAGCGCGGCGACCGCGCCGTGACCGTGCAGCGCCTTGCCGAGCTGGCGGATTTCTACGGCGTTCCGGTGCAGGAGCTGCTCCCGGGCACCACCCCGGGCGGCGCCGCCGAGCCGCCGCCGAAGCTGGTCCTGGACCTGGAGCGGCTGGCCACGGTGCCGGCCGAGAAGGCGGGCCCCCTGCAGCGCTACGCGGCCACGATCCAGTCGCAGCGCGGTGACTACAACGGCAAGGTGCTCTCGATCCGCCAGGACGACCTGCGCACACTCGCCGTCATCTACGACCAGTCGCCTTCGGTCCTCACCGAGCAGCTGATCAACTGGGGCGTCCTGGACGCGGACGCGCGTCGCGCGGTGGCCGCCCACGAGGAGGGCTGACCGCTTCCGGGGGGGCAGCAGAAACGTGCCGCCGGGTGGCCGAAACCATATGGTTTCGGCCACCCCGGCGGCGGTGTGAGGGGCGGGGCGCCCCCCCAACCCCCGGGAAACCCGCGGGGCCCCCCCGGCCCCGCGGGGGGGCCCCCCCCGGGGCCACACACACAACCCC
>NZ_JBITJK010000034.1:0-52070 GCF_044459945.1 Streptomyces sp. NPDC050164
GTGCGGTGAAGATTCGACACCTCCACCACACACGGGGGCCTTCGCCATGATCAAGCCCGGCCAGTGTTAACAACGCTCGTGATCAATACACCTAGGCGCGAATCGCTTCGGCGCGGACCGAACTGCAGCCGACCGGAGGCCGCCTCGGCGCCCCACCCCTCTCAGGCCGAGAGCGGCGCCACCTCCACCCCCGAACCGTCCAGCAGCACCCGCGCCCCGTCCCCGTCGCTCCAGCGGACCTCGACCGACCCTGTCCCGTCCACGCGCACGGAGACCAGCTCCGCCAGCGGGACCGGGTCCGGCTCCCCCGTCAGCCGTGCCAGGGCGACGAACAGCGTGGCGCCCTCGCCGGTGGCGCCGGTGAGGGCTTCGTCGAGGCCGGCCGCGGGCAGGAGTTCGGCCCGCAGGCCCTCTGCCGCCGGCCAGCCGGTCACCCGCACCGGCGTTCCCGGTTCCGCCCCGGACACCAGATGCGCCCGCACCTCCGCCGCCCCGTGCGCCAGCACCACGCTCGTCACCCGGGCTCCGCCGCCCGCCGTGTGCCGCGAGGCCGCCCAGCCCTCGCCGACGCCCAGCGGTTCGATGCCGGTGCGGCTCGGGTCGTCGCCGAGGAGCACGCTGTTGTCGTAGGAGGGGGACGGGGCCGTCACGGTCGAGTAGGCCAGGCGCGTGTAGTACGGGTCGTAGCGGACGTCCTCGCTGCCGTGGTTGTGGAGGCGTACCACGCCGTCGGAACGGGTGGACTGGAGCAGCCAGTTGGGAGGGCCGAGGGGGGTGACGGAGTCCGCGCGCTCGGCCGGGGCGGGTTCCTCCGTCGCCGTCCACACCTCGTGGTCGGGCGGCAGGAGCAGGCCGAGGAAGCCCTTGCTCGCCCAGTACGGGGAGGCCGGGCCCGAGTAGCCCTGGAGGACCGACTCGTCGGGGCCGTGCCAGCCCAGGGACAGCAGGCCCCGGTCGTCGACCGCGCCCCGGTCCAGGAAGTAGCGCAGTGCTCCCGAGGCCAGGCGCCGGGTCTGCCCCGGCGGCAAAGGCGTACGGCCGGTCAGGGCGCCCAGCCACAGCGGTGCCGTCGTCGCGAAGCGGTAGGTGAGGGAACGGCCCTGGTGCATGGGGGCACCGTCGCCGCCGAACAGGCGGGCGTAGTCGGAGAGGTGGCGTTCGAGACGCGCCCCGTACAGGTCCAGGAGGCGCTCGTCGCGCTCCAGCCAGGCGTGCAGCACCGGGTAGAGGTGCATGGCCCAGCCGTTGTAGTAGTCGAATTTGCGGCCATCGCCGTCGGTGTACCAGCCATCGCCCACGTACCACTGCTCGATGCGCTCCAGGCCGCGGTCGATCGCCGCGCGGGACGCGTCCGGCTCGTGGCCGATCTCGGCCAGGAAGCCGCCCACCGTGACCGGGAACAGCTCCCAGTTGCAGGGCCAGGCCTCGGCGGTGAGCGCGTCGCCGAGCCAGGCCGCCGCCCGTTGCCGTACGCCGTCGTCCAGCCGGTCCCACAAGAGGTCCCGCGTCAGCCGCAGGGCGAGTGCGATCGACGCCGCCTCCACCAGGGGCTGGCTGCGGTCCTCGATGCGGGGCCAGACGCCCGAGACTCCGGCGGCCAGGCCGTCGGCGTAGCGCTCCAGGGCCTTCTCGTCGCGGCGGAAGGCGGCCAGCAGCAATGTGCGGGCGTAGCCCTCCAAGCCGTCGGAGAGGCGGCCCGACCAGCTGGTCCGGTCGCCGGGCAGGTGATACAGCGCGTGGTCCTCGGTCGCGTACGGCTCGACGGCGGTGAGCAGGGTGTCGGCCGCCGCCTCCCAGTGGGCGCGGGTGTAGCCGGTGTACGCGGAGGTGGTGCGGTCGGCGGGAGGCAGCTGCATCGCGTCTCTTTCGTGCTGGGACAGGTCGGAAACGGTGGACCTGGAGCGCCCCGGTTCCGGTCGGGGCGCCCCAGGGGTTCATCCCACCCGCACCTTGCCCTTCGGCACCAGATGCCGGGTGACGAGTTCGTCGCGGACCAGGCCCGCGTAAGCCATGGCACCGCGCACGGAGGTGTGCGTGTTGTCCCGCGCCTCGTTGGTGAGGTACAGGGCCTTGGAACCCTCCACGCCCAGGGACTCGACGAGCGCCTTCGTCTTCGCGGTGAGGTCGATCAGCGGGACGTCCTGCGCCGCCGCGACGGAGCGTGTGACCGCCGGGTGGTCGACGCCCAGGCCGTTGACCAGGAGCGCGGTTGAGTTGTTCAGCGTGCCGTCGGGGTTGAACCAGCGCCGCACGATGGGAGTGACAAGGACCGGCTGTCCGCCCCGCTCCCGGACTCCCGCCACCAGGGTCTCCAGGTTGGCCCGGTAGGTGGCCTCGTCCGTGGTCTTGTCGTTGTGGGCGAGCTGGACGAGGACCAGGTCGCCGGGGCGGATCAGGGGCCGTACGGTGGCCCACAACCGCGGGTTCCCCAGAAACGTGACCGTACTCTCGCCGGAATCGGCGTAGTTGGCGACGGACACGCCCTCGCGGAGGTACTGGGGCAACTGCTGGCCCCAGCCGGAGTACGGGTCGCCGGGCTGGTCGCAGACGGTGGAGTCGCCGACCAGGAAGATCTGGCGGGTGTGCCGGGCGGGGGTGACCTTGATGCCGGCCAGGGCGGGGGCGGAACCGCCGATCCGCAGGTCGAGGCCGGGGGTTCCGTCGGGGCCGGTGGGTTCGCCCTCGGGGGTGCGGACGTTCACGGTGAAGCTGCGGGTGACGCGCTCGCCCGCCGGCGCGGCCGTCTCCGGCAGCAGGGACCGGCGGGTCTCGCCGCTGATGCTCGTGGCGGACGCGGTCTTCCCGCCGAGGACGACCCGCACGTCGTACGTGCCGGGCGGGACGTCGAAGTGGCAGGCGCCGGCGGTGCAGTGGGCGAGGCCCGGACTTCCGCCTGCCTCGCCCGCATGGGCGGGTACGGCGGACAGGGCGGTGCTCAGCGTCACGGCCGCCAGCACGGCCATGTTGAAACGTCTCACTCGCAGCTCCTCCGTCACGGCGACAAGCCCTGGCGGCTGAACGTATCGCTTGCGGCAAGCGCTTTCTAGACTTCGGCTCGATTTCCCGAAGATGCACCACCAAGCGCGTGAAAGCCCTTTCGCCAAATCGATTCAACTGTCGCTGTCGCTCACACCCAAGACAGCGGGATCCTGGTGTGCTTCCGGCTGACGGCGGCCCAGGCGGCGGCCGCGCGCACCCTGCGGATGCCTGGACGTCCGCCATCCCCTCCCCGCCCACCCAGCCGAACACCCGGTCGCTGACCAACGGTTCGTACCGTGGCAACAACCACACGCTCACGTACAGCGTCCCGCGTCCGCCTGGAAGACGGACCCGAGTCAGTGCAACGTGCTCAGGATCGACGTGGTGAGCGGGTCGGGGGCGACCGGCTTCCTCAGTGCGGGGCCGGCGATCGACGCGATCGATTTGCCGGCCCAGGGACAGCCGGGGTCGTCATGTCCCGCGCGTCCACTGCTGGTTGGTTCCGCCGTTGCACGTGTACGTGATGAGCGCGGCGCCGTTGGCGGTGGACGCGCCGTTCACGTCGAGGCACTCGCCGGTCGCACGCGACTTGACGTTCACGTACGAGCCGGTGGTGGTCAGCGACCACTGCTGGCTCGCCGCGGAGGCGTTGCAGTTCTCCTGCGTGAGCGTGCTCGTGTTCTCCTGCACGCACAGGGAGCTGTTCCTGACCATCAGCTGGTAGGAGCCGCTGCCGACGGACTTGAACCAGTACTTCTGGTTGGTGCCGCCGTTGCAGTCGTACTGCTTGAGCTGGGCGCCCGCCCACAGCGACTGGCTGGTCACGTCCGCGCACTTGGACGAGTGGCGGGCGACGAGGGTGTGGTACGTGGCGCTCGCGCCGGAGACGGTCCCGGCGGCCGTGTCGATGGTGACCTCCGGCGACCAGGACATGGACATCGTGGTCGAGTTGGAGAAGGTCAGCGGCAGCCAGACGTACCGCGAGTCGTTGACGGTCCCGCCGAAGGAGTTGCCCCAGCGGTCACCCATGTAGAGGTACGAGGTGCCCGAACCGCCCTGCACCGGAAGGACGTAGGCGGTCTGTGAACCGTACGTCGTCGAGTCGCCGATGTTCTTCATGGCCGACCAGGGTCCGGCGATGTTCGTGGCCGTGGCGTACTGCTGCTGGTTGGGGTTCCAGCCCGTGGCGCCCGAGGTCAGCATGAAGTACACGCCGTTGCGCTTGAACAGCGCCGGAGCCTCGCGGTGGCCGCCCGGCCAGGGGTTGGCGACCAGGCTCGCGATGCCGGTGTAGTCGGCGGTGAGGCGGTAGATCTGCAGGTCGTAGTTCTCGCGGGCGGCGGAGATCATGTACCCGGCGCCGTCGGTGTCGACGAACACCGTGATGTCGCGGGACATGTGCTGGCCGAGCGGGCGGAAGCTGCCCTTCCAGGTGTAGTTGCCGTCGACGGTGTCGGAGACGGCGACGGCGGCGCGGGCCTCGCTGTAGTCGGTGCCGTTCTCCTTGTGCATCCACATCACGAACTTGCCGGTGGACGCGTTGTACATGACCTTCGGCCGCTCGATGTTGGCCGTCGCAAGCTCCGGGTCGCTGGCCTCGGTCAGGACGTGGTTGCGGAACTCCCAGTTCTTCAGGTCGGTCGAGCGGTAGGCG
This sequence comes from Streptomyces sp. NPDC050164, assembly GCF_044459945.1. NCBI lineage: Bacteria > Bacillati > Actinomycetota > Actinomycetes > Kitasatosporales > Streptomycetaceae > Streptomyces > Streptomyces sp. NPDC050164. Next base: position 4,634 of record NZ_JBITJK010000034.1, read on the forward strand.
TCGACGTACCGGAAGGTGTTGTCGGCGTTGCGGTGCTCGCCGAACCAGTAGTAGTAGGAGCCGACCTTGATGACCCCGCCGCCGTGCGCGTGGACGGGGTTGCCCGAGGTGTCCTTGAACTGGGTGCCGTTGGTGATGGTCTGGGGCGCGGCCTGTGCGGTCCCGGCGGTGGCGAGGGCGCCGGCCAGTGCCAGGCACAGGGCGAGGAGGACCGCGTACGCGCGCCTCATCTCAGTCCCCCGCCTTGACGGTGTCGGCGACCGGGATGCCGAAGTCCGGGGTGCCGTCCGGCTTCCAGCCGAGCTTCTGGATGCGGGTGTGGCGGTTGGGGTCGTTCAGCGGGTCGCCGTTGATCTCCTTGTACTGGCGGGCGTGGTAGACGAGGACATCGGTGCGGCCGTCCTCGGCGACGGTGAAGCAGTTGTGGCCGGGGCCGTACTGCTTGGTGGTGTCGTTGCTGGTGAAGACCGGCGTCGGCGACTTGGTCCAGCTCATGGGGTCCAGGAGGTGGCTGTCGGCGTCCGCGGTCAGCAGGCCCATGCAGTAGTTGAAGTCGGTGGCGCTGGCCGAGTACGTCATGAAGAGGCGGCCGTTGCGCTTGATGACGTACGGGCCCTCGTTGACCTTGAAGCCGATGCGCTCCCAGTCGTACTCGGGGGTGGAGAGCCGGACCTGCGGGCCCTTCAGGGTCCACGGGTTCGCCATCTCGGACAGGAAGATGCCGGTGTTGTTGTCCATTCCGGGCTCGTGCTGCGCCCAGGCGAGGTAGCGCTTGCCCCGGTGGGTGAAGGTGGTGGCGTCGAGGGAGAACGTCTCCCAGGCCGTCTTCACCTGCCCCCTCTCCACCCAGGTGCCCTTGAAGGGGTTGGGGTTGGAGTTCTCCAGCACCCATATGCGGATCGCCCACACGTCCTCTGCGGGCGCCGAGGCGAAGTAGATGTACCACTTGCCGCCGATGCGGTGCAGTTCGGGCGCCCAGATGTGCGCGCCCATGTTCCCCGTGGGGTGGGCGCGCCAGATCACGGACTCGTCCGCCGTGCCCAGGCCGTTCAGGGTCCGGGAGCGGCGCAGGATGATGCGGTCGTACTCGGGGGCGGTGGCGGTGAAGTAGTAGAAGCCGTCCTTGTGCCGGTTGATGTGCGGGTCGGCCCGGTTGCGGACGAGCGGGTTCACGAAGGGGGCCGGTTTCGGGGGTCTGGCCGGGGTGGCGGCCTGGGCCATGCCCGGTACGGCGGGGACGGCGGCCAGGGCACCGGCGGCTGCGGCGCCCTTCAGCAGCAGTCTGCGGCTGGGGGGTTCGGGCAGAGCGTGGTCGCGGTCGCGGCTCATGCGGTGGGGCCTGCCTCTCACTGGGGGGACACACGGCGTCGTCTGATGCGTCCGTCTGGCATTTCGAACGCCATCTGTCATTACGAACGCCGAAAAGGTAAGGGTGCGTCACGTGGAGGTCAACGGGTCTGACGGGACGAAGGCGGCCGGGTCCTGGAAGGACCCCGCCGCACGCGCGGCAACCTTTCCCGCCCCGGCGACCACTGGTGAGGCGAAAGCGCGCATTCTCCTGAACCACGTAAGGACTTCATCCGTGGCATCCCATTCCCGCCGCCGTCCTCTCCGCAAGCGACGCACGGCCCTCGTCCTCGCCGTCGCCGTGGCAGCGGTGGGAGTTCTGCTGTCCCTGGTGATGGCGCTCCGCCTCGACAGCGAGCCGAACGCCGTGCGAGCCGCTGCCGAGCCCGCCGCCGGCAACCAGTCGAGTGCCCCGGCCGCGACACCGGAACAGAAGGCCAAACCGAGCCCGAAGCCGAAACCGAAACCGAAACCGAAACCGAAACCGTCCAAGGCATCCCCGACGCCGACCGCGACCACCCCGTCGGAGCGGCCCTCGCCCACCAGCGCCCCGCGGTCCTCACCGCGACCGGTGTCCGGCACGGCACCGCTGGCGGGACGTATCCGGCCCCAGGTCACCTACAAGGGAGTCGCCACCCACTACGACGCCGCGGACGGCGACGGCGCCTGCCTGTACGGCCCGAGCCCCGACCTCATGGTCGCCGCGATGAACCACACCGACTACGAGACGTCCAAGGCGTGCGGCGCGCACATCCTCGTCCGCGCGGCGAACGGCGCCTCCGTCACGGTCCGGATCACCAACGAATGCCCGCTGCCCTGCGCCCCCGGGCAACTCGACCTCAGCAAAGAGGCCTTCGCCAAGCTCGCGGGCCTGTCCGCCGGCCGGATCCCGATCACCTGGAGCCTGCTGAGCCCCAGCACGTCCGACACCGTCTCGATCCGCTACAAGACCGGCTCCAGCCGCCACTGGTGCGGCATCCAGGCGCTCGGCCACCGCAACCCGCTGGCCCGGCTGGAGGTCAGGACCGGCAGCGGATGGACCCGGCTGACCCGTACCGAGTACAACTACTTCCTCTCCCCCGACGGCACCGGCTGCGGCGGCCCCCTCAGGCTCACCGACATCTACGGCGAACAACTCACCGTCGACGGCATCGCGATCCGCCCGGACGCCGTACAGCCGACCCGTGTGCAGTTCGCCCGGCACTGAGTGACGATCAAGCTCAGCGGCTTACAGCGGTCTCCTGCGCCACACGTGACAGCTTCTCGGGGTTGCGGACATGGTAGGCCCCGGTGACGTAGCCGTTCTCGACCCGCACAGCCACCACGCCGTCGACCTCCCCGTCGACCCGGACGAGCAGCCCCGGGGCACCATTGATCTGAACCGGCTCGACCGACCGTTCGGCGTCGCGCTTCCACCAGCCACCCGCCAGCAGGCGGGCCACCGTGTCCGCGCCCACGATGGGCCGCAGCAGGGCATGCTTGATTCCGCCGCCGTCGCTCAGGGCGACGACGTCCGGCGCGAGGATGTCGAGCAGGCCCTGCAACTCGCCGGTTTCGACCGCTCGCTGGAAGGCGTGGAGCGCGGCTCGGGTCTGGGCCGGGGAGACGGTGCCGCGTGGTCGGCGCGCGGCGACGTGTGCCCGTGCCCGATAGGTCAGCTGGCGGACCGCGGCCGGGCTCTTGCCGACGGCTTGGGCGATCTCGTCGTACTCGAGATCGAACACCTCGCGCAGCACGAACACCGCCCGTTCGACCGGCGCGAGCGTCTCCAGCACCAGCAGCATCGCCATCGAGATGCTGTCGGCCAGTTCGACGTCCTCGGCCACGTCCGGCGCGGTCAGCAACGGCTCGGGCAGCCACGGCCCGACGTAGGACTCCTTGCGCCGGCCGAGCGCACGCATCCGGTCCAGTGCCTGCCGGGTGACGATCCGCACCAGGTAGGCACGATTCTCCCGCACGGTTGCCGGATCGACGCCCGCCCATCGCAGCCAGGTCTCCTGCAGGACGTCTTCGGCGTCGGCGGCCGAGCCGAGCATCTCGTAGGCAACGGTGAACAGCAGATTGCGGTGGGCGACGAACACCTCGGTGGCGGAGTCCACCGACTCCGTCCGGTCGGCACGATCAAGCGGCTCGGCTGTGCCCGTGGTTCGTTCGCTGCGCTCGCTCACACCCGGCTCCCGCCTGTTCGTTCCCGGTTCTGCTCCACGCACTAGACGCCGGTCCCCGGCGTTCTGTAACGCCCCCGATCGGTGGCCTGCGTCACACGACTGCGACTGTTACAGGCGCCGGGGCGCCGGCGTCTCGTGTACGTCAGGTCCGACCCGGCGAGAAGGGCATGGAACATGAGCACCAGTAAGTTCGCAGTGGCAGGAGCAACCGGGCGGCTGGGACGCCACGTCGTGGACGTCCTGGCGGAACAGGGGCACCAGGTCGTGCCGATGTCCCGCGCCACCGGCGTGGACATCATCACCGGTAAGGGCCTGGCCGAGGCGCTCACCGGAGTCGACGTCATCATCGACGTCGCGTCATGGCACGCCTCCGACCAGGAGGCCGCCACGGAGTTCTTCCGCACCGCCACCCGCAACCTGCACGAGGCCGGCCGGCATGCAGGAGTCGGCCTGGTCGTCGCCGTCTCCATCATCGGCACCGACAAGGCCACCGCCGGTTTCGTCGCCGCCCAGCAGGTGCATGAGGAGGCCCACCTGTCCGGCCCGCTGCCCGCTCGCATTCTGCGGGCTGCGCAGTTCCATGAATTCGTCGGTCAGCTCCTGGACTGGCAGCAGGGCGACGTCGCCTACGTCCCGGCCCTGCCCACCCAGCTCGTGGCCTGCCGCACCGTGGCCGAAACGCTGGTCGATCTGGCCACCGACCCCGACGCGCCCGCCCAGCCGGGTCCCGGAACACCGATCCCCGAGATCGCCGGGCCCCGCAGGGAGACCATGTCCGAGGCGGCCAAGCTCCTCGGCGCCCGCCGAGGCATCAAGGTCGTCGAGGTCGACGGCTCCGGCATGCCCGATGCCGAGACCGCGGCGGCCGGCGGGTTCCTGCCCAGCCCACACGCCAAGCTCGCCGGCCCCACCTTCCAGGAATGGCTCAACACCCAACTCTGACAAGGACGGGCGGACCCGGCCAACGCCACCCCGTCCCGTCCCGTCCAGCACGAGGCAGTAACCGTCGCATCGCCGGAACGGCAACCGCCGATTTTCTGTTATCGGCCGCCCGCCACCCGCGTCTCCCCTCCCGTGCGCAGTCTCACTCACCTCACAGCAGCGGCCGCCGGTGTCCTCGCGGCGGTCGCCTCCCTGCTCGCCGCTCCCCCGGCGGCGGCCGCCGGTCCCCGGGACGTCACCGCCGACGTGCTGGCCGACCGGGACGTGACGCTCACCGGCGACACGGTCGTCACCGTGCCGCCCGGGACGACGACGTATGACGGCGTGTTCCGTGGCGAGGGCACGCTCACCGTGCGCGGCGGCGGGACGCTGGTGCTGACCAAGGACAGCGACTTCACGCTGCCGAAGGCCCGGCAGCGGCAGAAAGTGAGCACGCGGGGCGGCAACCACCCCTACGTCACCGTTACCAGCCCGGACCCGCCCGCGATCACGGTCGAGCGCGGCGCGACCCTGCAGTACGGCAACGGCGGTACGACCGGGCTGATCGGCCACTTCCCCTACAACACCCCGGCGTTCCGCCTCAACCAGGACAACATCCGGGTCGACGGCACCCTGCGGCTGTCGCTGAGGAGCGCGTACAACCTGGGCACCATCAGCGGCTCCGGGCTCATCACCCAGCCGAGGTTCCTGTGGGGCACCTGGGACCTGTCGGGCACGCACCCCTTCTCCGGGGTGATCGACAACGGCACGCAGCTGAACGCCGGACGCCCGGAGTACGCGACCTCGCTCCCGAACGTCCGCAAGGTCCTCAACCAGGGCACCTGGACCGCCGACACGCCCCTGGACCGGACGGTCACGATGGGCATGGACTTCTACCAGCGCGAGTACGGCAGCGACATCAACGTCCAGTCGCGGCCCGGCGGCAAGGTCGTCCTGACCGGCCAGTACAGCTGGTCGGACCAGGGCGGCGACACAGACCCGTCGCTCAGCGACCCGGCCCTCAACTGGACGCCCGCCCGCAAGAACGTCAACAAGCGCGGCACCAACATCAAGGGCGCGAACGTCCAGTGGGGCGACGGCACCACGAACAGGATCTTCATGCCGGGCACCGCCGAGACGGTCTACATCAACCTCCTGGCCGCCCGCTCCCGTTCCCGCCTCACCTTCGACTACAACGGCCCGGTGACGCTCGGCGCCCCCATCGGCGGCGGCATATTCCACGACACCCTCTCGTCCCCCGGCGCGGGCGACATCGTCATCGCCGGAACCCCCGGCAACGACGTGACCTTCGCGGCCGTCCAGTACTACGACGGCTCGACGACGGTGGAGAAGGGGGCGGTGCTGCGCCTGGGCAGCGGGAAGCGCGGCGGGGACGGCGGGCTGTACACGGCAGGCGCCCACTACAAGGTCGTCAACGACGGCTCACTCGTCCTGCGCAACACGAACCGGCCTCTCACCCTCTCCCGCATCGGCGGCAGCGGCTCGCTCACCCAGTCGGGAGCCGCCACGACGACACTGACGGGTCCCGCCGTCACGTACACCGGGACGACCACCGTCTCCAAGGGCACGCTGGCCCTGCGAAAAGGCGCCACCCTCACTCGCAGCAAGGCGATACGGCTTACGGCGGCCGGGGCACGGCTGGACGCCGGCCCGGCGGGCCTGCGCGTGGCGACCACGCTCACCGGCCAGGGCACGGTCGCGGGAGCGGTGACGAACGAAGGTGCCGTGACGACCGGCCTCACCGTGACCGGCGGCTACACGCAGAGCTCCAAGGGCACCCTGGTCCTGCGCGGCAAGCCGCTGAAAGTGACGGGGACGGTACGGCTGGCCGGGGACCTCGACGTCGCGGCCGTCGGAGGGCGGGGCCGGTCCGCTCGTGAGATCACCGTCCTCGACCACAAGGGCGACGGCAGGATCTCGGGAACGTTCAAGGGGCTGCGGCAAGGCGCCCGCGTGAAGCTCGGCGACACCACCTACCGCATCGACTACCGGGCGGGAGACGGGAACGACGTCGCCCTGACCGCCGAAACCACCCCGAGCGCCTCGCCCACGGCGCCCGAGGCGTCCGCGTCCGGTGCTGTGGCGCCCCGGAGCGCCGGCGCGTCGGAGGACATCGGCTTCGGCTGGTGGCCGTACGCACTCGGACTGGCGCTCGTCGTCAGCCTCGCCGTACCGATGGCGACGCGACGCGGCCGGGGCCGGCGTCGCGGCGGCCGGCATGGGGGCCGCGCGCGGCAGTGAGGCTCACAGCTCGGACTCGCCCCACGACGTGACGACCGCGTCGTCGCCGACGGACACGGTGCCGGGCCGCAGCACGGCGAACTTGGCACCGAAGGCGACGCCGCCCTCGGACGCCCGCCGGTAGCCGGCGAGGGTGCGCAGCGGTTCCGGGCCCGCCTTGGCCCCGGATTCCTGCTCGACCAGGGTGACGGCACAGCGGATGGCGAGCTTGGCATAGCCCAGTTCGGTGTCGCCGATGCGGATGCGGCGGGCGCGGTCCTCGGCGTGCGGTTCGGTCCAGCCGTCGCGTTCGTCCGAGCCGTCGAGTTCCTCCCAGCCGTCGAGCACGATGTTGGGGCGGAAGCGATTCATGGGCAGCGGGCCTGTGCCGCGTTCGCTCAGTTTCCGGTTGAGGAGGTCGAGGGTGGCGCGTGAGACGACGTGCAGGGCGCAGCTGTCGGCGTAGCCGGAGGTGCCGGGTGTCAGACCGTCGGTCACCCGGTCGTGTTCCGGCGGTACGCGCACGAGCCGGCTCCGGGCGCGCAGCACCTCCGAGAGCCAGTCGGCTGCCGTGTCGCCCTGGTCGATGCCCTGGTAGGCGGTCCCGAACAGGTCCACCTTCTGCCGGGTGCCGGAGGTGTCCACGCGCAGGTGCAGGGCTTCGGTCCGTGGCGCGCTGAGCGTGAGGTGTTCGCCGTCGGCGGTGATGGCCGGCCGGATGACGGCCAGCCGGGGATCCCGGCGCTGGGTCCGGTACACGCCCTCCTCGCTGACGACCATGAAGCTGCGGTCGTGCGCCAGTCCGGCGGGTGTCAGCAGCGCCTCGGTCGCCGATGTCCCGGCGCATCCCTTGACCGGGTAGTACGACAACTCGACGACGCGGGCCATGCTCTTCCCTTCTCCCGGCAGTGAGCTTCGAGCGTCCGGTGTCATCGGCCGCTCGGCGCCTCGGGGAAGCCGAGCTGGGGAGCAAGCAGCCGGGCCTCGGCCGCCCAGTCGGCGAGGAAGGCGAGGGTCAGGCCGCGTTCTCGGTAGCGGAGTCCGGCGGGGACGGCGCCCTGGCCGCCGTAGGCCGGCTGCTCGTCGTCCGCCCGGGCGAGCATCAGTGCGGTGAGCCAGTCGTACTTCACGGCGGAGGCGCACACGCCGAGCCGTACGAGGCGTTCGTCGCCGCGCCAGCCGCTCTCGCGCAGGCCGTGCAGGTAGGCGTCGTACGCCGCCTTGGCCAGGCCGGGGAGGTCGGCGGCGGGGACGAACAGGTCGAAGACGGAGTCGGGGAGGTAGTTGCCGAGGTCCTCGCCGAGCGCGCCGTCCCCGGCGAACGCCCAGTCGAACACGACACTGTCGCGGCCGTCGGAGCGGACGTTGGCCGGCCACTGGTCGAGGTGGCAGAGGGCTCGCGGCAGGGACTCCATGACCGTGAGGAACCACTCGCGGTCGTGGTGGAGGCGGACCATGTCCTCGCGCAGGCCGACCGGGAAGTGCTCCCGAACCAAGGGGTGTTGCCAGGCCTCGTCGTCATCGATCAGGTCCTGGCCCGTCGTCTTGGAGGCCGTGTAGTCGCGCAGGAAGCGCTGCGACAGCCACGGCCGGTCCTCCCCGGTGCCCACCGCGCCCTGCGCGGCCCCGAGCCGGTGTGCGTGCTCGACGTGCCGGGCGAGCGGCCAGGCCGTCGCCGGTTCGCCCGGCACGTCCTCCAGCCACAACGCCAGGTCACCGTCGGGGCGTTCGACGCAGGCCAGCAGCCGGGGCGCGCGGATGCCGTGCCGCTGCCAGACCTGGGCGAGCCCCGACTGGTAGACGTACGCCTCCCGGCGCCAGAAGTTCCAGTGCCGGGGGTCGTTGGAGGCGGCCCACGTGACGCTGGTCTCCTTGGTCCGCGTCAGCACCTTCAGTACGGCCGACCGGCCGCCGCCCGTGACGCGCCACACGCCCGCGGTGACGCCGTTCAACGGGTTGTGCGTGAGAGGTACGAGGGTCGTACTTCCGGGGGCTGCGAAATCGTAAATCTCGCGAAACTCGGCTTCCGCCACGGCGACTTCAGGCATCCCGTCAGCCTACGGTGAGGTCCTTCCGAGACCACCAGGAGGACACATGGAGCCCGCTCCGCTCGGCGAGTCGTGGCAGCGCGTGGAGCGCTGGCTTGAGGAACGCGGGCGTGCCCGGGAACTGGCTCCCCCAGCCACCCCGGCGGACATCGCCCGCACCGAGGACCAGCTCGGCACGGGCCTCCACCCCGACCACGCCCTCCTGTTGCACCTGGACGCCTCCCGGCCGCAGGAGCGCATCCACGAGCACGACAAGCTGGGCGCCTCCCACCTGTCCTCCCACCCCATGTGGGCCTCCCTGCCCGCACTGCTGCACCACACAGCCGACGCGCTGGAAACCGGTCGCTCCGTGGACGGTTACCGGCGCCCCGGCGACGACAGCTCGTTCCTGTTATGGGAGTACTAGGCGGACGCCTCCCGCCGCCCCCGCAGCCACACGTACACCGGAATCCCGGCGAACAGGAACAGCACGCCCTGGTAGACGGCCGCGTATCCGGCGCCCGCGATCAGCCAGAACGAGAAGCCGAAGGAGAGGACGGCGACGGTCAGGTCGCGGGCCAGGCCCGCGGGGCGGACGCGGGCGCGGGTGCCGCGGGCCAGCCAGTAGAGCTGGGCCGCCGCCGACAGGAGGTAGGGCACGCAGCCGGTGAACGTGGTGATCAGGACGAGGACGCGGAACGTGGTGTCCGGGCCCGCCGTGTAGTTGAGGGCGATGAGGAGCGTGCCGAGGATCGCGCAGGCCCAGACGCCGAAGCCGGGGACGCCGCCCTTGCCGACCCGGGCGAAGGGCGCGGGGAAGAGACCGTCGCGGGCGGCGGCGTACGGCATCTGCGCGGCCATGAGGATCCAGCCGTTGAGGCAGCCGGTGATCGAGACGACGGCGACCAGGGCGATGGCGGTGCCGCCCCAGGAGCTGCCGGTGAGGGCGTTCACCGCGTCGGCGAACGGGGCGCCGGAGTCGACGAGTTCGGCGTGCGGGACGAGGCCGAAGACGGCGACCGTGCCGAGGATGTAGACCAGGGCCGAGGCAAGGGTGCCGAGCACGCTCGCCCGGGCGACCGTACGCCCGGGGTCGCGGACCTCGCCCGCGCTGACCGCGGCCGACTCCACCCCGAGGAAGCTGTACAGCAGCAGCGCGGCGGAGGCGGCCAGCGCGCCGGAGACGCTCTGGCCGGAGGCGTTGAACGGGCCGAAGTTGTCCACGTCGACGAAGAACAGGCCGATGGTGGCCAGCAGGAGCAGCGGTACGAACTTCAAGACCGTGGAGACGACCTGCACCGTGCCGACCCAGCGGGTGCCCGCGAAGTTGGCGGCGGCGGGCAGCCAGAGGGCGGCCATGGCGACGGCGGCCTGGAGGGCGTGGTTGCCGTGCAGGGGTATCAGGACGTCGACGTAGCCGACGACCGCGACGGCCAGGGCGGCGATGCTGACCCAGCACATCGTCCAGTACGACCAGGCCGACAGGAACCCGGCGAACTCGCCGAAGGCGTCCCGCGGGTAGACGTACAGCCCGCCGGTGACCGGGCTGCGCCGCGCCAGCCTGCCGAAGAGCAGGGCGAGGGCGACCGCGCCGACCGAGAGCACGACGAAGGCGAGCAGGCTGATCGTGCCGTAGGGGGCGACGGTGGCGGGCAGGGCGAAGATGCCACCGCCGATGATGTTGCCCATGACCAGGGCCGTGGCGGCGGCGAGGCCGAAGGTGCGGCGGGGCGCGGGTGCCGGGGCCGGCTCGACGGGTTCGGCGGCCTCGGCGGGGCTGGGGACGGTCATGGGCGTTCCTGACGAGCGGAGGGGGGAGAACCGTGATCGTAACCCGTCGTCCCACATGTTGGGCGACCTGTTCATGCACTGGACACAATCGGCTGGGGCCCACGGCCGGGTCTGGACTACGGTCGTTCGTATGACCAGCACCCTCACCCTCGCCGAAGCTCTCGCCGCCGGGACGGTCGTCCTCGACGGCGGCATGTCCAACCAGCTCGAGTCGGCCGGGCACGACCTGAGCGACGAGCTGTGGTCGGCGCGGCTGCTCGCGCAGCAGCCGGAGGCGATCACCGAGGCGCACCTCGCCTACTTCCGGGCGGGCGCGGACGTGGCGATCACGGCCAGCTACCAGGCCACGTTCGAGGGCTTCGCCAAGCGCGGGATCGACCACGACCGGGCGGCCGAACTCATGGCGCTCAGCGTCGAGTCGGCACGGGACGCGGCCCGGCTCGCACGCGTCTCGCGCCCGCTGTGGGTGGCGGCCTCGGCCGGCCCCTACGGGGCGATGCTCGCGGACGGCTCCGAGTACCGGGGGCGCTACGGCCTCACGGTCGACGAACTGGAGCGCTTCCACCGCCCCCGCCTGGAGGTGCTGGCCGCCGCCCGCCCCGACGTCCTCGCCCTGGAGACGGTCCCCGACGCCGACGAGGCCACCGCGCTGCTGCGGGCGGTGCGCGGGCTCGGGATGCCAGTCTGGCTGACGTACTCCGTCGCCGGTGGCCGCACGCGCGCCGGGCAGCCCCTGGAGGAGGCCTTCGCCCTGGCCGCCGACGCGGACGAGGTGATCGCGGTCGGCGTGAACTGCTGCGCACCCGAGGACGCGGACACCGCCGCCGCGACCGCGGCCCGGGTCACCGGCAAGCCGGTCGTCGTCTACCCCAACAGCGGCGAGACCTGGGACGCCGACGCCCGCGCCTGGACCGGCCGCGCCACCTTCACCGCCGACCAGGTGAAGGGCTGGCAGCAGTCCGGCGCCCGCCTGATCGGCGGCTGCTGCCGGGTGGGCCCGGAGGCCATCTCGGGCATCGCGGGGACGCTGGGGGCGGCATAGCAGCGGCACAGCAGCGTACGTGCTCACCACCGGCTCACCAGTCCGCCTCATCACCGGTTCATCAGTGCGCGCACAACCCTCCTCCCCTCCCCTCCCCACTGCTAGCCTCCGTCCTGGGAACCGGTTGCCATGGCGTTGCCGCAGTTCCCGAGGGGCGGGTGCGGACCGGCGCCCGGGAGAGACGAGGCAGTCATGACGAGGAAGAGCGGGGACGCGAGCCGCAGCACCATCCGGGACGTGGCGGCCCGCGCGGGGGTCTCGGCGTCGACGGTGTCACGGGTGCTCGGCGGCGTGTACCCGGTGAGCGCGGCGACGCGCGGGCGCGTCATGCGGGCGGTCCGCGAGCTGGACTACGTCGCGGACGCGCGGGCGAAGGCCATCGCGGGCGTCGGCACGCCCACGCTGGCGTTCCTGCTGGAGGACATCACCGGCCCGTCGTTCGCGCACATGGCCCACGGCGTCGAACGGGAGGCGACCCGCCTCGGCCACCTCTGCCTGGTGTGCAGCACGGAGGGCGACGTCCGGCACGAGATGGAGTTCATCGAGATGATGCGCGCCCAGCGCGCCGCCGCCGTGATCCTGGTCGGCGGCACCGCCGACACCCCCGAGTACCGCGAACGCACCCACCGCATGGCCGACTCCCTCGCCTCGGCCGGCTCCCGCCTGGTCCTGTGCGGCAGACCACCACTGGATCCCGGCGCCCCGGTGACGGTCATCGAGTACGACAACGAGGGCGGCGCCTACACCCTGGTCGCCCACGTCCTCGCCCAGGGCCACCGCCGGGTGCTGTTCCTCGGCGGCCGGACGGACCACACCACGGCCCTGGGACGCGAACGCGGCTACCTCGCGGCCCACCGGGCCCGGGGCCTGACCCCCGACCCGGCCCTCCTCCTGCACGGCGACTTCACCCGGGACGCGGGCCACCGCCTCATGCGGCAAGCACTCAAGGACGACCTCGACTTCACGGCCGTCGTGGCCGCCACCGACATGGTCGCGGCGGGCGCCCTCACCGCCCTGCACGAGGCGGGCCTGAGCGTCCCCGGCGACATCTCCCTCGCCGGCTACGACGACATCCCCTTCGCCCGCGACCTGCACCCCGCCCTGACGACGGTCCACGTCCCCTACGAGGAACTCGGCCGCCTCGCCGTCCGCACGGCCCTCGAACACACGCCGGGCGCCCCGGACGAACACCTGCTGCTGGGCACGCACGTCGTCGTACGCGACTCGGTGGGGCCGCCACCGCCCCACTGAAGTCGGTAGCGTCACAGGCCGGAAGGGGCCGGTGGCTCGGCATCCTCAGGGACGGCGCTCCGCAGCCAGTGCCCCGTCTCGCGGCAGGGACCGCCATCGGCTGCTTCGGCCTCACCGAGCCCGACTCCGGCTCCGACCCGGGCAGCATGCGCACCGCGGCCCGCCGCGACGGTGGGGGCACCTCCCGCTCGAGCGGAGCCGAGAGTGGGGGAGACTGGGTCCTCGACGGGCGCAAGATGTGGATCACCAACGGCTCGGTGGCCGATGTGGCCGTCGTCTGGGCCCGTACGGACGACGGCTGCGAGGCTTCGTCGTCCCGACCGACACCCCGGGCTTCTCGGCCCCCGCGATCAAGCACAAGATGTCCCTGAGGGCCTCGGTGACCAGCGAACTCGTGCTGGATTCGGTACGGCTTCCCGGAACGGCCGTGCTGCCGGAGGTGCGGGGTCTTCGCGGGCCGCTGTCCTGCCTCAACGAGGCGCGGTACGGCATCGCGTGGGGCGCGATGGGAGCCGCACGGTCGTCTTTCCGGGCGACTACTCCGAGGCTGACGTGGGAGCGGGCGTCCAGGTCTTCGGCGCCCGGGACTGACGGAAGCCGTTCCGGCTCCGTCGGTCCGGGGGCCTCCAGGTCGGCCGGGGGCTGTCCCGGCCGACCTGGAGGTGTTGTTCCTTCCCCGTGTGCCGGCGGGGGTGCCGTCAGCGCACGTAGACGTTGGGCTGCGGCGGGCGGTTCATGCCGGCGCCGAGGAAGTAGCTGGGGTGAGGCGGCTGGTTGTAGGCGGTGTTCTGCCAGGCCAGGGCGGTGCGGTACTGGGCGTCGTGGGCCAGGGTGTGCAGTTTGGTGGTCGTGGGGGTGGACGTGGCGTAGATCCGCAGGGCGTTGTTGCCCGAGTGGCGCCAGATGACTTCCTCGCGCCAGTCGCCGAAGAGGTCGCCCGAGAGCACCGGGGTGGACTTGGTGCCGTTGCTGGAGGACACGCCGCTGCCGGTGAGCAGCCGGGTGTCGCCGCCGGTGCCGTACTTGTCGATCTGGGTGCCGTTCAGCAGTTCGCGCACCGGATCGGCGTCCCACCAGGCGAGGAAGTTCGCCGAGGACGGGTTGCGGCCCACGTTGCCGCCGGAGGCGTTGCGCAGGTTGCTCATGTTCGGTCCGGAGCCCCAGAACTCGGCGCCTGCGTTCCCGGCATGGATGTCACCCGCCACGCCGCGGCCCGGTCCCTCGGTGCCACTGGTGGGCGTGCGGTGGATGACCTGTCCGGTGCGGGCGTCGTGGAGATCGGAGCCGGGCTGGTTGCTCGACTCGTGGATGGAGAAGACCTCCAGGCCGGTGCGGCCCGGCACGAAGTCGCCGACGTGCAGGGCGTCGCCGTGGCCGAAGCGCGTGGCATACATCAGGCGGCCGTTGTCGTCGATGGTCGCGGAGCCGTAGACGATTTCCTGGCGGCCGTCGGCGTCGACGTCGGCGACGGACAGCTGGTGGTTGCCCTGGCCGTACGCGGCGCCGTTGCCCGAGGCGTTGGAGTCGAACGTCCAGCGCTTGACGAGCTGCCCGTTGCGGAAGTCCCAGGCGGCGATGACCGCGCGGGTGTAGTAGCCGCGGGCCATGATCAGGGACGGGCGCTGTCCGTCCAGGTACGCGGTGCCGGCCAGGAAACGGTCCGCGCGGTTGCCGTAGTTGTCGCCCCAGGAGGAGAGGTTGCCGCGCGGCGGGTCGTAGGCGACGGTGGACATCGCGGCGCCGGTCAGACCGTTGAACATGGTCAGGTACTCGGGCCCGGCCAGGATGTAGCCGCTGGAGTTGCGGTGGTCGGCGTTCGCGTTGCCGATGACCGTGCCCTGGCCGTCGCGCGTGGCGTCCGCCGTCTTCATGGCCACCTCGGCCCGGCCGTCGCCGTCGTAGTCGTACACCTGGAACTGTGTGTAGTGCGCCCCGGCCCGGATGTTGCGGCCGAGATCGATGCGCCACAGCCGCTGGCCGCCCAGCCGGTAGGCGTCGATGTAGACGTTGCCGGTCACGCCTGACTGCGAGTTGTCCTTCGCGTTGCTCGGGTCCCACTTGACGATCAGCTCGTACTGCCCGTCGCCGTCCACGTCACCCGGGCTCGCCTCCACCGGCGTGTACCCGGAACCGGGCGAAGACAGCGGCACGTCAAGGTAGTTGCCGCCGGTGAAACGCAGCGAGGACTCCGAAGCCGGCTGCTCCGTGCCGTTCACCACCGCGCGCACGGTGTACGAGGCATCCGAAGGGGGGCCGTTGTCCAGGTAGTTGGTGGAGTCGGTGACCGGCGAGCCGTTCACCTTCGTGCCGTTGCGGTACACGTTGAACGCCGTGTCGTAGCTCTCGGTGCCCAGCAGCCGCCAGGACACCAGATTGTTCGAGCCCGAACGCACCGATACCAGGCCCCGGTTCAGATCCTCCATCTGCCGGGCGTCACCGACCGGCGGATCGGGATCCGGGCTGGTGCCGCCGTCGACCTTGACCAGCCGCCACTGCTGATTGAAGCCGTCGACGTCGTTGTACTGCGAGATCCGGGCACCTTCGTCCGTCGACTGCTCCCAGACCTCCAGAGCCTTGCCGCTGTTGCGGTTGATCAGCTGCACATACTGGCTGTCGATGTCGACCACGCTGAACTGCTGATTGACGGCGTTGTTGTCCGCCCACTGCAGCACGTTCGCGCCGTTGGCCGTGGACCACCCCTCGACGTCGAGCACCTTGCCACTGTGCCGGGCCTTGATCCGGTAGTACCCGTTGCCCGAATCGACGAACTGGAACTGCTGGCTGGCGGCGGTTGCCGGGGTCCGCTGGACGACCCCGGCGCCGTCGGCGGTGGAGCCTCCTGAGATGTCGGTGGCCTTGCCGCTGTGGCGTGAGACCAGTTGGTAGTAGGCGGACGTGTCGATCACGGCCGCGCTCGCGCTGGACACGGGCAGGGCGACCAGCGAGACGGCGGCCAGCAACACCGCCAGCAATAACGTGACCGGCCCGCGGGTTCTTCGCAGACTCCGGACGGACATGTGCGGCTCCTTCAAGTGGGTGGGCAGGGCTTGTTCCGTGGTCCCGGCACCATGAATGAAACGATTCACTTGCGCCGTGCACGCGGGAAGGATCTTGCTTTGGATCACTGGGAGCGCTCCCAGTGAGGCTAGAAGGGGCTTCCAGGAGCGGCAAGACCTATGCACGGACTGAATGTGACAATCTGTTTGATCAAGTCGGCTCCCCGACGCAGGGTCCCGGCCGGCCGTCCCTGCATGCGACCGATTCACGCCAGCGCGTCGACTGATCTCAACCTGGTTGTAGCGGGCGGTCGTTACCTGATCAGCGCCGATTCCCGCCCTGCGGTGAGACTCGGGAACCTGTCGGGCTGACGCCTTGCCGCACACCGGGGGCCTTAGTACCGTCCTCATTTGTCAACAGAACCCAAAGAACCTCAACGACCTCTCCGGTGTCGCGACAGAACCCGTCATGCCCGGCCCGGACGACGTGCCGGTCTCGCAACTCGCCGAATCCACCCCCGTGATGGCGTGCTTCTCGAGTCCCACACAGGGGGCGCATTTGTCATGGACGCGCCCCTCCAGGGCTCATCCGCTTGTCCCGGCGGGCTGCGGACACGCCCCACACGAGGAGGAACAAAGTGCGATCGCGAACCACCGGGAGCGCACCGTCCGGGAGCACCGGGCACACCCCGCGGAAGTCCCCACGGACACCAGCCTGGGCACATGGGGTCCGGTCGCGGTCGTGCCCGGCTACACAGCCACCTGGAACGCCGAAGGCGCTTGGATGGGCCACTGGATGGCGTCCTTCGGCTTCGTCGTCATCGGCATCGACACCAACAGCCCCACCGGCTGGGACACCGCCCTCCGTATCCAGGTGCCGACGACGGTCATGGGCGCCCGGGACGAGGGCACCGTCACCCCGTCCTTGCTCGACACCCTCCACGCCACCCTGCCCGGCGGGTCGACGCCCCCGCCGACGGACGAGGGCCCGATCGTCGGCGCCCAGTCCGGCCGTTGCGTGGACGTGCTGAACAACTCGCAGACCAACGGGACGCAGGTGCAGCTGCGGGACTGCTCGAGCCGGCCCGGCCCGGGCCCTGTCCACAAGACCCAGAAGGCTCGCTGGAACACAGTCGTGCTCCTGTTCGGGGGTACAGAGATGAGGAGTAGGCAATGATGCGAAGACACCCTGTCCGCACGGCACTCAGCATCACGACCGCGGTCCTTCTGGCGTGCGGCGCAGCAGCATTCGGGCCGGTTGCCCCGGCCTCCGCACACTTCGGCGAGGCCGAGATCTCGCCGATCGAGAGCGACATCAGCGCGAAATCCTGGGCGAGCGTCGACGTCAGCAGCGGGGCGTCCACCGCTGACCTGGCGATCGACCAGGACGACCGGACCGCGTGGAGGGTGGATGACACGTCCGCGAACCAGTGGCTGACTCTCGATCTGGGCGGCGCCTACGACAACGTCAGGAAGGTCGGGGTCGTCTTCCCGGACACCGGAGCCGCCTACCAGTACGTGGTCGAGTCGTCCGCGGACGGCGACAGTTGGAACGTCATCGCCGACCACTCGGCCAACCACCAGCCCGCTCGCGGATCGGTCGACCTCTTCACCCGGCCAGGGACGAGATTCGTGCGGGTGACGTTCACGGGAGCCTCGCCCGGCGCCACCTTGGGAATCAGTGAACTCAGCGTCCACAACTATCTGCGCGACGACCTGATCCTCGGCGCCGATGCCTCCTGGGTGGACAACGACATCGCCGAAGGACGCAAGTACTGGGTGAGTCCGACCGAGGAGGACCAAGGCGCGGGCCCCCACCTGCTCGACGTGCTCCAGGACCGTGGCGCCGAGTACGTCCGGCTGCGGGTCTTCAACGAGCCTCGCAGCGAGTCCTCAGGCGACGCACTGGCCGTCCCGTACCAAGGCCCCGAGCGGTCACTCGAGGTCTCCAAGTGGATCAAGGCCGAACGGGACATGGGCCTGGGGATCGACTTGCACTACGCGGACTCGTGGGCCGACCCGGCCAAGCAGCCGAAGCCGCGGGCGTGGGCCCGGCTGGAGTTCGACGACCTGACCCAGGCGGTGTACGACTACACCTACGACTACGTCGAGCAGTTGATCGAGCAGGGCACGACGCCGGACAAGGTCGCGATCGGCAACGAGATCGTCAATGGCTTCATGTACGGCAGTGAGGCGGCGTTGATCGGCACCACCGACCCGGCGTACTTCCGTAACCAGCCGGAGATCTACAAGTCGCAGCCCGGCGGCGGCCTGCTCTGGAACTACTGGGGCTCCGACGACCCGAAGGAGCAGCGGCTCTACGAGGAGGCGTGGGACCGGTTCACGACGCTGTCCGCGGCGGGGATCCGCGCGGTCCGCGACGTGTCGGCCGACCAGGGCGAGGACATCGACGTCGAGACGCACATCATCATCGGCAAGGACCGGCGCGCCAAGACACTCGAGTTCTGGGATCAGTACCTGACCCGGGTGAAGGCCAAAGGCGCCGACCCGGACGTTCTCGCCCATTCGTACTACCCGCAGTACCACGGGTCGCCGGACCACTACGAGGCCAACATCAACGCGGTGGCGGCGGCGCACCCGGGGTACAAGATCGAGATCGCCGAGACCTCGTACCCGGCGTCGGGTGGCGGCGGGGCCCCGATGCCCAACTCGACGTACCCGCGGACCGTCCAGGGGCAGGCGGATGCCCTCCAGCGCGTGTTCCAGATCGCCAACGACATCCCGAACAACCAGGGCTTGGGCGTGCTGGCGTGGGAGCCGGCGAGATGGCAGTCCTTGTTCACCGCCGTGCCGGGCATGACGCGCACCTGGGAGCCGAACGCGTCGATCGACATCTTCACCAAGAGTCGCGCGTCCCACGTAGTGGAGGACACCGTGTACGCGTCCGCACTGGTCGGCGACGAGGTGGTGCTGCCGGATTCGGTGCGGGTGCTGACCATGGCCGATGGTTCGACCGAGCCGGTCCCGGTGAAATGGGACCCGGTACCGGACGGCGCCACGGACAAGGCCGGCCGGATCACGGTCCGCGGCTCGACCGGGTACGGTCCGGTGACGGCGCTGCTCGACGTGGTCGAAACGTATGCCGGCCTCGACTGCGACCGGGTGATCACCGGCCGGCATGCCGGGCCGTTGACGGTGACCGAGGGCGTGACCTGCCTGGACGGAGCGACGGTGTCGGTGCGGGCCGGTGCCTCGCTCCAGGTGGACGGTGCGGCGATCGCCGGCCCGGTGCGGGCCGACGGCGCGGCGGGGATGGTGATCTGCGACAGCCGGATCTCCGGCCCGGTGACGTTGTCCGGGACCTCGTCGGTGACGATCGGCAACCCGGTTCTGGGATGTGCTCCGAATACGATCAGCGGCCCGGTGACGGTGACGCGGACGCAGTGGTGGAACGTGATCGCCGGGAACACGATCAACGGCCCGCTGACGTGCGGGGGAAACGCTCAGCCGCCGGTGAACAACGGATCGACCAACACGGTGAGTGGTCCGAAGTCGGCGCAATGCCGCGACCTGTAGCGATCTGACGTCCGGCTGTTTCGAGGCGCTGCCGGGCCGGGAGGCCCGGTCCGGCAGCGCGCTCACGGAACCCGACACCGCCGGCTGTGCGCCGGGCGGCCCACGGTCGGATCGCGAGCTCATGCCGCTGACTCGTCGTCCCGATATTCTGCGCGTCGTGATCAACGCGAGCCTTGACGATGCTGATGTCGCGATAGCTGCGGCGCGCGCCGGCGCAAAGGCCGTGCACGCCAGGTACGGGAAGCGGCTTACCCGCATGGACAAGGGGTTCGGAGACTTCGCCACTGATGCCGATGTGGAGTCTGAGGAGGCGATCCTCGGCGTCATCCGTGCCGCGCGGCCTGAGGATGCGGTGCTCGGCGAGGAGGGCGGGCAGCAGGGTGCGGCTGACGCGGTGCGCCAGTGGTTGGTGGACCCCTTGTGCGGCACGCTCAACTATGCCGTCGGCAACATGCTGGTTGCCGTCAACGTGGCGCTGCGCGGCGGTCCGGCCGCGGTGGCCGATCCGTTCAGCGGCGAGGTCTTCTTCACCGACGGTGCGACCGCTGGGGTTCGGCGCGACGGGAGCGACACGCAGTTGGCGCCGACGGCTGCCACCCAGTTGGTGGATGTGAACCTGGACCCGCCCTTTCCGAGCGCGCCTGGATTCCGGGCTGTGGACCTGCTCGCTCATCCTGGATTCATCGAACGGTTCCGGCCGCGGGTTGTGTCCACGACGCTGGCGCTGGCATGGGTCGCGGCCGGCAAGCGCGCCGCATACGTCACCGACGGCGGTGACCTGGCCGAGAGTGTGCACTTCGCCGCCGGCATCGCTTTGTGCCAGGCCGCTGGGTGTGTCGTCACCGCCGTCGACGGCGCTCCGATCGGAAAGGCAGGTCGTGGGCTCATAGCGGCCGCGGACGCCGAGACTCACGGGCTGCTGTCGTCGATGATTCGCGGTCGAGGCTAGTGCCGTGACCTCGTAGATCTCGGCAAGTTTGATCAGGCTCCGGCTCGGAGTGGTCGTCCGCCCCAGCAGATGCCCTTCGCAACCAGTACCCCAGTTGTCTCCGAGGTCTTGCCGTCGCCGGCACCGCTGCCACGGCCTTCGAACTCGCACCACACGATCTTGCCGGGACACCTCGCCCCCACACCCCACTTGTCCGCCAGCTCCGACACCAGCAACAGGCCCCGCCCGCCCTCACAGGGCTCCTGGACGTCCTGCCGCGGCAGCACCGGCACGCCGTCGCCACTGTCGTGCACCTCGACCCGTACGCCGCCGTCCTCGCCGTACGGCACCAGCCTCAGCAGGAATCCACGGCCGGGCGGCACGCCGTGCACCAGCGCGTTCGTCGCCAGTTCGCTCACACAGAGCAGCACGTCCTGTACGCGCCCGTGCCCGCCCCAGTCCATGAGCGTGTCGTACGCGAACGCCCGTGCGGCCGGAACGGATTGGCGCTCCCGGCGGTAGAACCGCCGGCGTGGAGACGGAGGTTGGAACAGGAGTGGAGTTTCGTCATTCACGGGACGACAGTCACACTCCGTGGCCATCATGGAACAGAGCGCGCACCCGTACAGCCATGTTGTACGTGCGCGCAACAGTGCAAGTACGCGCGCGGGTGGGGAGTTCGCCGCCATGAGCACCACGACACGGTCACGACGGTCACGCAGGAACGCCTCGGCGATGAGGATGGTGGGCGCGCTGCTCGCCCTCTTCCGGGAGGCGGCCGGGTACACGCAGAAGTCCCTCGGGGAGATCTTCGTCGTCGGCGAGCAGCAGATCGCGTCCATCGAGCAGGGCAGACGACCGCTGAAGATGGATCTCGCGGAGCAGTTGGACCAACTCCTCGATACCAAGGGGGCGTTGGTGGCTGCGTTGTCGGAGATGCCGGAGGTGGATCTCGTACCACTCTGGGCGGAGGAGTATCTGGATCGGGAGCGGGAGGCAATCGCGATTTCCGTGTACGACAGCTTGGCGGTGCCCGGGCAGCTTCAGACCGAGGGCTACGCACGGGCGGTCTTCCGCAGCCGTGTGCCGGTCTACGACGAGGACCACATCGAGCAGCTCGTCGCGGCGCGCATGGAGCGCCAACAAATCCTGCACCGCAAGGTGCCGCCCACGACGAGCTTCGTCATCTGGGAGGCAGTACTCCGGGATCGCCTGGGCGGCCGGGAGGTCTACGTCGAGCAGTTGCAGAAGCTGCGCGAGTACGTGGACATGCCTGGGATCATCCTCCAAGTACTGCCACTCGGCCGGACCTCACACGCTGGCCTCGACGGCCCCTTCGTTCTCCTGGAAACCCCCGAGCACCAGCGGCTCGCGTACATGGAGACCCAGCGTGGAAGCCAGCTGATCGCCGACCCCGACGGGGTGGGGATCCTTACCCAGAAGTATGCGATGCTGCGGACGCAGGCCCTGAACACCGAAGACACGAGGGACCTGTTGGACCGTCTCCTGGGAGAAGCATGAGCGGCACCGCACTTGAGTGGTTCAAGTCGAGTTACAGCGGCAGCGAGGGCGGCCAGTGCCTCGAAGTCGCCTATCACTGGCGCAAGTCGAGCCACAGCGGCAGCGAGGGCGGGGAATGCCTCGAAGTAGCCGCCCACCCCACCGCCATCCACATCCGCGACAGCAAGACCCCCTCCACCCCCCACCTCACCATCGCCCCCGCCACCTGGACGGCCTTCCTGTCCGCACTCGGCGGAACATCCACCCCACCGGCGTGAGCCTCGTCAGCGCCGGCGGAGTGCGCCGGTGCGACGGAGCCGCCGTACGGCAGGGGTGGATTCCTCAGGCGTGACAGCGGCGGCGTCGGCGGCATCGGTCGCCCACAGGGCGAGTTCGCGGTCCCGGGGGCCGTACGCCGTGTAGGCCAGGCCGTTCTCGGCGTCCGGTGCGCGGTCCCCGAAGACGCGCACCGGGTGGGCGGCGTCCCAGCGTTCCCAGCCCGGGTCGCCGTCCGTCGCGAACCGCACCCACGCCGTGTGCATCGCGTCGGCCAGCTCCTGCGGCGCACCCTCCCCCGCCAGTTTCCGGGACTCCGGGACCTCCCCCGTATCGAAGACGAAGCCGAGCTCCAGGGCGTGGCAGGAGCCCAGGTCGGGGAGGTTCGAGGGCCAGGCGAACTCGTAGACGTACGAGGGTTCCGTACGGGCATCGGCCAGGTGGTGCAGGGGGATGCGGAGGAGGCGGTCGGTGACCAGCTGGCCGACGAGATCCGCCGTACTCGCCTCGGGGTGCAGGGCGCGGTAGCCGCGCGGGACCTCGCTGCCGCAGTGGCAGCGGGCCATGGCAGCCGCGAAGGCGACGGCTCCGAGGCGGTCGACGCGGTCCATGAGGCCGCCCGGGACCAGCCACAGCCGGTACTCGTCGCGGGTCCAGCCCGTCATCAGCTCGACGCCCGGGGCGGCGCCGCCCTCCGTGAGGGCCTGAAGGGGGTCGCGCGGGACGGTGTCGCCGTCGATGACGATGCCGAAGGCGGGGCCGCCGAGCACCGGGCTGCTGAGCTTGCCCACCTCGGACTGGGTGTGCAGCAGCAGGTCGCGGTCGACGGCGGCGAAGGCCTCGGCGGTGGCGGGGATCTTCAGCCGGGAGGCCATCCGGCGCACCATCCGCCGGACCTTGGCCCGCTCGGATGCCTCGGGCGGCCCGCTCTGGAGGACCGCCCGACGGACCAGGCCCTGGGTCTGCGGGGCGGCGATGAGGGCGCCGATGCTGATGGCCCCGGCGGACTGGCCGCACAGGGTGATGCGGCCGGGGTCGCCGCCGAAGGCCTCGATGGCCTCGTGTACCCAGGTCAGGGCGGCGATCTGGTCGCGCAGGCCGGGGTTCGGGGGCGTGTCCGGGAACAGTCCGTAGCCTTCGACGCCCAGTCGGTAGTTGATCGAGACGCAGACGACGCCGTCGCGGGCGAAGGCATGGCCGTCGTAGACGGGGACGGCGGACGATCCCCTGGTCAGGGCGCCGCCGTGGACCCAGACGAGGACGGGGAGGCGGGCGCCGGGGGCCGGTTGCGGGGTCCAGATGTTGAGGTTGAGGCAGTCGTCGCCGGGGACGACCGGGTCGGACAGGTAGTGCGCGAAGGCCTCCGAGTACGGGGGTTTCGGCGAGGTGGGGCCGAAGGCGCCGGCGTCGAGGACGCCGTCCCAGGGCGGGAGGGGTACGGGCGGGCGGAAGCGGCGGGGGCCGAAGGGGGGCGCGGCGTACGGGATGCCGCGGAAGACCGCGACTCCCCGCTCGTACCGGCCGCGTACGGCCCCGTACGGGCTCCTGACCACGGGATCCGTCCGGCCTGCCGTCATACGCCCACCAGCCCTTCGCCGCGCTCGTGCACCGGTGCTACCAGAGCACCTCATGGTCCACCGGTATTCCGGTGCACGAGCCGGCTTGACCGCTATTTGGCGTACATCAGCGTGCCGAACCCGAGCTGGTCGAAGCCGCCGCTGGTGGTGCCGTAGTCACCACCTCCGCCCTCGGCGGGGGCGGAGAAGCACATCTGGGCGATGTACTTGTCGTCGAGGAGCAGGCGGCGGCCGTAGTGGTAGTGGAGCATGGCCCACACCGGGCGGGGCTGGCCGCGGGAGATGGAGCTGATCGCGGTGTGCGACTGCTGGGAGCAGTTCTGGCCGCTGCCCCAGGTGTAGGTGGTGAAGGGCACGTTCATGTTCAGGTTGTACTTGGCGACGTACTGGGCGGCCTTCATGAAGCGGCGGCCGTCGTACGAGTAGAGGTCCTCTCCCTGGTTCCAGGCCATCTCGCAGATCGCGCCCATCTGGCCCATGCCCATGATGGTGTGGCCCTGGTCGCGGCCGGACTCCTGCCACTGGCCGAGGTCGTAGCCCTCGACGCCCGGGTGCAGGAACGGCACCGCGCGCCGGATCTGGCCGTTGCCGCCGCCGTTCTTGAAGTAGTTGACGGCCTGGTCGTACTTGGCGCCGTCGTCGCACAGGATCCCGATGGCCATGATCGAGGCCATGTTGCACAGGTCCCAGTTGGCCCAGTAGTTGGTGATGCAGGCGTCGTTGTGGTTGGTCAGGAAGCTGTTGTTCTGCGGGTAGAACACGTTCAGCATCATCTGCTTGAACCTGTTCAGGTCGAACCCGGCGTAGCCGCGCATGAGTTCGGCGGCGTTGGCGAACTGCCAGCCGTAGATGCCCGCGGCGAGGTACCGGTCGGCGGTGCCCTGGATGGACGTGAGCGTGTTCGCCCAGGCGTTGAGGATGCGCACGGCGCAGTCGCCGTTCGCGGCGGTGCCGGCGATCTGCCAGCGCAGGGCGTTCTGGTAGGCGGCGGCGATGTCGTTGTAGAGGAGCGAGTAGTTCTCGGGGGTGCCCGATCCCCGGTAGACGACGGACTGCGGCCTGGCGGTCCAGGTGGACTGTGAGTGGGAATTCTCCCTCAGTTTGTTCCAGCCGGACAGCCAGGGGTTGTCGCCCGCGGCGACCCGGACCTTGGCCCGGTTGATGTCGCCCCAGTTGTGCAGCATGCCGGGGTGGGTGAAGGTCGCCGGGGCCGCGGTCGCCGTGGTGGCGGTCGCGGTGGCGCCGAGGGCAACGGCTGCGGTGAGGCCGCCGGCGGTCTTGAGCAGACCGCGGCGGCTCACTGCGCCGCTCCCGTGGTGCGTGTGGGGGGAAGTGCGGCTCATGCGGTGCATCTCCAATCCGTGAGGATTACATGGGGGTGATGCTCACCTCGTCGAACTCGGTGGTGCTGCGGGTCAGGGGGCTGCGGGAACAGACCACGAGGCCCACGTAGTAGGGGGCGTCACCGAAGCCGGGGATGTCTCCCTCGGCGAGGGGGGTCCAGGTGGCGCCGTCGTCGGACGAGACGGATGCGGTGAAGTGCGTCCCGGTGCGCTTCAGCCGCAGCAGGCAGGGAGCGGTGACCGCCCCGTTGCCCGTGAACGTGGACCGGCCGGCGACGGCCGTGCGCAGCATCAGCTGGGCGCTGGAGCCGCCGGTGACGATCGCCCCGGCCGCCTGGTCGAACGGCGACAGGGACTTGGCCATGAGCAGGCCGACCCGGTCGCCGGTGGCTCCGGCGCGGGAGATCAGACGGGCGGTGACCTGGCAGTCACCGGTGACGGGCCGTCGTACGAACTGGCCCGTCATGCCCTGGTTGTTGACGGTGAGGTCGGTCCCGGCGCCCCGCACCACGAAGGTCCCGTCCTGGTGGGAGGTGCTGCCGGGGGTGCGGACGACGGCCACGCCGAAGGTGGCGAAGGCGCGGTCGTCATGGACCACGTCGCCGAGGTCGCCGTAGGTCCAGGGCTCGGGCGGCGGGGTGCCGACGGTGAGGGTGAGGGCGCCGGTGGCGGCTCCGGCGGCGTTGCCCGCGGTGGTGGTGACCTTGAACTCGCCCGTCTGCGTGGGTGTTCCGGAGATCAGGCCGGTGTGCGGGTCGACGCGCAGGCCGTCGGGCAGGCCCATGGCGGTGAAGCGGACGGGCTCGTGCGTGGCTCGCAGCACGTGCCGGAACTCGTCTCCCTTGTTCGCGAAGGCCGTGGCGGCGGAGGTGAGTTCGGGGACGGAGGGCGTGGGCATGGTGGCCGAGGCGGGTGCCGAGCGCGGGCTCTTGCCGCCCGCGTTCGTCTTGGCGACGGCGTAGTGGTACGTCGCGCCGGGTGTGCCGGTGGCGTCGGTGTACCGGATGCGGGTGCCGAAACCGACCGGGCCGACCTCCGTGGCGAGGGGGCGGTAAGGGCCGTCCGCGCTCTCGGCGCGCAGCACGGTGTAGCGGGCGGCCGGGTCCGGGTCGGTCCAGGCCAGTTCGACGGCGTCGGCTCCGGTGGCCGCGCTCAGCCCGGCGGCGGTGTGGGCGGGGCGGGGCACCGACCAGACCTCGCCGGTCGTGGAGGTGACGGTGACGTTGTCGAAGGCGCCGATGCCGGTCTCGGCGTACTCCTCGTCCACACCGAGGCAGGAGGTGAGGACGAGTCCCGCGTATGCGGTGTTCGGCAGGCCGTCGACCTCGGTGCGGCCGACTTCCGTCCACCGTATGCCGTCGGGTGAGATCTCCCCGGTGCACCACCGCCCCTTTCGGGTCAGCCGCACCCAGTACGGTTCGCGCAGCCGGTAGCCGTCGCCCGCGCCCTCGACGTACGGCGCCTGAAGCGGGGTGGCCGACTCGGGCAGGGCGCCGAGGTCGGAGATCGGGAAGGACGCCTTGGCGGTGATCATCTGCTGCTGGGACGGCGGCACCGGAGTGCTGCCGGTGGCGGAGATCCGCGCCCCGGCCGTCGGGCGTACGGTCCACACACCGCTCCACGTGTGCAGCGGCAGCCCCTGGATCAGCATGGCCGCGTGTGCCGCGTCCGCGTCCAGGCCCGCCCGCACGGTGACGCCGATCTTGGAGTACTGGGAGCTGAGCGGGAACACGATCCGCGCGGTGACCGTGCCGTCGCCGCGCAGCGGCAGATACGCCATGCGGTAGGTGTCGGCGGTGCCGGAGGCCTCCAGTACGAACCGCTCGCCGTCGAACACGGCCGAACCGGGGATCTTCACCCCTCCGATGTCCCGGGTCGACCAGGGCTCGGGGAGCCCGGCGGACGCCGCCGCCCAGGCCGAGCGGGAGCTCTTGCCACGGGAGTTGGCGGCGCTGACGGTGTAGTAGTAGGTACGGCCCGCGCGGACGCCGCGGTCGGTGTACGTGGGCTTCGAGACGCCGGAGGCGACGGTCTCGTACGGCCCGTCGGGGCTGGTGGCCCGGCGTACGGTGTAGCCGCTCGCCCAGGCGGACGGCAGCCAGGACACGGTGACCGCCCGGTCCGCGCCGATCGCCGTGACGCCCGAGGGCGCCGTCGGCGCGCTCGGCGCGGCGGCCTTCGTACCGGCGTAGGTGAGGGTGCCCCAGCCGGGGTGGTCCTCGTGATAGAGCTCGGTCACGCGGGTGCCGTCCGGACCGCGGAAGACGGCCTTCTGGGTGTACGGCGCGGACATGCCGAGACGGCCCGCGTAGTGCGCGTACCCCATCTCCCACACCGGCCGGAACACCCCGCGCTGCCGGTCGGAGACGGCCGTCTTGACGTACTTGCCGGTGCGGTCGAGGTCGGGCGTGAACGGAACCGAGTTGTCGCCGAGGTTGTAGCGGGCGAAGTACTCGAAGTTGGCGAGGATCCGGCTCTCGGCGAAGCCGTACAGGTCCACGCCCTGCTGCCAGGCGACCTCGGCCGCGTCGGCGAGCAGGCCGATGGCGAGCTGCTCGTGGGCCTGGTCGCGCCCGGACTCCTGGCCCTGGCCGGTGGCGCTGACGACGCGGTGCAGCACCGAGCCGTTGCCGGCACCGGCGGCCGCGAACCGCAGGGCGTCCTCGAACATCACGGGGTGGTCGCAGAAGACGGCGATGGCGAGGATGGTGCGCAGCGCGGCGAGGTCCCAGTTGCCGTTGGCGTAGAGGCAGTAGCCGGACAGGGCCGGGTACCAGACGTCGGTGAAGGAGCGCTCGCAGCGGCTGATGGATTCCGCGGGCCAGCCGTCGTAGCCGGAGTGCCGCAGGATCTCGGCGGCGTTGACGAACTTGAAGCCCTGGATCCCGGCCCCGAGCTGGCCGTCGGCACCGGTGATGCCGGTGAGGGAGGCGGCCCAGACGTCGAGGATGTCGCGGGCCTTGTCGGCGTGGCGCACGTCGCCGGTGATCGCCCACATCAGGGCGTTCTGGTAGGCGGCGGCCGCGTCGGCGACGGCCTGGCCGGTGTTGTCGGTGGGGCCGCGGCCCCAGGAGGTGATCTGGCCGGTGTTCTGGACGGTGTACGTCGACTTCGAGCGCGCGTGGGCGGCGAGGGCGAGGTAGCCGTCGTAGACCGGCGATTCCTCCGCGGCGACCGCGGCCTTCATGCGGGCGAGGTCGTCGGCGCTGTGCAGCAGCCCGGGGTGCGTGAAGGCGCGGAGCCCGCTGGTGCCGTCCTGGACGGCGGCCCGGGCGGTGCCGGACGCGAGCAGGCCGCTCGCGCCCGACACCAGCAGCAGGGCGGCCGCGCCGCCGAGGAAGTTCCGGCGGCTCGGTGCGGGGGTGCTCATGGGAGTGCTCACAGGGGTGCTTCTCACGGGGACGGTGCTCATGACGCGGCGGCCGCCTCGGCCTCGGCGGTGGTGAGGAACTTGAGGTTCGTCACGTGCTCGTTGACGAACATGGGCACGCCGTCCGAGGCCAGGTACCACCGCGGCTTGCCCGTGCTGTCCGCGATCACCCTGCCGTTGACGCGAAGGTTCTCGAAGGTGACGTCCTTGACAACGTGCTCCTTGTCGAGGCCGACGATCATCGAGAGGTCGGCGTTCTTGCCGTTGTAGCTGAGGTCCTTGATGTAGACGTTCTCGATGCTGCGGCCGGCCGAGGTGTTGTACTTCGGGTTGTACTCGACCCGCATGTGGATGAGCTGACCCCAGCGGAAGTCCTCCACCCGGATGTTGTCGAACTTCACGTCCCGGACGAGGTTGCTGTCGCCGACCATGAACGCGATGGCGCCCTGGTAGGTCACCTGCGGCTCGCGGTGGTCGAGGATGTCGATGTTCTCGAAGTTCAGGTTCTCCAGCATCTCCGGGTTCTCGGAGTTGCCGTGCACACCGATGTTGATGCCGTGGGCGACGTCGGCCCAGAGGGAGCAGTTCTTGACGGTGATGTTGCGGGTGTCGCCGTAGAAGTCCCAGCGGTGGGTGTAGAGGGCGATGCTGTCGTCGGAGGTGCGCAGGAAGCAGCCGTCGATCGTGATGTTCTCGGAGCAGTAGAGCTGGATGCCGTCGCCCCAGCCCTGGTGGCTGAAGGCCCGCAGGTTCTTGATGGTGAGGTTCTGGGACTCGGCGACCCTGACGTTCTCGTACCGGGGGTTGAGGATCGTGATGCCGTCGATCGTGACGTTCTCGCACTTGCGGATGAACATCGCGCCCGACTTGGAGTTGTAGAGCACTCCGCGGCCGATGATCCGGGAGTTCTCCACCCCCTCGATGTTCACGTGCGCCTGGACGACCGCCCCGGGGGCCAGGTAGACGGTGGTGTTGCTGGGCACCTTCAGCACCCCGTCGGTGGGGGTGTGGAAACCGGGCCCGAAGTACATGACCTTCTTGTCGTCCTCGGCGGGCACGTCCTGCTCGAGCGGGTTCGCGAACAGGTGCAGGCAGTCGAAGATCTTGTCGTCGACCTGGACGACGACGTTGCGGGGCCGGTCCAGGGTGAAGCGCGCGGTGCTGCCGAGCACCTCGGGCTTGATGCCGTACGAATCAGGGCGAATACGGAACTTCTCCGCGCTGCCCGGGTTGTAGGTGACCTCGACCTCGACGGTGCCCGAGAAGTCGAACATGGCCACGGAGGAGTTCTGGGCCCTGTTGCTGCCGGTGACGGGGTCGATCAGGGCGAGCTTGGCCAGGTAGACGTCGAGTCTCTGCCAGCTGCCACCGGTCGGCCGGACCTTGACGGTGAAGGAGTTGTTGACAGGCACCTTCGGAAGCGTCGGGTGGATGACCACGCTGTCGCCGGTGGTGCCGGTTTCATCCGCCGCGGCGGCCTGCGCGGTGCCCGCGATGCTGCCGGCCAAGCCGGCGGCAGCGATGACACCGGCGGCCTGGAGGGTGGTTCGGCGTGACAGGGGCGTATTCATGCGTAACTCCTTGCAAAAGGTTCGGTAAGAGGGGCTACTTCAGTCCTGTCGTGGACATCCCGGCCACGAAACCGCGCTGGGCGATCAGGAAGATCAGCAGGATCGGCACGACGTACATCACGGATGCCGCGGCCTGGAGGTTGGCGACGGGTGTTCCGGCCGACGTGACGTAGGTGGTCATGACGGCGACGGCCAGTGTCGACTTGTCGGTCGACAGCAGCAGTTGCGGGGCGATGTAGTCGCCCCAGGACCAGGTGAAGGCGATCACGAAGCTCGCGGAGAGCACCGGCCAGGACTGCGGCAGGAAGATCCGCCAGAAAATCATGCCGTAGCCGCAGCCGTCGACGATCGCGGCCTCCTCAAGCTCACGAGGCAGCCCGGCGAAGAACTGCCGGAAGAGGAAGACCAGATAGGGGGCGGCGGCCAGTCCCCAGAACACCCACGGCCAGTACGTGTCGACCATGCCGAGCTTGGCGAAGATCAGGTACGTCGGCAGCAGCGTGATCATCTGGGGCAGCATCATCGAACCGATGAGGATGCCGAACAGGGTCTTCTTGCCTGGGGCTTCCAGGCGGGCGAAGCCGAAGCCGACCCAGGCCGAGCTCAGCGTGACGAGCACGGCGTAGATCAGGGCGATGATCAGGGAGTTGCGGGCGTAGCCGAGGAAGTCGATCAGGTTGAAGGCGTCGGCGAAGTTCTGCCACTGGAAGGTGGCGGGCAGCCAGTGCACGGGCGAGGCGGCCAGTTCCGCCGAGGTCTTCAGGCCGTTGAGGATCAGCCATCCGAAGGGGCCGATGAACAGTCCGGTGAGGGAGACGAGCACCGTGTAGAGGACGAGGCGGTTGACGCGCACCCGCACCCTGGGCGCGGAGTTCGGGGGCAGGCTGGTGGCGGTCACTTCTTCGCCTCCGGGTCGACGTTGTAGAACACCACGCCGGACGTGAACTTGAAGATGAGCCCGGTCACGATGAGGATCAGAACGAAGAGCAGCCACAGCAGTGCGGAGGCGTAGCCGTACCGGCCGAGCGCGAAGTACTGCGAGAAGACGTGCATCATGTACAGGTAGTTGGACTGTGGCAGGGCGGTGACGCCGGCCGTGGTGCCGTCCGGTGACAGCAGCAGCGGCATGATGGTCTGCACGGAGGCGATCACGCCGGTCACGGTCTGGAAGAGCAGCACCGGCGACAGCAGCGGCACGGTGATGCTGCGGAAGGTCCGCCAGGCACCCGCCCCGTCGATCCGGGCGGCCTCGTGGAGTTCCCTGGGCACGTCCTGGAGCCCCGCCAGCGAGATGATCATGACGTTTCCGGCCGCCCACAGCACGCTCATCAGCAGCACGTAGCGGGCGTAGGGGTCGGCGAGCCAGCCCAGCGCGTCGAAGCCGAACAGGGTGATGACGCCGTTGGCGGCACCGGAGTTCTGGTCGAAGAGCGCCTTGAAGGTGAGGCCCACACCGACCGGGGGCACCACGGCCGGCAGATAGAGCAGGGTGCGGAACAGCCCGCGCGCCTTGATCGGCCGGTTGACCAGGACGGCGAGTCCGAGCCCGGCGATGATCGACAGAGGCACCGAGGTCACCGCGAACAGACCGGTGCGGCCCAGGGAGTTCCAGGTCTGCGGATCGGAGAACAGCTCGCTGTAGTTGCCGAGGCCGACGTACCGCCAGTGCGGCGAGATGCCGTCGTACGTGGTGAAGCTCAGCCACAGCGCGTACGCCATCGGGGCGATCGTCAGCAGTGCGAAGCCGATGATCCAGGGCGAGGTGAACATGTAGAACGCCCGGTGCCTGCGCGCGGTCATGGAGACCCGGGGCCGCTCGGTCACCCTCGGCCCGTCGGCTCCGGCGGGCGGGCGGGGCCGCTCCGCGACGGAGGTGATCTGATCGACCGTCATCCCACTTGCTCCTTACCGCGCTTCAGCTGCTCGTTCATGACCGAGTTCAGGCGGCCCGCCAGGGCGTCGACGGACATCCGGCCGTTCATCGCGGCCGGGGCCTCCTGGTTGAAGAGGGCGTAGAGCGAGTCCGCCGTGGCGTAGGGGGTGTAGGCGATGACCGAGAAGTGCTTCAGCTCGGCGTTCTGCACCTTCAGCACGCGCTTCTGGTAGTCCTCCTGGGCCGGCATCAGCGGGCGCAGGGACTTCAGCGTGGGGATGCCCCAGCCGCTGGAAGCGCGGGCCTTGGCCGGTCCCTCGCCGAAGAACCACTCGAAGACCCGCCAGGCGGCGTCCTTGTTCTTCGCCTTCTTCGGCATCCACAGCCCGGTGCCGGCCTGGCAGGGGCTGACCCGCTGACCTCCCTCGAACAGGGGAGCCGGGGCGAGGCGGGCGAGCGGCGCAAGCTTCTTGTCGGCGTTGATCAGGCCGCCGAGCCAGTAGCCGGAGTTGGACATGGCCATGCGGTTCGCCTGGAACGTGGGCCCGTCCCAGGCGTTGGGATCCGGCTGGATGATGCTGGGGCCGACCTTGACCCGGCCGTACTCGATGTACCAGTTCAACGCCTTGCGGGCCTCGGGGGTGGTGAAGTCCACCCGGGAGAAGTCGTCGCTGAACAGGCTCCCGCCCGCCGCCGCCGTCAGGCTCGCCAGCAGGTTGGGCGTGGACACGCCGTTGTAGCTGCCGCCGAAGACGATCGTCTGGCCGTTCTTGCGCCGGGTGAGCCGCTTGGCGTTCTCCAGCCACTCCTCGAAGGTGACCGGCTCGGTCTCGGGCGGGTGGTCGACGCCCGCCTTGTCGAAGAGGGCGGTGTTGTACCAGTACATGGAGTCCTGGGAGAAGTCCTTCGCCATGCCGTAGCGGGGGCCCTTGCCCTGGGTGCGGCCGTCGTAGCGCCACAGGTCGTTGACCGGGTCGAGGTCGTCGAGCCGCAGGACACTGCTCCTGGCGAAGTAGGGGTCCAGGTCCTCCATCACGTCGCGCGCCGCGAAGTAGGGCGCGTCCGTGGCACCGACGCCGCGCACCAGGTCGGGCGGGTTGCCGTTCGTCATCATCCCGATCAGCTTGGTGATGTCGTACCGCACCGTGACGATCTTGACGCCGACGTCCTTCTGGGCCTGCTTGATCAGCTCCGGGGAGATGTCGTCGGGCTTGACCATCAGCGTG
Source organism: Streptomyces sp. NPDC050164 (assembly GCF_044459945.1). Classification (NCBI taxonomy): domain Bacteria; kingdom Bacillati; phylum Actinomycetota; class Actinomycetes; order Kitasatosporales; family Streptomycetaceae; genus Streptomyces; species Streptomyces sp. NPDC050164. The sequence continues at coordinate 37,619 of NZ_JBITJK010000034.1, forward strand.
ACGGTCTCGCCGCTGCCGCTGACCCCGCTGGACACCTGCATCGCGCAGCCGTTCAGCGCCGCCGCACCGGTCGCGGAGCCTGCTGCCGAAAGGGCGAGAAACCGGCGGCGGCTCAGGGACGCACCAGCACGTGGGTGCATGGACGCACCACCTCCTGCTCTTGCTGTTCGATAGGCCGGCCACGAGTCGGATCGCCGATCGGAGATAACTGCTTCGGCAACCGGTTGTCGTCCGTGGGGCAGAGCTTCTTCTGGTCGGGATGGCGCGTCAAGAGCCTCGACGAACTTTCGAAAAGACTTTGTAACCTCGACGTCATCACCTACGAGGCCGGTTAGTCCTGATGCCGGAGGTCGCGATCAAGGCACCGAAGGGTGACCGGACCGCCGCGACCTGGGATGTCAGGGACCACAACGCGGCGGCAACATTTGGGAACCGGTTGCCATACGGACTTCCCGGAGCGAGGGTGGCGGTCGCTGACGAGTGCTGCCGTGGCTCTCTCGGCGATCCCGGCCCCGCCCGCTGAAACCCCGGTAATCGATTTCCATGCCCAGCCGGACCGAGGGACCGCGAAGCCGCCCCGGCCCGCACCCCTCCACACCCCCACACTCCCCGCCGCCACCACTCCACTCCCGCTCCGGTACGCCACGAGGGGGGGCGTACCGGGACTGTTACGCCGAACCGGCACGCCCGGCACTCATCCCGGTCCAGCCGATTGACCGCCCCTTCCCGCCGGATCTACGGTAGAAGACGCTTTCTGAAAATGTTTCCATCCTCAGCTCCAGGAGAGTCATGCCCAGCCCCCAGCTGCCGCGGGCCGTGTTCGCGATGGACCCGGTGCACCTCCCGCTGCTCTTCCCCCAGCCGCTCATCACGCGGCTGAGGCGCACGGCCGAGATCGACCCCGGGCTCGTCGTGCGGGACTTCACCGATCCCGCCACGGCCGACGCCCTCGCATCCGCCGAGGTCCTGATCACCGGCTGGGGCTGCCCGCACCTGGACGCCGACGCCCTCACGGCGGCCCCCAAGCTGAGCGCCGTCCTGCACGCGGCCGGCTCCGTGCGCTCCCTGGTCGGCGACGCCCTGTGGGAACGCGGTGTCACCGTCTCCAGTGCCGTGACCGGCAACGCGCTCCCGGTCGCCGAGTACACGCTCGCGATGATCCTGCTGGCGGGCAAGGACACCTTCGACCACCGCGAGCGCTTCCGTCGCAGTCACGCCTATCCGACCCCCGCCGAGACCGCGGCCACGGGCAACCTCGGCCGCCGGGTCGGCGTCATCGGCGCCTCACGCGTGGGCCGCCGGCTGCTGGAGCTGCTGCGGCCGTTCGACCTCACCGTCCTGCTGCACGACCCGTACGTCAGCCCCGCCGAGGCCGCCGCCCTGGGCGCCGAGCTGCTGTCGCTCGAGGACCTGCTGCGGCACAGCGACATCGTCAGCCTGCACGCGCCCGACATCCCCGAGACCCACCACATGCTCGACCGCACCAGGCTCGCCCTCGTCCGGGACGGCGGCGTGCTGATCAACACCGCGCGCGGCGCGCTGGTCGACCACGAGGCGCTCACCGAGGAGCTGGTCTCCGGCCGGCTCAGAGCGGTGCTCGACGTCACCGACCCCGAGCCGCTGCCCGCCGGTTCCCCGCTGTACCAGCTGCCCAACGTGTTCCTCACCCCGCACATCGCGGGCTCGCTCGGCAACGAGCTGGAGCGCCTGGGCCACATCGTCGTGGAGGAGCTGGAGCGTCTGGCCGGCGGGCTGCCCCCGGTCCACGAGGTGCGGCACGCGGATCTCACCCGGGTCGCCTGACGTCCCGGCGGGCGAGCCGCCAGGACGGCCGTCCACAAGCCCTCCAGCCTGGAGTAACGATGGGATACGGTTTCCGCACCGGTGCGGGGCGGGGCCTCGGCCGCCGGTGCGACCGGGCCACGACGGACGGGGGCCTGACATCGACGGACGGCCCCGCTCAGACAGCCCCGCGACGGACGGACCCGGCAGCAGGAAACCAGGCCACTACGGTGAAGGAGCCGCAACGGTGAGTCAGCGCAAGGCGCCCGCGGAAGCCGGGCGGGCGACCATCCGCGACGTCGCGGAACGCGCGGGCGTGTCCGTCGCGAGCGTCTCCCGGGTGCTGTCCGGCAACTATCCGGTGTCCGAGGAGCTGCGCCGCCGGGTGATGAAGGTCGTCCGGGACCTGGACTACGTCACCAACGCCCACGCCCGTTCGCTGGCCGGGGGTGGCACACCGACGGTGGCGATCCTCATCAACAACATCACCGGCGCCGCGTTCGCCCACGTCGCCAAGGGCGTCGAGGGCGCCGCCACGCTGCGCGGCTGGCTCTCCCTGGTCGGCACCACCGGCGACGACCCCGAGCGGGAGCTCGCGCTGGTCAACCTCATGCGCCAGCAGGGCGTCGCCGCGGTGATACTGCTCGGCGGCGCCTACGACTACGACGAGTACCAGCTGCGCATGGCCCGCTTCGCCCGCTCCCTGGACGCGGCCGGCTCCCATCTCGTCCTGGTGGGCAGGCCACCGCTGGAGGGCGACGTCCCGGCGACCACGGTCGACTACGACAACGAGGGCGGCGCCTACGCGATGGCCAGCCACCTGCTGTCGGCCGGCCACCGCAAGGTGCTGGTGCTGCCGGGCCACGCCGAGCTCACCACCGCGCAGGGCCGGCTGCGGGGCGCCCGGCGCGCCTTCGAGGCGTACGGGGTGCCCTTCGAACCGAGCCTGGTGCGACACGGTCCGTACGACTACGAGCACAGTTACGAGGCCGTGGAGGACAGCCTGCGCGAGGGCCTGGACTTCACCGCGGTGCTCGCCGGGACGGACGTGGTCGCCGCGGGCGCCATGCAGGCCCTGCGCGCGAAGGGCCTGCGGGTGCCCGAGGACGTCTCGATCGTCGGCTACGACGACATCCCGCTCGCCTCGCAGCTCACTCCCCAGCTGACCACCGTGCACGTACCGTACGAGGAGATGGGCCGCGTCGCGCTGCGCGCGGTCGCCGACCGGCGTGAGGGCGGCGGAGGCCGCCGCAAGGGCGGCGACGGCGAGCACCTGGTGCTGGGCACTCATGTCGTCGTACGCCACTCCGTGCAGCCGCCCGCTCCGCGCGAGTAACGCACGACCGTCGTTACGTAAACGGTTACCCGAGGATTACCACCACCCCACGGAACCCTCGGGGCCGCCTGACGAACCCAGGTCAGGCCTGCCTTCTACTGCGCTGACCTGCTCGTATCCGGTTCTCGTCGCGCACACGGCGACGCGCGCCCGCAGAGGGCTCCACCGACAATCCGCCGTAACAAATTCACCCGCGCCTCTTGATATAGCGCGAACACCTCGCCTACCGTCCCAGCAACCGGTTACTACAGCTTGCGCTTGGCCGAGCCCCCGCAACCGCGAGCCGACGGTTTCCCCGGCCGCCGTTCCTGGCCAGCACAACCGAGCCGCCACCGTCCTCTCGTTCTGAGACGCCCTATTTCGAAGGATCACGGTCAGATGAACATCACCAGCCCCCGGAGAAGGTTCGCCTCCGCCGCTGTCGCGGGTATCGCGCTGACAGGTCTCCTCTCCGCCTGCGGCGGATCCGACTCGGGCGACGACGCCGCGTCGAAGTCCGGGCCGGTCACCCTCCCCTTCTGGGGCTGGGCCAACGGCCAGGAGGCGGTCGTCAAGGCGTTCAACGCCTCGCACAAGGACGTCCAGCTGAAGTACACCAAGGTCACCGACCAGCTGACCATGCAGAAGCAGCTGACCAACGCGGTCAAGGCCGGCAACGCGCCCTGCCTGCTGCAGAACACCGGCGAGTACGTGACGAGCTGGGTCTCGCAGGGCGCGCTCGCCGACATCACCCAGTACGTCGAGTCCAGCAAGGACAAGTTCAACCCCGGCGCCTGGGCGGTCGGCCAGGTCCAGGGCAAGATCTACGGCGTCCCCACCGCCTCGGCGCCCGCCTTCACCATCTACCGCACCGACCTCTTCAAGAAGTACGGCCTGAAGGCGCCCAAGACCTGGGACGAGTTCATCGCCGCGGGCAAGGTGCTGAAGAAGCACGACATCAAGATCACCAACTACGCCGGTGAGGACCCAAGCACCCTGGAGGTGCTCGCCATGCAGGCCGGGGCGAACTGGTACAGCGTCGACGGCGACTCCTGGAAGGTGGACTTCCAGGACGAGGGCACCCTGAAGGCCGCGAAGGTGATCCAGCAGATCATCGACAACGATCTGAACTCCAAGCTCTCCTTCGCCGACTACGCGGCCGTACAGCGCAACTACGACAACGGCGGCACCGCGACCCGGCAGATCTCCACCTGGCAGATGTCCGGCATGGTGCAGAACTTCACCAAGTCCTTCGGCGACTGGGCGCTCGCCCCGTGGCCCACCTTCAAGGGCGAGGCCGCCCAGACGCCGGCCGGCACCAACCAGAGCGGCAACCTGACGCTGGTCAGCGAGCAGTGCAAGAACAAGAAGCAGGCCGCCGAGGCGGCGCTGTGGATGTCCACCGACACCGGTGCGGTCAAGACCATGGCGAGCCCGGAGACCGGCAGCGGTGTGATGCCGGCGCTGGCCGACAGCGAGTCGTACGTCTCCGACGCGATCTCCGAGAAGCTGCTCGGCAAGAACTACGAGCCGGCCAAGGCGATCGTGACGGACAGCCTGGGCACCGTCCGGACCGGCTGGAACTTCGGCCCGAACTGGACCGCGATGTTCACGGAGATGCAGGACGAGTGGGCCAAGGTCGTCAGCAAGGAGCAGAAGGTCACCGACCTCCTCGCACACATGCAGCAGTGGACGGTCAACGACCTGAAGCAGCGCGGCATCAGCGTCAAGGGCTGAGGCATACCCGATGATTCGCTCCCAGCGCTGGAAGGGTGCCGCGTTCACGGTGCCCTTCCAGCTCGGCTTCGTCTTCCTCTATCTGCTGCCGATCGGCTACGCCGTCTACCAGTCGCTGTTCCTGGAGAAGCAGTCCGGGCTGGGGCTCGGCGGCGCGACCACGGAGTTCGTCGGGCTGGAGAACTACGGCAAGGGCCTGAGCGACTCGGCGTTCATGACCTCCATCCTGCGGGTGGTGCTGTTCGCCTGTGTCCAGATCCCGTTCATGCTGCTCATCAGCCTGGTGCTGGCGCTCTTCCTGGACGCGGTCACCTCGAAGGTGGCCGGCCGGTTCCGGATCCTGCTGCTGGTCCCGTACATGATCCCGGGCGTGGTCGCGGCCATCGTGTGGATCAACCTGTACAGCCCGGACGTGGGCCCCCTGACCCCCATCGGCGACCTGTTCGGGTTCGACTGGAACTTCTTCGCGCCCTCGATGGTGTGGCCGGCCATCGGCAACCTGCTGACCTGGCACGGCATCGGCTACAACATGGTGATCATCTACGCGGCGCTCCAGGGCGTGCCCCGCGAGCTGTTCGAGGCAGCGCGGCTGGACGGCGCGTCGGAGCTGAGAATCGCCCTGAGCATCAAGGTCCCGTTCGTGCGGGGCGCGCTCGTCCTGACCGCTCTGCTGTCGATCATCCAGATGCTCCAGATCTTCAACGAGCCCGCGCTGTTCAGGAACGTCACCCCGCAGACGGTCAGCGACAGCTTCACCCCGATCATGATCATCTACAACCAGGCGTTCAACGCCGCCAACTACCACTACGCCGCCGCCCTGTCGGTGCTGCTCGCGCTGATCCTCGGCGTCGCGTCCTTCCTCTTCTACCGGCTGACCTCGAGGGCGGCGGACTGATGGCGCTGACAGAAAACCGCAAGGAAAACGGCACGGAAACGGCTGCCGTGCCACCCCGCGGGGGTGCCGTGCGACGGATCACCCGCCCGGACCCGGTCGCTCGTTCCCGGGGCGGCCAGCGCTTTCTCCTGGTCGGCCTGGTCCTGGCCAGCGCCTACAGCCTGTTCCCCGTGTACTGGCTGCTGGTCGCCGCGACCAAGGACCGGGTGGGGCTGTACCAGAGCAACGGCCTGTGGTTCTCCGACTTCCACCTGTGGGAGAACCTGCACCAGGTGTTCACGTACGAGGGCGGCATCTTCCTGCGCTGGACCGCCAACTCGTTCCTCTACGCGGGGGTCGGCTCCCTCGGCGGCACGCTCATCGCCCTCGCCACGGGCTACGGGCTGGCCCGCTTCGAGTTCCCCGGGCGGGGCGTGGTCTTCGCGGCGGTGGTCGGCTCGTTCCTGATCCCGATCGCCCTGCTCACCCTGCCGCTGTATCTGCTGTTCTCGGCGATCGGTCTGGTGGACACGCCGTGGGCGATGCTGATCCCCTGCCTGATCAACCCGTTCAGCGTGTACCTGGCAAAGGTGTACACCGAGGCCACGGTCCCGTTCGAACTCCTCGAGGCGGCCCGTATCGACGGCGCCGGTGAACTGCGCATCTTCTTCAGCATCGTGCTGCGGATGATGACCACGGGCGGCGCGACGGTCTTCCTGCTCGCCTTCGTCAACACCTGGAACGCCTTCTTCCTCCCCCTGACCATGCTGCGCGGCGAGGAGAACTGGACGCTCAACCTGGGCCTGTACAACTGGACCGGCAAGCGCCTGGAGTCGGGCATCGACGTGACCAGCCTCGTCCTGACGGGCGCGCTGCTGTCCATCATCCCGATGGCGATCATGATGGTCGCGATGCGCCGCTACTGGCGGACGGGCGTGACGCTCGGCGCCCTCAAGTGATCGCCCTCGCCTCTCCCTGACTCCTGGGGGCCGCGGGTGACCCTGACTCCCTGCGGCCCCCGGGTGCCCATCCCTCCTACCGGAGCCCTCACGTGACCGTCCTGCACAACCCCGTCCTGCGCGGCTTCGCCCCCGACCCCTCCCTGATCCGGGTCGGCGACTGGTACTACGTGGCGACCAGCTCCTTCGAGTGGTTCCCCACGATCCCGGTCCACCGCTCCCGCGACCTGGCCCACTGGGAGTACGCGGGGCACGTCCGGGGCGCGGCGCCCGGCGGCTCGCTGGCCGGAGTGCCCGACTCCGGGGGCATCTGGGCACCGTCGCTGAGCTGGGACGGGGAACGGTTCTGGGTGACGTACACCGTCGTGCGCTCGGTCGGCACGCCGTACTTCGACCTGGACACCTACGTCTCGACGGCCACCGAGGTGAGCGGCGAATGGAGCGCGCCGCGCCGGGTCGCGAGCCACGGCTTCGACCCGGCCCTGTTCCACGAGGACGGCAGGCTGTGGCTGCTGAACCTGCAGAACGACCACCGGCCGGGAGGGCAGCGGTTCGCCGGGATCGTCGTCACGGAGCTGGACCGTGACACGCTCGCCCCCGTCGGGCGGACGCGTCTGCTGCTCCAGCACGACCGGCTGATCGAGGGGCCGAAGCTGCTGCGGCGCGACGGCTGGTACTACCTCGTCCTCGCGGAGGGCGGCACGGGCTGGGAACACGGGGTGCGGGTGGCCCGCAGCCGGGAACTGACCGGGCCGTACGAACTCGACGAACGGCCCTTGCTGACCACCCGCGACGAACCGGACGTGCCGTTGCAGAAGGCCGGGCACGGCGAGCTGGTCGAGACGCCGGACGGGCACTGGCTGATCGGCCATCTGACGGCCCGTCCGCTGCACACGCCGCAGGGCCGCCGCTGCCCGCTCGGCCGCGAGACCGCGATCCAGGCGGTGACCTGGGACGCGGAGGGCTGGCCCCGGCTGCGGCAGGGCGGCTGGCACCCGGCGGTGGACGTCGACGTACCGACGCGGCCGCACCCGCTGCCTCCCGCCGCCCCGACCGAGGTCTTGTCCTGGCCGTGGAGCTCCCTGCGCGAGCCGCCGGACCCGTCGTGGGCCGACACGACGTCCCGGCCAGGCTGGATCCGGCTGCGCGGCCGGCACGGGCCGGAGTCCCGCTGGGCGAGCAGCCTGCTGGCCCAGCGCATCACCGAGCACCGCGCCGAGGCCGAGGTCACCGTCGAGGCGCGGCCGGTCACCTTCACCCAGGCCGCCGGGCTGGTGCTCTGGTACAACCCCGAGGCGTATCTCGGCCTGGACCTGACCTGGGCGGAGCCCGAGGGCGAGCCGCAGCGCGGACAGCAGTGGCGGGACACGCCCGGAGCGGGTGGCCGTACGGTGCTCAGCCTCGTGGAGCGCGACGAGGAGGGCACCCGGCAGGTCGCCGTCGTGGAGGTACCGGGGGAGGCGGCCGTGACGCTGGGGGTGACGATCGAGGGAGCCGCGGCACGCTTCTGGCACGTGCGGAACGGGGCGCGAACGGCGATCGGCCCGGCCCTGGACTTCGGCCGGCTGTCCGACGACCACGGTTCCCGGCTGCGGTTCACCGGTGCGATGGCGGGCGTCCACGCCCGGGACCTCGTCGACGCGGCCTTCACTGCGGACTTCACGGGGTTCCGGCTGACCTGTTCCGGCTGAGCGCGTTGTTCGGGGTTTCGAAAGTTTTGACCGGCGAGAACCCGTGAATTCACTTGTCTTCCCGCCGTCCTGCGCCGCACCTACAGTAGGAAGCGCTTTCTTCCCGGTCGGACTCCGGCCCGCGGCGAGCAGCGCTGGTCGAAACTTTCCACGGCCCTCGGGCGGGCCGGAGAGGTAGGTTCCCGATGGTCCGTACGGCGAGTGCGAGCGTGGCGGCAGGTCCGACGCTGGCGGTCGTGGCGCGCGAGGCGGGGGTGTCGGTGCCGACCGCGTCGAAGGTGGTCAACGGCCGGGAGGACGTGGCGCCCGAGACCCGCCGCCGCGTCACCGAGGCGCTCGACCGGCTCGGCTATGTGCGCAGACCCCGGTTCGACGCGACGAAGGCGCCCCGGCTGGTCGACCTGGTCGTGCACTCACTGGAGAGCTCCTGGTCGGGCGCCGTGCTGCACGGGGTGGAGGAGGCGGCGCACGACGCGGGCCTCGAGGTCGTGGTGTCTGCGGCCCTGACCCGCACCCGGGCCGGGCGCCCGGAGCGCGGCTGGCTGGACAAGCTGGTCGCCCGGGGCTCCTCCGGGGTCCTGTTCAACCTGGCCGAGCTGAGCGATTCCCAGTACGCCTGGCTGGAGCAGCACCGCATCCCGTTCGTGATGATCGACCCGGTCCAGGAACCGCCGGAGGGCGTGGCGTCGGTGGGCGCGGCGAACTGGCAGGGCGGTCTGACGGCCACGGAGCATCTGCTGTCCCTGGGACACGAGCGCATCGCCGTCATCGCCGGTCACCGGCGCACGATGTGCAGCAGCGCCCGGGTCGCCGGTTACCGCTCGGCGCTCGCGTCGGCCGGGCTCCGGCACCGCGCCGAGTACGTCCGGCACGCCGGCTTCGACGAGAGCCAGGCCCGCCGCCGCATGTGGGAACTGCTCGACCTGCCCGAGCCGCCGACGGCCGTCTTCGTCTGCTCGGACCGGATGGCGCTGGGGGTGTACGAGGCCTTGGCCGAGCGGGGGTTGAGGGTCCCGGACGACGTCAGTGTGGTGGGCTTCGACGACCTGCCCGAGGCACGCTGGGCCTCCCCCGCGCTGACCACGGTCCGCCAGCCGCTGTCGGAGATGGCCGCGACGGCGCTGCGCTCGCTGCTGCGCCTGATGGACGGCCACCACCCGGAGAGCACGCGAACGGAGTTGTCGACACGACTGGTGGAACGGTCGAGCACGGCGGCGCCGCGGGTGTAGCGGCGGGGGCGAGGTGGGGCGGGACCGGGAGCGGGGCGGGACCGGCCGTGAGGCCGGAGCGGTCACGGAGCAGGAGCCCCCCGGGCGGGAACGGCCGCGAGGGCGGGAGCGGAGGTGCGGCCGGACAGGGACGCAGGGGTGCGGGCGCGGGCAGGTGTTCGCACTCGCGGGTGCGGACAGTCGATCGCGGGTTCGGGTTGTACGGAAATGGTCGCATTGACCTGTGCCCGGTGGGGCCGTTGCATGGGTGCGGGCCCCTTGCCGCTGGGGCGGGGGGCGTTGCCGACCGGGGGGAATGATGCGTTCTGCGTTACGAGCGGCTGTCGTCGCCGCGATGGCATCGGTGTGCACGGCGGCGCCTGCCGGGCCCGCCGGGGCGTCCGAGCCGAGACCGGGCACGGAGTTCGTCGACGTCACGGCCGGCGGCGTCAAGGGGAACGGCGCTTCGGCGAACCCCGTGGTCAGCGCCGACGGCAGGCACGTGGCGTTCCTGTCCTGGGCCACGAACCTGGCGCCCGGCGACACCGACAGCGCCGCCGACGTCTATGTGAAGGATCTGCGTACCGGAGACCTGCGCTGGGTCAGCGACGTTCCGGGTGATCAGGCGTTCGGGGTGCCGTCCATCAGCGCGGACGGCACCCGCGTCACCTTCGCCGCGCTAGCGCCGAACACCTGGCCGCCGCCCCGCGAGGTGAGGCTTCCGGCCTACCTCCACGACACCCGGACAGGCCGCACCGCCCAGGTCGACGAGGGCACCGACCCCGCCTTCGGCCGGGCGGCGACGCCGGTCGTCAGCGGCAACGGGCGGTACGTGGCGTTCACGGCCCGGCCGACGGACAGCTTCGACGACCGGTCACGGCTCTACGTGCGTGACCTGAGGCGCGGCACCACCACGGAGATCGACCACCCGCTGCCCAGCGGCGAACAGCGCCTGGTCTCCCCCACGCTGAGCCACGACGGCAGCCGCGTCGCCTATCACCTGTGGGACGCGGGGACCGATCCCGGCGAGGACGAGGAAGGCGTCCACGTCCTCGACCGGCGGACGGGAGAGCGCACCCGCGCGGACGCCGAGTGCGCGGGAGACCCAGCGGAGAGCGGGGTCGGTTCCCCGGTGATCAGCGCCGACGGCCGCCATGTCGCGTTCAGCTGGAAGTGCCTCACGCTGCCGTCCGGAGGCACCAACGACACCGCGGGCGTCGTCGTACGGGATCTGCGGCGTGGAACGCTGCGGCACGTCCTGGGCCCGCAGCCGCAGTACGCCGCGCACAGCGGCCGGCCGAGCGCCGACGCCCGCCGGATCGCCTTCGCCGTGTCCGAATCGGGGCCTGGTCAGCGCCCCCGCCAGGTCGTCTACTGGCGTGACCTGCGCACCGGCCAGGTGGCCATGATCAGCGCTCGCCCCGACGGCACGGCGAACCAGCGGCCCGCGGCCCACCCGACCATCGACGCCCGCGGCCGGGTCGTGGCCTTCGACGGTGAGCGGCTCGACCTCCAGGGCGAGGACGGCTTCAGCGAGCGACAGGCGTTCGTCACGCGCGTGCGCTGAAGGCGTGCTCGTGTCGTCGCGCACCCCTTACGCGTGCCGCGCGCCCCGTCGCCGCAGGGAACTGGCCGGGGCGGCGGCGGGCAGTTGGGGGACGACCATGACACGCCGGCGGCCGCTTCCGGACGCACTGCCGAGGGAGGCACGGCACCTGGTCAGGCAACCGCGGGCCCTGAAGGACCGCACGGGTCTGAGCCTGGCCGAGCCGGCGCGGCGGACGGCGTACAGCAAGTCGTCGTGGCAGCGGTATCTCAGCGGGGCCAAGCAGCCGCCGGGGGGAGCGGTGCAGGCGCTGTGCCGGGTGGCGGGGGCGGACCAGGCGCGGCTGCTGGCGCTGGCGGACCTTGCGGACCAGACGTGGCCGCACGGCGCGGCGGAGCCGGAGGGGCCGGCCGGGCAGGCGGTGGGCAGGGCGACGTCTCCTTCGCGGTTTTCGCGGTGCTGCTGGCCGGGCTGCTGTGGGTGCTGCCGACGGGGAGCGGGTGAGGTCGTAGGGCCACCCGCTCCCCGGGCGACGGCGTTCAGCCGAGGGTGCGGTAGTGGGCGTTCTTCCCGCCGGAAGGTGGGACGACCGGGACCCGCGTGGGCCGGGAACCACCGTCTTGCGTTCCCAACAACAGCCTTTGTTGGCTCGTTCGGCCTGATTCGGCTCCCCGCCCGCTACGACAATGCGTGCATGAACGATGACTGGCAGCAACAGATCGACGCTCTCCAGGAGGAGTTGGTCCGCCGTGACGACCCCGCCGCCTGGGTGCGGGAGGCCGACGCGATGGACGCCTCGCGGCGCTATCCCGCTCTGTCGTTGCGCGGACCGGTCTTCGGGGTCGCCGTGCACGATCCGGCGGTGGGGCCGGAATGGCGGCTGCTGAAGCCGGTGACGGACGGCATGCCGCAAGTGGCCCGGGACGGGCTGCACTCACACCTGTGGTTCACGGCGAAGGACGACACCGACGACCCGGCCGTCCGGCGTGAACTGCTGGCGGCCGTCGCGGTGATGGAGCGCGAGCCGGTGAACGAGGTCGAGGCGTGCGGGGTCCGCTACCGCGTGGTGCGCGGCGACGAGTTCGCCCGCTGCAACGACGACGGACTGGAGCCGCCGCGCCCCACCGACCCGGAGCCGGCACGGCGGTCGTGGGACAGGCGGGCCAAGGACACCACGTCCCCGGACGTCGGCTTCGTGCTCGACCCGGCCCGCCCGGACGGCCTGGCGGCGGACGCGCTGCGACTGGGGCTGCGCGAGTTCACGTACACGGGCGCCCGATTCCCCTCCGACGTCCGCGCGGACTCCGAGAAGGCGGTGGCCACGCACCCGGATCCCGTGCTGCTGCCCACCGGTTTCGGCGTGGTCGAGCGCGGCCGCTACGGCTGGCAGCCCTGCGGCGCCCTCATGGCCACGCCGCACGACGCCCGGCGCCTGCTCTACAGCGGCATGTCCGAGATGTGGGCCATGCTGTACCAGTACGACGACACCAAGAAGGCCCGGTACGCGCGCGCCGCCGAGGAGTACAAGGCACTCGACCGCGCCGACGAGTTCCGCTTCGGCGACCGCGTGTTCCGCATCTGCCGCGTCGAACGCATGCTGCGCATGGGCCCCGACGGACCGGAGTGCCCGCGCCCGTCGGACGTCGACGAGTACGGGCCCATGAAGATGCACCCGACGATGGACGAGGACGGCACGATCCACTACGGGACGGCCTAGAGGTTGTCCGCAAAGTCCCGTCATCCGCCCGGAAGGCGGGCCCTGCGGGCGCCGAATCGCCCGCCGCCGAGCCCGAACCCGTGCAGTTCCGGCTGTCCAACCTGCCCGCCGACACCCCGCTGGCCACCTTGGTGCGCACCCCGAAGCTGCGCTGGCGCATCGAGCACGACTACCGCGAGATGAAGCAGGCCCTGGGCCTGGCCCACTTCGAGGGCCGCACCTGGCGGGGCCGGCACCACCACGTCTCCCTCGTCTCCGTCGCGCACGCCTTCTGCACCCTCCAGCGCATCATCCGGTCCCCAAAAGGGACGGCGTCGGCCTGAGCCTCTACCGGGTCGCCCGCGAACTGCAGTTACCGCTCGCGGTCTGGACCGGCGACTGCCCCACCTGTCACCGCAATATGCCAGAACCAATACCGACCTGACCAAGCCCTACTGGCACCGCTGTCTCGTCCGGCCACGTCCAAGGACACGTCGACGGCCACTTCGGGGTGGCCTACTCCGCCCGGTTCAAGTTCCGTTGGTGGACGCACGCAGGACAGGATGCAGACGCAGGATAGGCATCGTCTCTGGCCACGACGGTCCAAGAGAGCTTCAGGAAGGGCATACCGGGCTGGGTGGCTGGCCCACGAGGTACATTGCCCGTTCTTCCGTTGTGAAGTCCCGGCCGACAGCCTTACAGATCTTTCTGATCGCCTCAGATTGATTGGGCAGCTCTACATCCCACAGGCGCACCGTGTGGTCGCGGCTGGCGGTGGCGAGGGTGTGTCCGTCGGGGCTGAACGCCACAGGGTTCATGGTGCCTTCGGCGCCTGCGAGGGTGGTGCGGGTGCGGCCGGTGGCGGTGTCCCACAGTCGCACCGCGTCGTCGTAACTGCCGGTGGCCAGGGTGCGGCCGTCGGGACTGAACGCCACCGAGCGCACGTCGTCCTTGCGGATGGTGAGGGTGGAGCGGGCGCGGCCGGTGGCGGTGTCCCACAGTCGCACCGCGTCGTTGCTGGCGGTGGCGAGGGTGTGTCCGTCGGGGCTGAACGCCACCGAGGTCACAGGGTACTGGTGGTCGGCGAGGGTGGTGCGAGTACGGCCCGTGCGGGTGTCCCGCAGGTGCACCGTGTAGTCGCGGCTGACGGTGGCCAGGGTGCGGCCGTCGGGGCTGAACGCCACCAGGCCGTTGTCGCTGGCGAGGGTGGCGCGGGCGCGGCCGGTGGCGGTGTCCCACAGCCACACGGTGTTGCCGTCGCTGCCGGTGGCGAGGGTGCGGCCGCCGGGGCTGAATGCCACCGAGTCCACGGATCCTTTGCGGCCGGTGACGGTGAGGGTGGTGCGGGTGCGGCCGGTGGCGGTGTCCCACAGTCGCACCGTGTCGTCGTAGCCGGCGGTGGCGAGGGTGTGTCCGTCGGGGCTGAACGCCACCGAAGTCACAGAGCCTTTGTGACCGGTGAGGGTGGCACGGGTGCGGCCCGTTGCGGTGTCCCACAGTCGCACCGTGTCGTCGTAACTGCCGGTGGCCAGGGTGTCTCCGTCAGGACTGAACGCCGCAGAGGTCACGTCACCGTCGTGGCCGGTGAAGGCGGCGCGGGTGCGGCCGCTGGCACCGTCCCACAGTCGCACCGTGTTGTCGTAG
>NZ_JBITJK010000034.1:52164-52720 GCF_044459945.1 Streptomyces sp. NPDC050164
TCGTAGCCGGCGGTGGCGAGGGTGTGTCCGTCGGGGCTGAACGCCACCGAAGTCACAGAGCCTTTGTGACCGGTGAGGCTGGTGCGGGTACGGCCCGTTGCGGTGTCCCACAGTCGCACCGTGTTGTCGTAGCCGGCGGTGGCGAGGGTGTGTCCGTCGGGGCTGAACGCCACCGAAGTCACAGAGCCTTTGTGACCGGTGAGGCTGGTGCGGGTACGGCCGGTGGCCGTGTCCCACAACCGCACCGTCCCATCCCCGCCTCCGGTGGCCAACGTGCGGCCGTCGGGACTGAACGCCACCGACTCCACGCCCCTGCCCAACAGCGGGGACCCGTCGATCTTGCGGACGGTGAGGGTGGTGGTGTCCCACAACCGCACCGTCCCGTCCCCGCCTACGGTGGCCAGGGCACGGCCGTCGGGACCGAACGCCACCGAGTCCACGCGTGTGCCCGACACCTTGCCCAACGCCGAGGACAGGTCGTTCTTGTGGCCGGTGCGGGTGGTACGGGTACGACCGGTGGCCGTGTCCCACAACCGCACCGTCCCATCCCCGCCTG
>NZ_JBITJK010000034.1:52820-115860 GCF_044459945.1 Streptomyces sp. NPDC050164
CAGTGGCCAGGGTGCGGCCGTCAGGGCTGAACGCCACCGACTCCACGCCCCTGCTCAACACCGAGGTCGCGTCGTCCTTGTGGCCGGTGAGGGTGCTACGGGTACGACCGGTGGCCGTGTCCCACAACCGCACCGTCCCATCCCCGCCTGCAGTGGCCAGGGTGCGGCCGTCAGGGCTGAACGCCACCGACTCCACGCCCCTGCTCAACACCGAGGTCGCGTCGTCCTTGTGGCCGGTGAGGGTGGTACGAGTACGACCGGTGGCCGTGTCCCACAACCGCACCGTCCCATCCCCGCCTGCAGTGGCCAGGGTGCGGCCGTCGGGACTGAACGCCACCGAACGCATCCCGCCGGGCGCGTCGGGTTCTCCGGTGAGGCGGCGGCGGAGTGGGAGGTCTGCTGCCGCGTAGAGGCTGGCGGTGGCCTCGGCGGTGGTACTCGTGCGGTAAGCCTGGATCGCGAGCAGGGAGGCGAGGTCGGGGTCGGTGTCGATGAGTGTGTCGGACTGGACGGCTAATTGCCGGGACAGGGCCTGCTGCTGGGCGGCGACAGCGGTCTGACGTTGCCAGAAGGCCAGCCCGGCAGCGAGGAGGACCAGGACGAGGGTGCAGCCCAGGACGGTGTTGAGGCGGCGGGTGCGCCGGAGGGCGGCTTGCTGGTGGCGGCGGCTGGCGGTGACGTACGCGGCGGTGTTGCTGGGCAGCCCGCGTTGCTGGGCCCAGTCCAGGCCCTCGGCCAGGTCGGTGCCGTGCAGCAGGTCGTCGGGGTGGTGACGTGCGGTCCATCGGACCCGCTGGTCTTCAGCCCGGCGCAGCCAGGTGTGGAAGCGGTGGTCCTGGTCGACCCAGGAGCGCAGTTCTCCCCAGTCTCGGGTGAGGGTGTCGTGGATGAGTTCGGCGACCAGGTCGGTGGGCGGAGGGCCGGGGTCGCGGGCGTATGTGGTGATGATGCGGTGGTGGGTGAGGACGGCCAGGACGGCGTCGGTGATTCTGCCGGAGTCTTGGGTCGGGGTGGTGTGGGCTGGGTCGGCGGCGAGCTCCCGCAGGGTGTCGAGAGGGAGCTGCTGACGGGTGGCGGGGATGTGGTGGGCTGGGTCGGCGGGGCGGACCAGGGCAGTGAGGATCCGCCGGGCGGTGGGGCGGTGGTTTGCGGGCAGCTGACTGATGGCGGCGTTGCACCAGGTGGCCAGGGAGCCGGTGATCTGGCCGATGTGCCCGTAGGCGGCGTGGGTGAGGCGGCCGTCCGCGCGGCGCTCCCACAGCCGGCTCAGGGCGAGCTCCAGCGGAGCGAGCAGGGTGACCGGCGCGCGGCGGGTATGGGGGCTGTGGGGCTCGGCAGCCAGGACGTCGGTGATGATGCGCTCGGGCAGGCCCGCTTCGAGGTCGGCGCCGGCCTCCCGCGCGGGGCGGGTGATGATGGCGTGCAGGTCGTGCGGGCTGAGGGTGGCGGGTACGTTGACCAGGCCGGCGGCGACGGCGTTCATCAGGGCGGGGGCCTGGGCGGCCAGCTGCGGGTAGAAGTCGTCGCGCATGATCAGGAGCACGCTGACCGCCGCGCGGGAGTCGATCAGTGCGGTGAGCTGCTCCAGCGCCGGTAAGGCCAAGCCGGTGGAGAGCTGATCTGGTGTCAGCGGCGCAGTCGGCGGGGTGGGGTGGGTGAAGACCTCCTCGAACTGGTCGATGACCAGCACGATCCGCTCAACGCCGGGGTCGGTCTCCAGGCGACGATGTACGGCAGCTGTGAGGCCGCCGGTGGCGGCGCCGGACAGGCCGTGGCGGTCCATGGAGGCCAGCAGATCTTGTCCCGGGCGGGGTACGAGTACCGGCAGCCACCGATCGCTGCCGGGCAGGTGCCCGTCGGCCAGGGCCGGCAGTACCCCGGCTTGGACGAGGGAGGACTTGCCCGAGCCTGACGGGCCGAGCAATAGCAGGGCCCGGCGCTGACCGCCCAGCGTAGCCAGCACCGCGTCCACTGCCGCATCCCGCCCGTGGAAGAAGGCCGCGTGCTCGGCGGTGAACGGCTCAAGCCCCCGGTAGGGGCACACCGCCCGCTCGGTCAGATCAGGCCAGACCTCCCGCAGGATCTCGGTGGGGGTGGCGTAGGCGATGCCCAAGCCCCGCAGGTGAGCGTCGGGCGCGGTGATGGCGGTGACCATGCCGATCACCAGGCCGGTCACCTCATCGACCACCGGCCCGCCGCTGAACCCGGTGGTCAAGTCGTTGGCCGTGGTCAGCTGCAGCAGCCTGCCCGCGCCGCCCTCGGCAGCGGACAGCAGGTCCCCAGCCAGGCCGTAGCCGAAGTGGCCTCCAGGCGGTGCCTGAGTGGGGAACCCGAAGGAGCGCACCCGGTGCCCTCGGCACCCACCCGCAGATCCCACCGGCAGCGGCCGCACCGTCGGGGCACCGCTCAGGCGGATGATCGCCACATCATCGCCGTCCGGCGCCCGCCACGGCCCGACCAGCACCTGCCCTTCCACCTGCGGTGCCCCGGCCGCATGGGGGAAGACCAGCCGCAGTCTCTCGCCAGGGCCGTGCCCGCCATCACGCACCACGTGCGCACAGGTGACTACCACGTCCGGAGCAATCAGGAAGCCCGCTCCAGCCACGCCGCCGCTTGCGGATAGCACCTGTGCCACCGCTGCCTGAATGCCGCCCCCCGGCCCGCTGCCGCAGTCGCAGACCACAGCATCCGACGACGTCACCGCTTCCCTCGCCGGTCAGTTCGCGTCATCGCCGGAAGTCTCGGAGGCCCTGTGCCAGGTCACCTTCACCCTCAGGTGGCAGCCAGCCTCGCTCTTGGCGATCACCGCGCCGGCCTGGGCCGCGAGGTTGACCCCGAACTCAATCTCAACCTCGTCCGGGCTCGCCTGCCGCAACTGGTTCAGCGCTGACCGGGCCATGTCCGTGACCGGGACCAGCGCCGCCTGTAGCGTCGACGGCAACTCCTGAATCGCCTCACCGACTCGTCCGGCCTTCACCGGTCCGTCGGATATCTCCGGGGCCTCAAAGAGGATCGAACCCCCGCCCTCCAACGGAAGACGCGCAAGGCTACGCATCATCGTCCCCTCTCGCTGACTCAGCCCACATTCCAGGCCGTTCGTGGGCGCTCACGAACGTGCGCCACGGTAGCGGACCCTCACATCCCCTCATGCGGAACTTGACATCCGGCACCGACTCCGTACGGAGAATACGTTCTGCCACCACCCGCTGATGGGATTCGTTGATCGTCCGCTCCCCCGTCCGAGAATCCGCTCGATCGCCGCCGAGGCGGTGTCCGAGGCCAGGTGCAAGGACACGCCCGCCTGGCAGTTGGTGACCTTGCCGGCGGTGCCGGTGTACTGCCGCGACACGCAGGCCGACGCATCCCCGTCCTCAAGGAAGCCCGTGTCATAGATGATCAGCGCGGATGGTCTCGCTGGGGCCATCTTCCAGGCGAGTCGGGCGGACGTGCGCCGGATCCCACGGGCTGGTGGTGATGAAGTGGGCCAGGGCCTGACGGTTGCCGTCCTCACCCAGCCGGGCGGCCATCGGCTCCACCGATTTCCGCTGCCCGTCCAGAAGTCCTCCGGACGACATCGGACTTCATTCAACTCCTCAGGTGCACACACCGGTCAGCGACACAGCCCCTCGACCGGACACGCCACCGACAAACGCACCTGACCAAGCACTACTAGGGGGTGTCCGCAAAGCGCTCCGTGCTGCGGCCTGCTCTCAGCCGACGAGGTACTCGATGTCGAGGGTGTCGGAATGTCCGGCCCAGGAAAGGGAGAATCTCCAGCACCCCGGCTTCGGCAGGTCGATGAGGGAAGGGCCGGGGCCCCCGGTGACCGAGCGGGTCACCACTTCGTTCGTGCCGGCGAGGCCGGCCTTGATGGTCAGCCGGTCGTCAGGCCCTCTGCCGGCGGCCTCCTCGGTGTCCTTGGCCACCCAGAGGATCTTGTTTTCCCGGCCCTTGGCTGCCGGCGCGTGGTACGGGTATCCGAAGAGCACCGCGGCGATTTCGCCCTTGTCGCCGATGATGTGCCGCTGTGACACCTCTCGCGGGAATCCCTTCCGCGCCCACGAGGGAAGAGAGCCCTGCTTCACCGCGGGGCGGCAACCCCCCGCCGCGTTCGGCGCGGCGGCGGTGCGAGTGGATTTCGTCGCCTGCGCTTTGTCCGGGTTGCTCTCGCTCCCGCTGCAACCGCTTGCCGTGAGCACCGCGGCAGTCACCAGAGCAATGAGCGCGCCAGGCAGGACAGAGCCGTCCGGGCGCCGCACGCTCGGTCGACTCAGGTGTGCGGGCATCCCGCGGCTCCGATGCAGTGCGGCAGCTCGCCGGGGCGAACCCCAGCGAGTCGGGGTTGAACGTTGAATGACGAGTGGTCACTGTTCCACGGGTTCCGAAGGCGGGGAACCTGCTATCCGGCCAGCCCCGGCAGATGTCTCATGTGCGTTCCATCAGCCGCTTGAGGGCGGTGAGGTCGGCGGTCACCGCCTCCGCGTCGCGGCCGAACTCCTCGTCGCTCATCCAGGGCTGCCGGCGCAGGGTGAACACCACCTCGCAGCCGGGGCCGTCGGCGATCACCCGCATCGGGTTGTGGACGGTCTGCCCCGAGGGCAGCGTGACGTCGTGGTCGAGCACGCCGAAGTCGTTCCTGGGCGTGAAGACCACCACGACCCGCCCCATGGGCGACTCCCCCACCCACCGGCCGTCCACCAGCTCGATGGAACGGGCCAGTCCGGGAGCCCAGCCGGGGACGTTGGCGGGGTTCGAGACGTAGTCGTAGACCTCCTGTGCGGGGCGGTCGATGAAGACGCCGAGATGCCTGGATCGTCGTGTCGTGATCGTCATGGCGGCGACGTTACGGGCCTGCCCGGGGGCCGTCTTGAACGGATCGGACACGGATCGGACACCGTGCCGACCGATGTCCGATTCCTTCAAGACCGGGCGTCGCGGACCTGCCTACGGTGAGCCCATGACTGCTCGATTCGATGCCATCGGCCTGGTCGTCTCCGACATGGCCGCCTCCGTCGCCTTCTACCGCCGGCTCGGGTTCGCCTTCCCCGAAGGCTCCGAGAGCCAGCCACACGCCGAGGCCGGACTGCCCGGCGGGCTGCGGCTGATGCTCGACACCGAGGAGACGGTCCGCTCCTTCCTGCCCGAGTGGCAGCCGCCCGCCGGCGGCGGCCGGACCTCGCTGGCACTTCGCTGCGACGGGCCGGAGGAAGTGGACTCGTTGTACGAGGAGTTGGTGGGCGCCGGGTGCCACGGTGAGCTCAAGCCCTGGGACGCCTTCTGGGGGCAGCGGTACGCCGTCGTGCTCGACCCGGACGGCAACGGGGTGGACCTGTTCGCTCCGCTAGCCGCGGCCGGCGAGTAGCTCCCCCAGCGGCAGACCCGCCAACTCCCTGACGTCCCGGGCCAGATGGGCCTGGTCGGCGTAGCCGGCCCGGACCGCCGTGTCCGCGAACGGCACACCGCCCCGGGCCAGCGCGAGGGCGCGGCGCAGCCGCAGGATCCGGGCCAGGGTCTTGGGTCCGTAGCCGAACGCGGTCAGTGAACGGCGGTGCAACTGGCGTGCGCCGAGGCCGAGTTCGTCGGCGGTCGCGGCGACGGGGCGTCCCGCGCCGAGGGCGGCCACGACGTGCCGCAGCAGCGGATCCGGTGGATCGGCACCGGCCGCCTGCCGCAGGGCGAGGTCCTCCAGGCCGCTCGCCGGGTCGGGGGCCGCGTTCACCCGTGCCGCCAGTCGCCGTACCTCCGAGACCGGCCACAGGTCCGCGAGCGCGACGCGACGGTCGCGCAGCTCGTGCGCCGGTACGCCCAGCAGGGCCGGGGCCGTGCCCGGGTAGAAGCGGACACCCGCCCAGGTGCCGGTCTCCCCGTCCGTGATGTACGCGCGAGTATCGGGCCCGGCGACCAGCAGCCGCCCCTCATGCCACAGCAGGTCCATGCACCCGTCGGGCAGCACACGCGCCGCCCCGTCCCGCTCCGGGGCATTGCTCCACACAACCGCTCCCGCCAGCCGTGACGCCCGCTCCACGTACACGTAGGCCAGGCTACGCCGCGGGCCGCGTACGCGTGCCGCGAGCGGCCCGGGACGGGCTGCGCCACCGCTGCCGACCAGGTGGGCCAGGGCAGCGCCCCGTCCCGGGCCTCTACGCCAACCGCCCCCGGTACTCCACCGGACTCACCCCGTACACCCGCTTGAACGCCGTCGACAAGGCGAACGCGCTGCCGTACCCCACCCGGCGGGCCACGGCGTCGAGCGTGTCCTCACAGTCGCGCAGGCGGTCGGCCGCGAGGGCGAGGCGCCAGCCGGTGAGGTACGTCATCGGGGGCTCGCCGACCAGGGAGGTGAAGCGACGGGCGAGTGCGGCGCGGGACACCCCGGTCTTGGCGGCGAGCGCGGCGATGGTCCACGGGTGGGCGGGGTCGTCCTGGAGCAGACGCAGGGCGCCGCCGACGACCGGGTCGGCGAGGGCCCGGTACCAGGCGGGCGCCTCCGCCTCGGGGCGGGCGAACCACGCGCGCAGCGCGGCGATGACCAGCAGATCCAGCAGACGGTCCAGGACGACCTCCTGGCCCGGCTCGTCCCGGACGATCTCCTCGGAGACGTACGGCGTGAGCGGGCAGTCCCACACGTCGGACGTGAGGGTGAGCAGCGGCGGCAGCGCGTCCAGCAGCCGGCTGCTGATCTCACCCTGCATCGGGTACGTGCCGATCAGCATCACCGTCGCACCGTCGAGCCGGTCGCCCCAGGTGCGCACGCCCAGGTCCATGGAGCCGTTGAGGGGACGGCGGTGGGGGTAGCGGCACTCCTGACCGGGCAGGATCAGCGCCTGCGGTTCCGTGCCGGGGTCATCTGCGCAGGTGTACGGGTCCGGGCCGCGGGCGATGGCGAGGTCCCCGGCCCGCAGCCGTGTCCGCTCGCCCCGGTCGGGCAGGACCCAGGCCTCGCCGCGCGCGACGAGCATCACGGTGAGCGGCGCCCGGTCCTCCACCCGCACCGCCCACGGCGGGTCGAAACACGCCCTGGTCATGAACGCGCCCCGCGCGCGGGGGCCCTCCAGCAACCCGGCGAGTGCGTCCATGGTGCCAGCGTAGACGCGGTCGTATGGGAATGAGCCGTTCAGCGATGGTTCCGGGCGGTGTACGGAAGTTGACTCGACGGCATGACGAACACGACACGGAACACGCAGGGCATGACGGTTGTGGTGACGGGTGCCTCGGGCCGTACGGGGAGCCGGGTGGCCCGGGCGGCGGAGGCCGCCGGGCTCACGGTACGGGCGGCGTCGCGGGCGACCGGTTTCGACTGGTGGGACCGCTCGACCTGGGCGGACACCTTGCGCGGCACCGACGCGGCCTACCTCGCATACCCCTCGGACGTCGGCGCGCCGGGCGCCGCCGAGGCGGTCGGGGACCTCGCGCGGGAGGCGGCCGGGCTCGGGCTGCGGCGGCTGGTGCTGCTGTCCGGGCGCGGCGAGGAGCAGGCCCTGCCCACCGAGGAGGCGCTGCACGCCTCGGGGGCGGACTGGACGGTCGTACGGGCCGCGTGGTTCGCGCAGAACTTCAGCGAGGGGCCGCTGGTGGCGGAGTTGCGGGAGCGCGGGGAGTTGGTGTTCCCGGCCGGCGACGTGCGGGAGCCGTTCCTCGACGTGCGGGACATCGCGGACGTGGTGGTGGCCGCGCTGACGGCGGGCGACCGGTACGTGGGCCGGACACTCACCCTCTCCGGGCCGCGCCTGCTGACCTTCGGCGAGGCGGTCGCGGAGATCGCGGAAGCGACGGGCCGCCCGCTCACCTACCGGGCCGTGTCGACACGGGACTACGGCGAGGCGCTGCTCGGCTTCGGCGTACCGCCGCAGGAGGTCACGGCCCTGACCGAAATCTTCGACACCCTCCTCGACGGCCGCAACGCACATCTCTCGGACGGCGTACGGGAGGTCTTGGGCCGCGCTCCCCGGGACTTCACGGACTTCGTACGGGAGGAGACGACGGCCGGGACCTGGAAGGTGTGACGCCGACGGGCCGCCTGCCGGCGACCGGCGCGGGCCACGACCAGGCCGGGCCCCGGAGGGCGGGTGACGGTGCGTCGCCCGCCGACGGGGAGCGCGGGCCGCAGCCGGGGCGGGACCCGGAAGGTGGGTGACGATGCGTCGCCTGCCGACGGGCGGCGCAGGCCCCGACCAGGCCGGAACCCGGCAGGAGCGAAGACGGCGGGCCGCCCGCCAACGAACGGCGCAGGGCGCGGCCGCGGCCGGGCAGGGCCCGGCGGCGATGCGCCGACCGCGGCCCCGGCCGGCGCGGCGACCGCGCGCCCGTCACTTCTCGGACGGCGGCGGAGCATCCCGGTTGGCCTGGCCCCCGGCGTTGCCGGTGCTCTTCGCGTGGGTGGACTTCGCATGCGTGCGCAGCCGGGCCGACACGTCCTCCGGGGGCAGGAAGCGGGACCAGCGTTCCGGGAACTCGGAGGGCATGTCGGGGTCGGCCTCGCCCGCGGCGGCGGCGCGGGCCACGTACTCGGCGACCTGCGCCTGCCGCAGCCGCTCGTTGGCCTCGCGGGCCGCGGCCGTCGCGGCGGCCGGCCAGACCCGGTCGATGGCGGCGTTGACCGCGGCCCCGACGAGCACGGCGAACGCGGCCACACCGATCCACAGCAGCACGGCGACGGGCGCGGCCAGGGAGCCGTAGATCGTCGGCCCCTCGACCGTGCTGGTCAGGTAGATCCGCAGCAGGAAGCTGCCGAGGACCCACATGCCGAGGGCGACGAGCGCGCCGGGCACGTCCTCGATCCACGGGGAGCGGACGGGGACGGACACGTGGTAGAGCGTCGTCAGGAAGGCGATCGACAGGAGGATCACGACCGGCCAGTACAGGACCTGGACGACCGTCGTCGACCACGGCACGATCCGCACCACCGCGTCCGGCCCGGCCACCATCAGCGGCAGCGCGATCGAGCCGATCAGCAGGGCGACGATGAACAGCGCGAAGGCCATCAGGCGGGTCTTGACGATGCCCCGGACGCCGTCGAGGCCGTACATGACGGTGATGGTGTCGATGAAGACGTTCACCGCGCGGGAGCCGGACCACAGGGCGAACAGGAAGCCGATGGAGATGATGTCGGGCCGGCCGCCCTTCATCACGTCGTGCAGGATCGGCTCGGCGATCTGCCTGACGCCCCGGTCGGACAGCACCGTGCGGGCGGCCTCCAGGATGTTGGTCTGGAGGCTCTCGATGGTGTCGGCGCCGGTCCACGCGTCGACGTAGCCGAGCAGTCCGATCATGCTCAGCAACAGCGGCGGCACCGACAGCAGCGTGAAGAACGCCGCCTCCGCCGCCAGCCCCAGGATGCGGTACTCGATGCACGAGTTGACGGTGTCCTTGAGCAACAGCCAGGCGGTCCTGCGCTTGGAGACGTTCCGGTAGAGAGCACGCGCCCGGTGGAGGCGCCCGGAGGGTGTGTCGGGGGTTTCACTTGCTGGCTGCACCCCCTAACGGTATCCGTCGCGCCCGACCGCACTCACCCGCAGGTGGTCTCCGGCGTCCGGGCCCCGTCCCTTGGTGACCAAGGTGCCGCGCCGGGGTACTTTCGCAGCATGGCTGGCAGCACCCACTCCGTGAACAACCAGGTCCCGCCGCTGGTCGGGTACGACGTCTTCTCGGCCGACCCGGCCCTCACGGCGGCGGTCGAACGGCATCTCGATCCCGGCCTGCGCGACGAGGTGCTCGGCGAGCTGTCGGCGCTCGGGCGGACCGCCGGCTCGGCCCAGGTGCAGGAGTGGGGGGCGCAGGCCAACGAGAACCCGCCCCGGCTGCGCACCCACGACCGGTACGGCCACCGGATCGACGAGGTCGAGTTCCATCCGTCCTGGCACCGGCTGCTCGGCAAGGGCGTCTCGGCCGGTCTGACCGCGGCCTGGGACCGGCCGGCCGGGCATCTGCGGCGGGCCGCCGCCTTCCTGGTGTGGACGCAGGCCGAGGCCGGCAGCGGCTGCCCGCTGTCGATGACGCACGCGGCGGTGCCCGCCCTGCGCACGGACCCGGACCTGGCCGCCGAGTGGGAGCCGCGGCTGACGTCCATGGTCTACGACCGTGAGCTCAGGCCCGCGCACCTCAAGGCGGGGGCGCTGTTCGGGATGGGTATGACGGAGAAGCAGGGCGGCAGCGACGTACGGGCCAACACGACGTCCGCGCGGCCGCTCGCGCAGGACGGGACGTACGAACTGACCGGGCACAAGTGGTTCTGCTCGGCGCCGATGTCCGACGGTTTCCTGGTGCTGGCGCAGGCGCCGGGCGGCCTCACCTGCTTCCTGGTGCCGCGGGTGCTGGCGGACGGCACGCGCAACGTGTTCCTGCTCCAGCGGCTCAAGGACAAGCTCGGCAACCGGTCGAACGCCTCGGCCGAGGTCGAGTTCGACGGGACCTGGGCGCGCCGGGTCGGCGAGGAGGGGCGCGGGGTACGCACCATCATCGAGATGGTGGCGGCGACCCGGCTCGACTGTGTGCTGGGTTCGGCGGGGCTGATGCGGCAGGCCGTGGCGCAGGCGGTGCACCACTGCACGTACCGGGAGGCGTTCGGCGGGAAGCTCGCCGACAAGCCGCTGATGCGCAACGTCCTCGCCGATCTCGCCATCGAGTCGGAGGCGGCGACGACATTGGCGCTGCGGCTCGCGGCGGCCTGGGACGACGGCGGCGAGCAGGAGCGGGCGCTGCTGCGGATCGCGGTGCCGGCGGCCAAGTACTGGGTGACCAAGCGGTGCCCGCCGGTGGCGGTGGAGGCGGCCGAGTGCCTGGGCGGCAACGGCTACGTCGAGGAGTCCGGGCTGCCGCGACTGGTGCGCGAGTCGCCGCTCAACTCCATCTGGGAGGGCGCGGGCAACGTCCAGGCCCTCGACGTGCTGCGGGCGTTGCAGCGGGAGCCGGGGGCGTTCGACGCGTATCTGCGGGAGGTCGGGCAGGCGCGCGGCGCCGATCACCGCCTCGACGGGGCCATCAAGAACCTGCTGACCGAACTCGCCGATCTGGAGGGTGTTCAGGGGCGGGCGCGGCGGCTGGCGGAGCGGCTGGCGCTGGTGCTCCAGGGGTCGCTGCTCGTCCGGTTCGCGCCGCCGCAGGTCGCCGACGCGTTCTGCGCGGCGCGGCTGGGCGGCGACGGGGGCGCGTCGTTCGGGACGCTCCCGCACAGTCTCGATCTGGCGTCGGTGGTGGAGCGGGCCCGGCCGGTGACCTGACCCGGGCACCCGAAAGCGGGGGTGGTGCTGCGCCGACACGGCACCACCCCCGCCGCACTGGCCCGTTCGAGCCACCGAACGCCGCTCGGGACGGCGCCGCTCAAGTCTCAGACACGGCGGGGCTGTCCACCAGGGTTGCAAGGGGTTGCAACTTGCTGCTGACTGTGTGCGGACTGTACGCGTCCGCTCGGGGGCAGGCGGCACTATGAGACGGTCGGTCAGAAAAGCCTCCGGGGGGCCCACGCCTATGGACGTCACGCAGCTCGCCGCCGTGGACACCACGCGCGCGGCCCGGGTGCTCAGCGAGGTCCGTTCCGCCCGGTTGTCCGGGCAGCGCGTCCCCGTGCCGCCGCGCCGGGTGATCGAGCAGTCATGGGAGCGCATGCTGCGCAGCGGTGTCGATCCGGATCACGACTTCCGGGCGGATCTGCTCTCCCGCGAGGAGCTGCAGCGGCGGCGCGAGGCGTCGGCGCTGCGCCATGTGCTGCCGGTGCTGCGGGAGGGGCTGCTGAGGTTCGCGGACGTCGCCCACCACATCATGGTGGTCGCCGACGAGGAGGGCCGGGTGCTGTGGCGGGAGGGCAGCTCGCCGGTACTGCGCAAGGCCGACGGGCTCGGCTTCGAACTCGGCGCGGACTGGCGTGAGGACGTCGTCGGCACGAACGGTCTGGGCACCCCGGCGGTGGTGCGCCGGCCCGTACAGGTCTTCGCCTCCGAGCACTTCGTGCGCTCCCACGCCGGCTGGACGTGCGCCGGCGCTCCGCTGACGGATCCGCGGGACGGCCGGCTGCTCGGCGTGGTGGACGTGAGCGGGCCGCTGGAGACGATGCATCCGGCCACGCTCGCCTGGGTCGACTCGGTGGCGAAACTCGCCGAGGCCCGGCTGCGGGAGAGGCACCTGGAGTCGCTGGAGCGGCTGCGGGCGGTGGCGGCGCCGGTGCTGGCCCGGCTCGGCGGGCGTGCCCTGGTCGTCGACCGGGACGGCTGGACCGCGGCGGTCGGCGGGGTGCCGTACACGCGGCGCGTGGCCCTGCCCAAGTCCCTGTCGCCGGGCCCGAGGTGGGTGCCGGCGCTCGGGCTGTGCTCGGTGGAGCCGCTGGCCGGGGGCTGGCTGCTGCGGGCGGCCGCCGACGAGCCGGTGCCGCGCGAGGCGGCCAGAATCGTGCTGGACCTGAGACAGGCCCGCAGATGGACGGTGGCGGTCTCCGGCGGCGCGGGCTCCTGGACGCGCGAACTGAGTCCCCGGCACGCCGAGTTGCTTTACCTCCTCGCCGTCCACCGCACCGGCCGCAGCGCCTCGGGCCTGGCCGGCGACGTGTTCGGCGACCCGGCCCGCACGGTGACGGTACGCGCCGAGATGTCGCGGATCCGGCGCTACCTCGGCGCGTTCCTGGAGCACCGGCCGTACCGCTTCGCCGAGGACGCCGAGGTCGAGGTGCTCCTCCCGGAGGACCCGCACGACGTGCTGCCGCACTCGACGGCACCGGCGGTGGTGCGGCTGCGCGCCGTTGCACCGGCCCCCTGAGGTTCACGGGACGTGCCGTCCGCCCGCCCCCAGGGGTGCATCTTGCGCATATTTGCAGGGTCTTCGCCCCCCACCCCGCCCACCTGCCGTAGCATCCCCTACGGGTCACCCCACCTGTTCCTCCGTCAACGTACGGACCGCAAGGCGCAGTTGGCCCGCCTCGGGAGGACGTTATGAAGCATCGCGGCAGACACCGGCGGCGCAGGCGGGGCAGGGCGCTGCGTGGGGCCCTGGCCGGGACGGCTCTCGCACTCACCGCCGCCGCCACCCTGATCAGCGCCTCGCAGGCCACGGTCGCCGACGCGCCCGGGGCTCTGGAGCCGATCTCCGTGTCCGCCGAGGCCGGGCGGCTGCCGCTGGCCGAGCACCGGGTGCCCGGGCGGTGGCTCGACCGGCTCGCCTCGAAGATGGGCCGGCCGGTCGGTGTCGGCACGGTGCTGGACAGCGCCGACCGCACGCTGCGGAACGCGGCCGACTGCCCGGCCGCCGAGAAGCACACCCTGCCGGTCGAGCCGGCGGCCACGCGCGCGTACTGCTTCGGCGGCGCCGACACCCGGGGCTGGCGGTCCGGCGCGGTCACCACCTCGGGCGACGCGGACGACGACGGCCGCTGGAGCCGGAACCGCGTGATCCTCTCCGGCTGGACCCGCGGCGGCGCCGGGGGCGGCTCCATGGACGGCCCGGCCCCCGAGCAGGGCCTGGCCAAGGTCGCCTTCGTCGACGCCGACGACCCCGGCCGGCTCCGTTACACCTGGGCGCTGCTGGCCGTCCCGATGGACGGCGGTCGGGACTACCGGGGGCTGGTCTCCCCGCTGTCCGGCATGGTCTGGTACCAGGACAAGCTGCTGGTGACGACCCGCGAGGGCGACCGGAACGCGCTGTATGTCTACGACATGGACCGCATCCAGCGCGCCACGGTCGACTCCGACGCGGTCGGCCGGGTGCGGGGCGGCTGGTCGGCGTTCGGCTCCCGGTACGTGCTGCCCGCGGTCGCCTCCTACGCCCTGCCCGGCGGGGACGACGTGCCGCACCCGGCCGCGGTCTCCCTCGACCGCAGCACCGCGCCCGACAGTCTGGTGGCGAGCGAGTGGGTACCGGCGGACGGCGACCGGCGCACCCGGCTGTGGCGCTACGCGCTGAGCCGGGACCCGGCCCGTTCCGGCCTGCTCGCCACCAACTCCTCACGGCGCGCGGACCCGGTCGAGGCGTACGAGTCGAAGACGGCCGACGTGCGGGGCGTGCTGTCGTACCGCTCGGGCTGGTACCTGGACCGAGCGGCGGGCACGCGCGGCGGGCACGGGACGCTGTGGCGCCAGGACGTGAAGGGCGCTCGGGCGGCGGAGTGCGCGAGGGACGAGACGCGTCACTGCTGGAGCGGGCGGGCGGGTTCGCTGTCCTACTGGGAGGAGACCGGCGAGCTCTGGTCCCAGTCGGGGCGGATGCTGTTCGCGCTGCCGCTGGCGTCGGTGGACGGGACGCTGGACCGGTCGGCAGAGCAGTAGGTCGATCGACAGACCAGTGGGTCAGATGATTTTCTGGCCCGCATGACCACCATCGCCGTGACCACCTGGTCCCTGGAGCAGACCGCCCCGACCGATCTGCTGCCGGCCGCCGCGCCGGACGGGGACGTCCGGATCGTCCGATCCGAGGTGCCCTCGCCCGAGTTCAGCCGGTTCCTGTACGCCTCGATCGGCGGCGACATCCGCTGGACGGACCGGCTGAGCTGGTCGTACGCGCGGTGGCTGGAGCACCTGGAGCGGCCCGGCGTGGAGACGTGGGTGGCGTACGACCGTGGCACGCCCGCGGGGTATGTGGAGCTGGAGGCGCAGGACGACGCGGTCGTGGAGATCGCCTACTTCGGCCTGCTCCCCGCTTTCCGCGGCCGGCGCATCGGCGGGCACCTGCTGTCGTACGGCACGGCCCGGGCCTGGGACCTCGCGGACCGCTGGGCGGGACTGACGCCGACGAAGCGGGTCTGGCTGCACACGTGCAGCAAGGACGGCGAGCACGCGATGGGCAACTACCAGCGCCGCGGGTTCAAGCTGTTCGACACCAAGGTCGAGGAGGAACCGGACGTCGCCGCTCCGGGGCCATGGCCTGGGGCGTTCCCCGTCTGACCTGGCCGGACACTCCGGGGTGGTCCGATGTGACCAAGGACACTCGCGTCTTGGATTTCGAGACAGGAGTGTCCGAATATTGGACGAAGCTGGACTCTGTCCAGATCGCCGTGACACGCTTCCGTCATGCCTGGAACTGGGATCGCCTTGGTGAGTCGACGCCACGTCGACCTCGGCCGCATGTCCAGCGCCATCTGTCCGGCGCGCTGAGAGCACTCACGCAGCCCGACAATCCCCCTTTCTCGTCTCATCACCTGCGCAATGACGCGCCCTATGCCCATGCGCCCGCACGCGCAGGTCAGAGCCGCTTTCCCGCCTGTCCCGAAGGACGTATCAACCATGGCCGCCACCCCGCAGAAGCCTGCCGCCGCGACTCCCCGCCGCAAGGTGAGCCGTCACCGCGGTGAGGGTCAGTGGGCCGCGGGGCACCACACCCCGCTCAACGGCAACGAGCAGTTCAAGAAGGACGACGACGGTCTCAATGTGCGGACACGCATTGAGACGATCTACTCCAAGCGGGGCTTCGACTCGATCGACCCGAACGACCTGCGCGGCCGGATGCGCTGGTGGGGCCTGTACACCCAGCGCCGCCCCGGGATCGACGGCGGCAAGACGGCGGTCCTGGAGCCGGAGGAGCTGGACGACGAGTACTTCATGCTGCGCGTCCGCATCGACGGCGGCCGTCTCACCACGCAGCAGCTGCGGGTGATCGGCGAGATCTCGCAGGAGTTCGCCCGCGGCACCGCCGACATCACGGACCGGCAGAACGTCCAGTACCACTGGATCCGGATCGAGGACGTGCCCGAGATCTGGAACCGGCTGGAGGCGGTCGGCCTGTCCACCACCGAGGCCTGCGGTGACACGCCCCGCGTGGTCATCGGCTCGCCGGTCGCGGGCATCGCCGAGGACGAGATCATCGACGGCAGCTCCGCCATCGACGAGATCCACCGTCGGTTCATCGGCAGCAAGGAGTTCTCCAACCTGCCGCGCAAGTTCAAGACGGCGATCTCCGGATCGCCGCTGCTCGACGTGGCGCACGAGATCAACGACGTCGCGTTCGTCGGTGTGCACCACCCCGAGCACGGCCCGGGCTTCGACCTGTGGGTCGGCGGCGGTCTGTCCACCAACCCGAAGATCGGCGTCCGGCTCGGCGCCTGGGTGCCGCTGGCGGAGGTCCCGGACGTCTGGGCGGGCGTGATCGGCATCTTCCGCGACTACGGCTACCGGCGTCTGCGTACGCGCGCCCGCCTCAAGTTCCTGGTCGCCGACTGGGGTGCGGAGAAGTTCCGGCAGGTGCTGGAGGACGAATACCTGGGGCGCAAGCTGGTCGACGGCCCCGCTCCCGAGCAGCCGGTCCAGCAGTGGCGCGACCACATCGGCGTGCACCGGCAGAAGGACGGCCGCTTCTACGTCGGCTTCGCCCCGCGCGTGGGACGCGTCGACGGCGCGACGCTCACGAAGATCGCCGACCTCGCTCAGGCCCACGGCTCCGGCCGGGTGCGCACCACCGTCGAGCAGAAGATGATCGTCCTCGATGTCGAGGAGGACAAGGTCGAGTCGCTCGTCGAGGGCCTGGAGGCGCTCGACCTGACCGCCCGGCCGTCCTCGTTCCGGCGCGGCACCATGGCCTGCACCGGCATCGAGTTCTGCAAGCTCGCCATCGTCGAGACCAAGCAGCGCGGCTCGCAGCTCATCGACGAGCTGGAGCGTCGTATGCCGGACTTCGACGAGCCGATCACCATCAACCTCAACGGCTGCCCGAACGCCTGCGCCCGTATCCAGGTGGCGGACATCGGTCTCAAGGGCCAGCTGGTCGTCAACGACAAGGGCGAGCAGGTCGAGGGCTACCAGGTGCACCTGGGCGGCGCGCTCGGCCTTGAGGCGGGCTTCGGCCGCAAGGTGCGCGGCCTGAAGGTCACCTCCGAGGAGCTGCCCGACTACGTCGAGCGCGTCCTGAAGCGGTTCCAGGCGGAGCGCGAGGACGGCGAGCGGTTCGCCACGTGGGCGGCCCGGGCCAGCGAGGAGGCCCTGTCATGAGCGAACGCGCGGCCCCGTTCTACTGTCCCTACTGCGGTGACGAGGACCTGCGTCCGAGCGAGGAGGGCCACGGCGCGTGGGAATGCGCGGCGTGCAGCCGAGCCTTTCAGCTGAAGTTCCTCGGGCTGCTGGCCCAGGGGCTGAAGCGATCCGACCCCGGAGGGGCGAAGATATGACCACGGTTCAGGACCAGCGCACGACCGCGGATCTCAAGGCGCTCGCCGAACAGGCGGGCCGCGACCTTGAGGACGCCTCCGCGCTGGAGATCCTCCAGTGGGCGGCCGAGACGTTCGGCAAGCGCTTCTGCGTGACCTCCTCGATGGAGGACGCGGTCGTCGCCCACCTCGCCTCCCGCGCGATGCCCGGCGTCGACGTCGTCTTCCTCGACACCGGCTACCACTTCGAGGAGACCATCGGCACCCGTGACGCGGTCGACGCCGTGATGGACGTCAACGTCATCACGCTCACGCCGCGCCAGACGGTCGCCGAGCAGGACGCGGAGTACGGCCCCAGGCTGCACGACCGCAACCCCGACCTGTGCTGCGCGCTGCGGAAGGTCCGGCCGCTGGAGGAGGGCCTGAAGAACTACCAGGCCTGGGCGACCGGTCTGCGCCGCGACGAGTCCCCGACCCGGGCGAACACCCCGGTGGTCGGCTGGGACGACAAGCGCCAGAAGGTCAAGATCTCCCCGATCGCCCGCTGGAGCCAGGACGACGTGGACGCGTACGTCACCGAACACGGCGTCCTGACGAACCCGCTGCTGATGGACGGCTACGCCTCCGTCGGCTGCGCCCCCTGCACCCGCCGGGTCCTTCAGGGCGAGGACGTGCGCGCCGGCCGCTGGGCGGGCCGCAGCAAGACCGAGTGCGGACTGCACGGATGACGACGACTCAGACGATTCAGGAGACCGACGTGACGACCGGAGCCACCGTCTGGCTCACGGGTCTGCCGAGTGCCGGCAAGACCACCATCGCCCACGAGCTGGCCGGCCGGCTCCGCGCCGAGGGCCACCGCGTCGAGGTGCTCGACGGCGACGAGATCCGCGAGTTCATCTCGGCGGGCCTCGGCTTCAGCCGCGAGGACCGGCACACCAACGTGCAGCGCATCGGCTTCGTCGCCGAACTGCTCGCCCGCAACGGCGTGCTCGCCCTCGTCCCGGTGATCGCGCCGTACCAGGACAGCCGCGAGGCGGTGCGCAAGCGGCACCAGACGAACGGCACCGCGTACCTGGAGATCCACGTGGCGACCCCGGTGGAGGTGTGCAGCGAGCGGGACGTGAAGGGCCTGTACGCCAAGCAGGCCGCGGGCGAGCTCACGGGGCTCACCGGGGTCGACGACCCGTACGAGGCGCCCGAGTCGCCCGATCTGCGCATCGAGTCGCAGAACCAGACCGTGCAGGAGTCCGCGGCGTCCGTGTACGCCCTGCTCAGCGAAAGGGGACTGGCATGACGACCGCCGCGACGGTTTCCGAGGAGACCGACAGCCCGTACGCGCTCTCCCACCTCGACGCCCTCGAGTCCGAGGCGGTGCACATCTTCCGTGAGGTGGCGGGTGAGTTCGAGCGGCCGGTGATTCTGTTCTCCGGTGGCAAGGACTCGATCGTCATGCTGCATCTGGCGTTGAAGGCGTTCCGGCCGGCGTCGGTGCCGTTCTCGCTGCTGCATGTGGACACCGGGCACAACTTCCCCGAGGTCATCGACTACCGGGACCGCACGGTGGCCCGGCACGGGCTGCGGCTGCATGTCGCC
This sequence comes from Streptomyces sp. NPDC050164, assembly GCF_044459945.1. NCBI lineage: Bacteria > Bacillati > Actinomycetota > Actinomycetes > Kitasatosporales > Streptomycetaceae > Streptomyces > Streptomyces sp. NPDC050164. Next base: position 71,464 of record NZ_JBITJK010000034.1, read on the forward strand.
TCGGTGCAGGACTACATCGACCGGGGTGCGCTCAAGGAGCGCCCGGACGGTACGCGGAACCCGCTGCAGACGGTGCCGCTGACGGAGAAGATCCAGCAGGAGCGTTTCGACGCGGTCTTCGGCGGCGGCCGGCGCGACGAGGAGAAGGCCCGGGCCAAGGAGCGGGTGTTCTCGCTGCGGGACGAGTTCTCGCAGTGGGATCCGCGCCGGCAGCGCCCCGAGCTGTGGAACCTCTACAACGGCCGGCACGCCCCGGGCGAGCACGTGCGCGTGTTCCCGCTGTCGAACTGGACCGAGCTGGACGTGTGGCAGTACATCGCCCGCGAGGGCATCGAGCTGCCGGAGATCTATTACGCGCACGAGCGTGAGGTGTTCAAGCGCAGCGGTATGTGGCTGACGGCCGGTGACTGGGGCGGGCCGAAGGACGGCGAGAGGGTGGAGAAGCGCCTGGTGCGCTACCGCACGGTGGGGGACATGTCCTGCACCGGCGCGGTCGACTCCGAGGCCGATACGATCGAGAAGGTGATCGTGGAGATCGCCGCTTCCCGGCTGACGGAGCGCGGCGCCACCCGCGCCGACGACAAGCTGTCCGAAGCCGCGATGGAAGACCGCAAGCGCGAGGGGTACTTCTAGAGATGAGCACGATCACGACCGAGGAGCTCTCGGCCACCACGCTGCTGCGGTTCGCCACCGCCGGTTCCGTCGACGACGGCAAGTCCACCCTGGTGGGCCGGCTGCTGCACGACTCCAAGTCGGTTCTGACCGATCAGCTGGAGGCGGTGGAGCGGGCGTCGGCCAGCCGGGGGCAGGAGGCGCCGGACCTGGCGCTGCTGACGGACGGGTTGCGGGCCGAGCGCGAGCAGGGCATCACCATCGACGTGGCCTACCGCTACTTCGCCACGCCCCGGCGCCGGTTCATCCTGGCCGACACCCCCGGCCACGTGCAGTACACGCGGAACATGGTCACCGGTGCCTCGACGGCCGAGCTGACGGTGATCCTGGTCGACGCCCGCAACGGGGTGGTCGAGCAGACCCGCCGGCACGCGGCGATCGCCGCCCTGCTGCGCGTCCCGCACGCGGTCCTCGCCGTGAACAAGATGGACCTCGTCGGCTACGACGAGACGGTGTTCGCAGCGATCGCCGAGGAGTTCACGGCCTACGCGACCGAACTGGGCGTCCCCGAGGTCACCGCCATCCCGATCTCCGCGCTCGTCGGGGACAACGTGGTGGACGCCTCCGCCAACATGGACTGGTACGGCGGGCCGACGGTGCTGGAGCACCTGGAGACGGTCCCGGTCGCGCACGACCTGAGCCACTGCCACGCCCGGCTGCCCGTGCAGTACGTGATCCGGCCGCAGAGCGCCGACCACCCCGACTACCGGGGCTACGCGGGGCAGATCGCGGCCGGTTCCTTCCACGTCGGCGAGGAGGTCACGGTGCTGCCGTCGGGCCGCACCTCGAAGATCTCCGGCATCGACCTGCTGGGCGAGCCGGTCGACGTGGCGTGGACGACGCAGTCGGTGACCCTCCTGCTGGAGGACGACATCGACATCTCGCGCGGCGACCTGATCGTGCCGACCAAGGACGCGCCCGCGACCACGCAGGACATCGAAGCCACCGTCTGCCACGTCGCCGACGCCCCGCTGACCGTCGGCCACCGGGTGCTGCTCAAGCACGGCACGCGCACGGTCAAGGCGATCGTGAAGGACATCCCCTCCCGTCTCACGCTGGACGACCTGTCCCTGCACCCGCACCCGGGACAGCTCGTCGCCAACGACATCGGCCGGGTGAAGATCCGCACCGCCGAGCCGCTGCCGGTCGACTCCTACGCGGACTCGCGGCGCACCGGCTCGTTCATCCTGATCGACCCCAACGACGGCACGACACTGACCGCGGGCATGGTCGGCGAGTCCTTCGCCGCCCCCGAGCCGGTCAAGGACGAGTCCGAGGACGACGGGTGGGACTTCTGACATGAACTCCCCCGACTTCTACTCGATGTTCGCGAAGGAGGGCGGCCGCGTCGGCAGCGGCGCTCTCGGCAGCGGGCAGGGCGGAGTGGCGCGATGTGTGCGCTGACGTTCGCGCACCGCTCGCGCGCCCGCACCCCCCACCGCCGTAGACGAAAACCTGCCGACCTCCCGGCCACGACCTGAGAGACGTGACCGCCGGGCCTCCGAGAGGAAACCCTCCCGTGCCTGCATCATCCGCTCTGCGCCGATCCTTCGCGGTGCTGGCCGCGCTGCCGCTGCTCACGCTGGCCGGGTGCGGCTACGGCTCCCAGCCCAAGGACGACGGCGCGGCGAAGATCGCCGCCGGGGCGAAGAAGATCGAGGGTCTCGACACCGTCAAGATCGGTTACTTCGACAACCTGACCCACGGCACCGCGCTCGTAGGCATGCGGAAGGGCTTCTTCCAGAAGGCCCTCGGCGCCACCAGGGTCGAGCCCGCGATCTTCAACGCGGGGCCCTCCGAGATCGAGGCCCTCAACTCCGGCTCCATCGACATCGGCTGGATCGGCCCCTCCCCCGCCATCAACGGCTACACCAAGGCGGACGGCAAGAACCTGCGGATCATCGGCGGTTCGGCGTCCGGCGGCGTGAAGCTGGTGGTCAACCCGGACAAGATCAAGTCGCTGAAGGACGTCAAGGGCAAGCGGATCGCGACCCCGCAGCTCGGCAACACCCAGGACGTGGCGTTCCTGAACTGGGCCGCGGAGCAGGGCTGGAAGGTCGACCCGCAGAGCGGCAAGGGTGACGTCACGGTCGTCCGCAGCGACAACAAGGTCACCCCGGACGCCTACAAGTCCGGGTCGATCGACGGCGCCTGGGTGCCGGAGCCGACCGCGTCGAAGCTGGTCGCCGAGGGCGGCAAGGTGCTCCTCGACGAGGCGTCGCTGTGGCCGGACAAGAAGTTCGTGATCACGAACATCATCGTGCGCCAGGACTTCCTGAAGAAGCACCCGAAGGTCGTCGAGGCCGTGCTCAAGGGCTCGGTCGAGACCAACAAGTGGATCAACGCCCACCCCGATGAGGCGAAGGCGGCAGCGAACGAGCAGCTGGCGGACTCTTCCGGCAAGGCGCTGCCCGCCGATGTGCTGGACCCGGCGTGGAAGTCGATCCAGTTCACCGACGACCCGCTGGCCTCCACCCTCAACACCGAGGCGGAGCACGCCGTGAAGGCCGGGCTGCTGGAGAAGCCGGATCTGAAGGGCATCTACGACCTCGCGCCGCTGAACAAGGTCCTCAAGGCCGAGGGCGAGCCCACGGTCGACGACGCCGGTCTCGGCGCCAGTTAAGCCCGCATCCCGACCCGTTCCCAGGAGGTGACGACCATGGCCACGACCCTCGCCAAGGCCGCCGACGGCACCGAGACGGCCACCCACGCCGCCCGGATCGCCCACGTCTCGAAGTCGTTCCCGGGCCCCGCCGGGCAGCAGCTCGTCCTGGACGACATCACCCTCGATGTCGCCCCCGGCGAGTTCGTCACCCTCCTGGGGGCCTCGGGTTGCGGCAAGTCCACCCTGCTCAACCTCGTGGCCGGCCTGGACCGGCCGTCGGCCGGCGACATCACCACCGACGGCCGCCCGGCGCTGATGTTCCAGGAACACGCGCTCTTCCCGTGGCTGTCCGCCGGCAAGAACATCGAACTCGCCCTGAAGCTCAGGGGCGTGCCGAAGTCGGAGCGCCGGGAGCGGGCCGAGGAACTGCTCGAACTCGTCCGGCTCAAGGGCGCCCACCGCAAGCGGGTGCACGAACTGTCCGGCGGGATGCGCCAGCGCGTGGCGATGGCCCGCGCGCTCGCGCAGGAGAGCAAGCTCCTGCTGATGGACGAGCCGTTCGCCGCACTCGACGCCATCACCCGCGATGTGCTGCACGACGAGCTGACCCGTATCTGGCGCGAGACGCAGCTGTCCGTCCTGTTCGTCACGCACAACGTGCGCGAGGCCGTCCGGCTCGCCCAGCGCGTGGTGCTGCTGTCCTCCCGCCCGGGCCGCATCGCCCGCGAGTGGACCGTGGACATCGAGCACCCGCGCCGCATCGAGGACACCGCCGTGGCGGAGCTGTCCGTCGAGATCACCGAAGAACTGCGTGGGGAGATCCGCCGTCATGGCCAGCACTGATTCGACGACCGTCGCCAAGGACGGCAGCGATCTCGCCGGACTGGAGGCGGGCCTCGACGCGCTGGAGTCGAGGCAGACGAGCCGCACGCCGTTCCGGCAGACCTTCGTCGAGAAGATCCTGCCGCCCGTCCTCGCCGTCGCGCTGGTGCTGGCGGTCTGGCAGGCCCTCGTCTCGTTCAAGGTCGTCGACGACCCGACCAAGCTGCCCGCGCCGTCCGCCGTATGGGACGTGGTCCACACGGCGTGGCTCCAGGGCGAACTGCTCGGCTACATCTGGACCAGCGTCTCGCGCGGCCTGCTCGGCTTCTGCTTCGCGCTGATGATCGGCACCCCCCTGGGGCTGCTCGTGGCCCGCGTGAAGTTCGTCCGCGCGGCCCTCGGCCCGATCCTGTCCGGCCTGCAGTCCCTGCCCTCGGTCGCCTGGGTCCCCCCGGCGGTCATCTGGCTGGGCCTGAACAACTCGATGATGTACGCGGTGATCCTGCTCGGCGCCGTCCCCTCCATCGCCAACGGCCTCGTCTCGGGCGTCGACCAGGTGTCGCCGCTCTTCCTCCGCGCGGGCCGCACCCTCGGCGCGACCGGCCTGAAGCACACCTGGCACATCGTCCTCCCGGCCGCCCTGCCCGGCTACGTCGCCGGTCTGAAGCAGGGCTGGGCCTTCTCCTGGCGCTCCCTGATGGCCGCCGAGATCATCGCCTCCTTCCCCGACCTCGGCGTCGGCCTCGGCCAGCTCCTGGAAAACGGCCGCAACGCCAGCGACATGGCCATGGTCTTCGAAGCGATCCTCCTCATCCTCATCGTCGGCATCGCCATCGACCTGCTCATCTTCAGCCCGCTGGAGCGGTGGGTGCTGCGCAACCGCGGCCTGCTGGTGAAGAGCTGAAGTCCCATGACCAACAAACCTGTTCTCCTCGTCATCGCCCACGGCAGCCGCGACCCGCGGCACGCCGCGACGGTGCACGCCCTGGTACGCCGGGTCCGCTCCCTGCGCCCCGACGTGCGCGTGGAGACAGGCTTCCTGGACTTCAACGTGCCCTCGGCGCAGGGGGTGCTGGAGTCCCTGGCGGTCCAGGGCGTCCGTGACGTCGTGGCCCTCCCCCTCCTCCTGACCCGGGCGTTCCATGCGAAGGCGGACATACCGGCGGTCCTCGCGGCCGCTCCCCCGCAGCTCCGCATCCGCCAGGCGGAGGTCCTGGGCCCGTCGCCCCTGTTGCTGTCCGCCCTGGAGCGACGCCTGTACGAGGCGGGTCTGTCCCCCGCCGACAAGTCCTCGACCGGAGTCGTGCTGGCCTCGGCGGGGTCCACCGACCCGGAGGCGATCGCAGTGATCGCAGAAATCGCGCGGGAGTGGCGGCACACCGGTTGGTGCGCCGTGCGACCTGCGTTCGCCTCCGCATCTCTCCCCCGCACGCAGGACGCCGTCCGGGAACTCCGCGCCCTCGGCTGCTCCCGGGTGGCGGTCGCCCCCTACGTCCTCGCCCCCGGCTTCCTCCCGGACCGCATCGCCCGGGGCGCGGCGGAGGCGGACGTCCTGGCGGATGTACTGGGGCCGGCGCCGGAGGTGGCCCGGGTCGTGCTGGAGCGGTACGAGGCGGCCCGGGTGCCGGCGTTGGCGGCGATCGGGGCATGAGCAGCAGGTGTGACAGTCGTACAGCGGCCTGAACAACCGCGATCGGGTAACGTCTGGAGACCGCGCCGCACAGCAGCGTCGGCGACCCGTCAAGCAGGTTGCACAGGGGAAGAATTGACGACGTCAGTGGATCTTCGCGCAACGCACCGTGTCTCCGTGCTGTCCATCGGCGTGGGACGTTTCGACGAGGGCGCCGACGTGGAGGAGCTCGGCTTCGTCGACTCCCGGATGGCTGAGGTCGCCCGGGCCTTCGAGCAGCTGGAAGCTTCAGTCGAAGACTCACGTGACCAGTCGGAAGGGGAGATCGAGTCCCTTTTACGCCGCCGGCTCATCGACGAGCGTGACGCCGCAGATGTCCTCGTGATCCACCTCATCGGGCACGGGCGCGCCGACCGCAGTGGCCGGCTGTCCTTCGTCGCTCGTGACAACCGCGATGTGGACCTGGATCGCTGGATCGAGAAGGCACAGCAGGAAGTCGAGCGGGACGGCAGTCAACGGCACGTCGTCTTCCTCGTTGACACCTGCTCCGCAGGAGCCGCGACGGGACGTCAGCCGATCTCCGAACTGGGTGGCGAGCGGGGTGTGTGGACGCTCGGGGCGTCCGTGAGCAGTGCGCCCACTGAGCAGGGCCGGTTCAGCCGCTGGATCGCCACGGCGCTGGACCGTCTAAGGGGCGGTGACTTCGCGCTCCAGCGCGAGTCGATCACCTTCACGGCGTTTGTCCAAGAGCTCATACGCGTGGGGAAGAGGGACGCTGCCGGGCGACGCATCTCCCTTGGTTTCAGCGTGGAACAGGGCGACGGGGACTGGCCGTTCCTGCCCAACCCGAAAACCGCAGGGCTCACCGCCGAGCAGATCAGGATGCAGCGCCGTTCACTCGGCTACGTCCCCGGCGAGGAGGACCTGCGCAGGGACATCGGCGCCCGCATGGCCGCAGGCGAGGAGATCGACGACGCGGTCTACTTCCTCGACCGTGCCTCTGGACGCGGTCTTGTACCGACCAGTGGCAGGCACGGGTTCTTCTCCGGGCGTACGGCGGAGTTGGGGCGCTACGTCGCCTGGCAGTCCGGGGACTGTCCCCTGCTCACTGTGACTGGTGCGGCCGGTGCCGGCAAGTCCGGACTGCTGGGCCTGATCGTCTGTTCCGCACACCCGGACCTGCGCGGACGGTTCCACGAGCTGTGGGAACCTGTTGCCGCCGCGCTACCGGAAGTACCGGACATCGTCGCCGTGCACGCGCGTCAGCGCTCCCCGCAGCAATTGATCGAAACCGTCGCGAACCTCGCCGGACTGGAGCCGCCCGTCCCGGACGACGAGCAGAAGTCCCCTGCGGACACCCCGCACGAATGGACGGTCCCTTCCCTGCGTGAGGCTCTGCAACGGGAAGGGAAGAACCGGCTCATCGTTCTCGACGCCGTCGACGAGAGCATCGACCCACAGTCGGTTCTGCAACTCGTGGCCACTCTCCTGAGGCCGGCGGATGGGCACACCGTCAAGGGCCCCTGCCGAGTAGTGCTGGGCGGGCGGCCCGAGGTGGTAAACGCTCTCGCGGCCCTGGATGAGATGTCCGGGGTCCTGAGTGAGCAGATCGATCTGGACAGGGCGGACCCGGTCGAGGTCGAGAGGAATGTGCGCCGGTACATTGAACGGTTGCTGCTGGCCAGCGATTCCTACGCTGTCGAACCCGCTTCCGCGTTCGTGGAACCGCTGGCGAAGCTCGGAGCGGAACGCATCGTGCACAACCTGCAGCCGGGCGGTCCATGGGGGCCGTTTCTTCTCGCAGGCCTGTACGTCCACTACCTGGTCACACTCGACCACCCTCCGCAGGACCTGGCCAACGCAAACGCACACGCACGGTGTGCTTCGACGGACCTGCCGGACCTCCTGGAAGCCGTGCTCACCGCTCGTGCTCATCGGTACCCCGCTTTGCGGGCCGTCCTCGCGATCCTGGCGCGGTCCAAGGGGCCGGGCATGCCGCGAGTGACCCTGCGGCGCTGTCTCAACGCCCTCAACGCCCAGGAGATCTCGGATCAAAAATTCGACGAGACCCTCCGTGAGGCTTCCCCGTTCCTTCGCACCGGGATCGACGCTGAGGGCAAGACCCTGTACCGGATCTTCCAACAGGGACTGGCGGACTATCTGGGTGACCACCCACTGAGCGCCGACCCGGTGGACGATGCCCAGCAAGCCGAACTGGATCAGAAGATCTTGTCGGAGATCTTGCGGCCGTTCGTCGAGGATCACGCCGATGAGTCCACAGACCGTTGGTACTCCGCCGAGCCCTACGTCCTTCACCATGCCCTCGGGCACGTCATGACCACCCGGTCGGCGGAGCATGCCGAGCTTCTGCTCACCGACCCCTATTTCCTCATCCGGTTCGATCCGCGCGAGGATCATCGAGCGATCGATCTGTGCCAGTCACCGCAGTCCGCTGAGTACATTCGGCTGCTCAGCGCTTCCTGGCTGGCGCACGGGCGGCTGAGCAACGCCGCTGACCGGGCCTCAGTCTTCGCTTATGACGCCGATCGCCTTGGTCTCGAGGAGCACCGAAGGCTTTTTCTGCGCGTCGCCGGAGAGGTCGCCTTCCAACCGGAGGAAACCGGTCACTCCTTCCTCTGGGCCACCGGGGGGTTGGTGGACTCGAGTGTCCGTTTCATCGACAGTGGGAGCGTCAGCGTCACCGGCAATGTTTCCTTCTCGCCGGACGGTCAGCTCCTCGCCGCCTCAACGCTGTTGGGCGTGCAGATCCTGGAGACAGAGACGTGGCGGCACGTAACGCCGCCGTTCGGCCGCTCCGTCGGTCACTGGATCACTCACGTCGCATTCTCTCCGGACGGCCGTCTGCTCGCCTTTGCAGGAAACGCGGGAGCTCGCAACATCCAGTTCTGGGATGTCCGCAACCGTGTTTTTCGCGGCAAGCCGTGGGAATGCCGCACGGGTACCGTCCGGACTCTCGCCTTCTCACCGGACGGACGGCTACTCGCGGTGGCCAGCGAAGAACTGGAGGTCTCAGTCTGGGACATCACCGGCGACGACCCCGTCGAGACGGCACGCCTCACGGACACGGAGCAGTCCTACGACGTGGAGTTCAGTACCACGGGGGACACGCTGGTGGTCTGCGGGGACTACGGAGTGTCGCTCTGGGACACAGACTCCTGGACGGCGTCCCAGCTGAGCAGAGCCAAGGCACGAGCCGCCGCCTTCTCCCCCGACGGTCTGGGACTCGCCCTGCTGAACGGAGACGGCGTCACGCTGTGGGAGGTGAGCACGCGCCGAGAGGTGGGCCGTGTGGACATGGTGAAGGACCTCGGAGTGGGCCTCGCTTTCTCACCGGACAGCGCCCTCCTGGCCGTCAGCCGTTGGAACTCCCTGCATGTCATCGACACCACCTCACAATTGGTCCTGAGCGACCTCATCGAGGACGGGCCGCACATGAACGGAGCGGCATTCCATCCCGTCAACAGCACTTTGCTCGTGAGCGGTGACTCAGACGGTCGTCTGCGCATCTGGAACGGGCTCACAGACAAGACCGAAGCCGTTGAGCTGACACGATTCGAGTCGGAATCCGCGGTCGCCTCACCCGACGGCCGGCTCATCGCGGCCTTCGAGGGCGGAAGCGGGCATCTCACCCTGCACTGGGCTCGAAGCGGAGAGGCGCGCGCGAGCATGCCGCTGCTCGTCGGGGCCCAGGAACGCACGTGCTTCTTCTCGCCGGACTCTCAAACACTTGTGGCTGTCGGGAGACGCGAGGACGTGCTGCGTGTCGTCCACGTCGACTCCCTCACGTCTGACGGCACCGCCGTGCACCTCGGTGGCACCCCGAGCAGCTTCGGCCACTTCGGGGCTTCGAGGATGTTGTTCTCATTCGCTCCCGACAGCCGCCTGTTCGCGCTCGTCCTGGAAGAAGCCTCATCCCAGGGAACTTACGTCATCAAGGTCTGGGATGCTCGGACGCTGCGCCTCATCGCTCGGATCCCTCTGCCTGGAAAAGCAGACTCATTCCGCTTCTCCGGACCTGACAAAGTCTTCGTCGGCATCAATGGCGCGCTCGCCGTTTACGCCATCAACGGCCCTGACTCGGAGGATCCCCAGGTATGAGCTCAGTGCTCGGCATCCACGGCGTCCGCAACTACAAAGCCGCCGACACCACGCCCGACATCGGCAGCAAGCGCCTGCGGACGGACTGGCTCGAGGCCCTCGGCAGCAGAGTCCCGGGCCTCGAACTGGAGACGGCGTACTACGCGGACCTGCTGCGCAGTGAGCGGCAGAGTGACGAGCTGGATGAGGCCGAACTCGTGCTGGTCGAACAGTGGGCACGGGCCTGGGGAGTGGATCCGAACGGCGTGCAGGGGCGGGCGACCGGGTGGCTGAGGTGGATCTGTGGGCAGGTCGCCGAACGGTCCGGGCAACGCCCAGCGGTCGTCGAGAAGATGGTCCGGACGCTCTTTCCCGAGGTGGCCCGCTACTTCGGGCCCGGGCGAGCGGCCGTGCGCGGGCGGGTGCGGGCCGCGTTGCTGCGGCAGCGTCCCGATGTCGTCATCGCGCACTCGCTGGGCAGCATCGTCGCCTATGAGACACTGCACGAACTGACGGACGAACTGGACGTGAAGCTGCTGCTCACCCTCGGCTCGCCACTGGCGCTCCCGCACGCCGTCTTCCCTCGCCTCGATCCCGCCCCGCGCGACGGGACGGGCACCAAGCCCCCCGGCGTGCGGCGGTGGATGAACCTCTCCGATGTCGGGGACTTCGTGGCCGTTCCCAAGGGGCAACTGGCGTGTGCCTTCCCGGGGGTCGAGGAGTTGCCGGAGATCAGCATCGCGCCCGTGTGGCCGCACGGCGTGCTCGACTATCTCCGGCACCGGTCGGTGCCCGAGGCCATCACAGCCGGGCTCCGCGCGGAGTGAGGGTCACGACGCCGGTTCCGGCTGGAGGGCGAAGGAGTACGGGGCCCAGGGGCCGGTGATCTCCACGTGGAGGCCGGGAGTGTCGCGGGCGGCTGCCAGGACGCCCGTGCGGAAGGCGTCGACGCGGTCCCTGGGGACGAGGTAGGCGTCGTTGCCGACGTTGGTGCCGGGGGCCGGGCCCGCGAGGCTGCCGCGTTGCGGGGTGTGTGCGACGCGGTCGACGGCGAGGGTGCCGGCCGTCCGGGTGAGGTGTGCGGCGGCCTGGACGACCGTGCGCCAGGCTTCCTCGTTTCTGCGTTGTCTGCGGCGGCGGATCGACAGGTAGGCGCGGCCGGCACCGAGGCCGGTGGGTGTTTCCGGTCCGGCTTCGGTGTCCGGCTCGGGTGGGGTGATGTCGGGTGTGGCGTAGATCCTGACGCCGAGTTCGACGTGGCCGGTGAGGCGGTCCAGGAGGGACAGGAAGTACGCGCGGCGGGTGTCGAGGGCCTGCCGGGCGCGGTCCTCGTCGGGGTAGACGGTGGCCAGCCGTAGGGGCAGGACGGCGGCGCCGCCTGCGACGAGCGCGGCGACGACGGCCTGATGGGACCGGACCGTGGACTCCAGCCAGTCCAGGTCGTGGAGGTGGGCCTCGAGGGGAACCTCGTCGTAGTCGGCGGCCGGGACGTGGCCGACGGCGAAGGCCAGCTGAGAGGTGGGGTCCGTGGGTTCCACCAGGTGTATCGGGTCGGCGGCGACCCCGCGCAGGGCCGCCACCGCCGCGGCGGCCTCGGGGGTGCGGCGCAGGACGGCGTAGGCGTAGACGAGGTTCGGGTCGCTCATGGCTCCGGTCTCCTGTCGGCCGCCTTGAGGGCGGCGATCTCGGCGCGCAGTCGTGCGTTCTCGTCGGCCAGGGACCGCTCGGGGCGGGCGGCCCGGGAGGAGAGGGAGGGATCGTGTTCCCACCAGTCGATGCCCATCTCCTTCGCCTTGTCGACGGAGGCGACGAGCAGGCGCAGCTTGATGGTGAGCAGTTCGATGTCGAGCAGGTTGATCCGGATGTCGCCAGCGATGACCACGCCCTTGTCGAGGACGCGTTCGAGGATGTCGGCGAGGTTGGCGCTCTGGGCGCCGGGCCCGTGGTCGTAGGGGGAGGGAAGGCGGGACGGTCCGGTGAGTCCGCCTGCTGCCGGATGGGTCATGGTCGTCGGGCTCGTCTCCGGGCGTTGATCTCGTCGAGTCGGTCCAGCAGTTCGTCCTCGCGGCGGTCGTACTCCTCCTCGCCGATGCGTCCCTCCAGCAGGGCCCGTTCGAGGTCGACGAGGGCCTGCCGGACGGGGGCCGGGTCGTAGTACTGCGCCTCGGCGGCTGCCTGTAGCTGCTCGGCGGCCCAGAGGGTGGTGCGCAGGGGCGCGAGCGGGAGGGTGAGGATGCCGGTGAGCAGGCCCATGGTCAGGCGGCGAAGCTGTAGGGGGGCAGTGGGCCGCGCAGCCGGAAGTCGTAGGCGTCGCCGTAGTCCTGGGCCAGGCGCCGGCCGGCCGTGGTGAACTCCTCGGCGCGGGCGTGTTCGACGAGGAACGACACGTTGAGGAAGTCGTCCTTGGACGGATCCGCCACGACACTGGACCTGGCCAGTCCGGACAGCCGCCCGACGATCTCGTCGGCCTGCCGCCGCTGCCGGGCGTCGACCTGCCGGGCCACCAGTTCGCCGAGGGCGAGGCGGTCCTCGTAGCCGCCGGTGCCGTCACGGGTGCGCCGGTTGAGCCGGCGGGCCTCCTCGGACTCGTCGAGCACCTCGCGCAGCAGATCGTCCTGGTCGCGGGCGGCCTTGAGGTTGAACTCGGCGGTGCCGTGCAGTTCGCCGAGCCGTCGGGCGTAGTCCTGGCCGCGCTCCTCCAGTGCCGTCCTGACGGCGGTGTCGTCGGGGGCGAGCAGTCCGAATCTCATGGGCAGGACCGACCCGTCGGCCATGAGCCGTTCCTGGAGTTCCTGGTGGGCGGCGAGGTCGCGCCGTTTGGGACGCAGGTCGGGGGGTGCGGGGCTGACCACGGCGGCGAGCGGGCCGTGGACGACGACGCGCGGGGGGTCGTCGGTTCCACCGACGGTGCGCAGGCCGTCGAGCCGCAGGGGGTGGTCGGAGCGGGTGACGGCGTAGACGTAGACGCCGCTCACCGCTCTTCCTCCTTGGCGTCCTTGTCGTCGCGGTCGAAGATGTCGCCGATCGCGTCGATGGCGCCGCCGATCGCGCCGCTGGTCTTGCCCCGGGCGCCGCTCTCGACGAGGTTGCCGACGATGTCGGTGAGCTTGTCGGGGGCCTTGCGGCCGGCCTCCAGGTCGAGGCGGTTGCAGGCCTCGGCGAAGCGGAGGTAGGTGTCGACGCTCGCGATGACGATGCGTATGTCGATCTTCAGGATCTCGATGCCGACCAGGGAGACACGGACGAACACGTCGATCACGAGCCCGCGGTCCAGGATCAGTTCGAGGATGTCGAAGAGGCCGCCGGTTCCCGACCCGCTGGAGGTGGCGGCGGGTTGCATCCCGCCGGTCTGTGTCATGACGGTCACGGTGCGATTCCTCTCGCGAGACTCGTTCTCGTGCCGCCCGTAGGTACGGCAGTGGCGGCGGGCGTGTTCACGCACACACCGAAAACGGGTCCCGCGGAGGGAAGTCGACAGGAGCGGTTCGAGTGCTACCGCCCTCGGTCGAGCTGGCCGCGGGCGTACCGGCGCACCCGCTCGTAGCCCAGGAGCCGGCCCTCCAGGTCGAGGGTGACCTGGTAGGTCGCCATGATGGTCATGGTGTCGGGGACCCGCTCCAGCTCCACGACCTCGACGTCGGCCGTCCAGCCGTCGGGGGTCGGGCGGACGGCGGTGACGGAGTCGGGGGCCGTGCCGAGCAGTTCGGCAAGCTGCGCCGCCGCGCCGCGCATGGCCTGGACGGCCGTCGTACGACCGGATGGAGTCGCCTGGTCATCGGTGCTCGTCATGGTCCTACCGTGCCAAGGCCCCGGTTCGTGTGGGGGTGATTCGGCCAAACGTCCGGTGTCGTTGACCTTGCCCCTGGGGCAGGGGCGAGGTCCGGGGCATGGACGACTACCTGAGGCAGACGCCGTACAGCGACCCCGGCGACCTGGACACGAGCGGCCTGCCGCGTGAACCGGGGGAACTCGCCGGGCTGGTACGGAATGTGATCATCCATCGGGGTGAGGGAGAGATGTTCGGCTACTGCGTTCCCGAGGCGCGGCTGCACCACGACGCCGAGTCCCGTTACGTCACGGAGATCCTGCGGATCCTGCGGGAGCGCGGTGACTCCCCGCTCACCGAACGGCGGGCGCCGAAGGAGCGGTTCGTGGGCACGTGCCGGGACTTCTCGCTGCTGCTGTGCTCGCTGCTGCGGGCGACGGGGGCGCCCGCGCGGCTGCGCTGCGGCTTCGCGACGTACTTCGTCGACGGTTTCCACCAGGACCACTGGGTGACCGAGTACCGCACGCCTCAGGGGCGGTGGCGCCTGGCCGACGCGCAGGTCCACCACGGGTACGACGTGCCGTTCGACCCCGTGGACGTGCCGAGGGACCGCTTCCTCGTGGCCGGGAAGGCCTGGCGGGCCTGCCGCGAGGGGCGGGCGGACCCGATGGACTTCGGGCTCAGCGGCGTCGACCGGCTGCGGGGGCTGTGGTTCGTGTGGGGCAACGTGGTGCGCGACCTGGCCGCCGTCAACGGCGTCGAACTGCTCCCCTGGGACGGCTGGGGCCCGCAGTTCCTCGGCCGGGTGCCGCTCACCGAGCACGAACTGGCGGCGGCCGACGCGGCCGGCTCCCAGGACGATCTGGCACGGCCCTGCGAGGACCCGCGGCTGACCGTCCCGGCCGAGATCACGTCGTACACGCCCTACCTCGGCGACCGCGAGGTCACTCTCGCCGCTCGCTGAACGGCGTCGCCTGGTGGAAGTAGAGCAGCCACCCGTCCTCCGTCCGCCGCCACAGCGAACTGCGGTGCGCACGTCTGCCGTCGTACTCGGTGTCGAAGGTGAGGTGGACGAGGTCGGGGGCCAGCCGTGTGCCGTGCACCTGGGAGGTGACGACAGGCGGGGTCTCCACGTCGGTGGTCTCGGCCAGGGCGGCGATGATGGCGGCCCGGCTCCAGTGCCGCCCGGAGGCGCCGAACTCGTGGAAGTCGGGGTGCAGCAGCGCCCCGACCCGCTCGGGCGAGCGGCGCACATCCGGGTCGAGCAGCGCCAACTCGCCGTCGATGGCGGCGTCGACGGCCGGGTCGTGTTCAGGCATCCGTCAGCTCCACCAGCTTGACGACGGTGTTCCAGTTGCGGGTCGTGGCGACGATCCCCTTGTTGATGCGCGGCTTCGAGAGGTGTTCGGCCAGCTTGGAGCGGCCCAGGCCGTTCGGGGCGTACAGGTACAGGGCGCGGTCGCCGAGGCGGAACTCCTCGGGGAGGTAGGCGGATTCGTCGATCTCCGCGAAGCGCTCGGGGGCCACGGGGGCGGAGAAGTAGGTGACGTGGAGCTGCTTGGGCTCCAGGTCGGCGGCCGGGAACGGGCAGGCGTCGGCGACCGCCTTCAGATAGGCGTGGTCGCGCACGATCACGTCGACGCCGAAACCGAAGTGCTTCTCGATGGCGTGCGTGATCTCGGCGGCCAGCGACTCCTCGTCGCCGTGACCGGAGGCGAACACGGCCTGGCCGCTCTGGAGGTACGTCCGTACGTCCTCGTAGCCGAGCTCTGCCAGGAGGCCGCGCAGGTCCGCCATCGGGACTTTCTTGCTGCCGCCCACGTTGATTCCGCGCAACAGTGCCGCATACGTCGTCATCCGCACACCCTAAGGCGGCCGTCACACCCTGAGGCGGCCGTCGTGCCCCGTGGGGGTGGGCACGACGGCCGGTGGGCGGCTACCCGAGTCCCGTAAATTACTCACCGGTCACCGCGGGGCACAACCTTCTGCTCAGGATCCACACAGCCGAGGAGGCCGATAGGTGTGCGGGGCCCGTCGGTTCCGGGGGAACCGACGGGCCCTTTCAGCCGGTGAGCCGCCGCACGTGCAGCACGTCCTCGTCGCAGCGCAGGATCTCCAGCTCCCGGTCCGGGCGAGCGCCCCCGAACGTGAGCGCGATGTGACGTTCCGACGCGAGCCGCCAGCGGCCGGGCACGGCATCGGGAGCGTCACCGCGTCCCAGCGGGTGGTCGACGAAGGTGCCGTCGGGCACGAACTCCATACCGCGGCGCCCGCGTGCCGGCGGGAACGGGTGGTCCTCCGGCCGGTACACCCGCACGTCCTCGTGGTCCTCCTCGTAGGAGTGGACCCACGAGCGGAACAGGCCCGATGGGGGCTCACGCATGACCCGGCCACCTCACTCACCCAACGCGGTCCAAATTGCCGGTTTTATAACTGAGTGACTAGGATTACCAGTGTATGGGTTCGGAGGGCACGGGCAACCAACCGCTCCGCCCGGCGTCGCCCGGCCCTCACGGCGCGTGTCACAAGCGCACTTCCGCAGCCGCGCGCGCGGCACATCCCCAGCTCCCCCTAGGGACAGTCATGTCCGATGCGCAGTCCTACCATCGCGTCACCTCCGCCGACTACAGCCGCTGGTGCGGCGCCATGGAGGTGCACCGCAGACTCCTCACCCTGAACCCCGAGTACGCCGAGAACCGGGCCGAGATCGAGAACGCCGCGTTCGCCTACGAGCACTTGGAGGCGTTCACCGCCCGGCAGAGCCTCGTCGACATCCCCGTCGTCGTGCACGTCGTGCACAACACCCCCGAGCAGAACGTCAGCGACGCCCAGATCCACAGTCAGATCGACGTGCTCAACCAGGACTTCCGGGCGAGCAACCCGGACGTCGGCAAGGTCCCCGAGGCCTGGCAGGACCTGGTGGCCGACGCGCGCATCCAGTTCCACCTCGCCCGAACCGACCCGCTGGGCCGCCCCACCAACGGCATCACGCGGACCCCGACCTCGACCCCGGACTGGGACACGGACGACCTGGTCAAGTTCAGTCTGAGCGGCGGCCACGACGCCTGGCCCGCGGACGTCTACCTGAACTTCTGGGTCTGCCGGCTGCGCCGCGGGCTGCTGGGCTACGCCCAGTTCCCGGGCGGCGCCGCCTCCACCGACGGAGTGGTCGTCACGCACACCGGCTTCGGGACCACCGGCACCGCCACCGCGCCGTTCGACGGCGGCCGTACGGCCGTGCACGAGATCGGGCACTGGCTGAACCTGCGGCACATCTGGGGCGACGACGACGAGGGGTGCAGCGGCAGCGACTTCGTGGCGGACACCCCCAACCAGGGCGGGCCGAACACGGGTTCACCCGACTTCCCCCATGTGACGTGCGGCAACGGACCGAACGGCGACATGTTCATGAACTACATGGACTACACGGACGACGCCGCGATGTTCATGTTCACCCAGGGGCAGACGGCGCGCATGGACGCCGCGCTCGACCACGCCCGCACGACCCTCACCCGCCAGGCCGTCGCGGTGTGACGGACCGGTGGGTGACGGCCGCCCCGACTATCCCTGGCGAGCGGGCAGTTCGGCCTCGATGAGGTCGGCCGCGCGCCGGGTGCCGCCCTCCCGGGCCGCCTCCGCCTGGATCTCCTTCAGACGGCGGGCGACCTCCGGGTCTCCGACGAGGGCGAGGGCCGCCTCGCGCAGGGCCTCGGCGGTCACCTCCTCCGTGGGAAGGTGCCGGGCGACGCCGAGACCCTGGAGCATGTCGGCGTTGCCGAACTGGTCCACCGCCTGCGGTACGGCGATCATCGGCGTGGCCGTGACCATGCCCTCCTGGCTGCCGCCCGCGCCGGCGTGCGTGACGAACAGGTCGGCCTGCTTCAGGATCGCCAGCTGCGGCAACCAGGAGCGCACCTCGACGTTCGCGGGGATCTCCCCGAGCTCGGCGGGATCGACGTGCTTGCCGATCTGGAGCACCAGGTGCCAGCCGGGCAGGTCGCCGAACGCCCTGACGCACTCGCGGTAGAAGCGGGGCTGCTTGGTGAAGGCGGACCCCAGCGAGACAAGCGCGACCTTCTCGGCCCCTGCCGGGCGCTGCCAGTCACCCTCGGCGGTGCGGTCACCCTGGCAGGCGCCGACGAAGGTGTGCACGGTCTCGTCGACCCGGTCCGCGTTCGGCTGGAGCGCCCTGGGGATCAGGACGACGGAGCGGGCGGGATCGGCCGCGAACCGGTCGGGGTGCCAGGCGATCCCGTTCTCCTCCAGCCAGGCCTGGAAACGGGCGTAGTAGGCGCGGCCGCGCTCGGTCTGCCTGGGCTCCGCCCACATCGGCTCCCAGACCTCCTCCATGTACCCCTCCCAGGCGACGATGTTCGGCGACAGGGAGACCGCCGGGACGCCCCAGCAGTGCGCGAGCACGCGGGCCGGGTACGAGCTGATGTCGTACAGCACGAGGTCCGGCTCGTCGCCCTCGTACGCCTCGATCAGCTGCGGGAGGGCCTGGATCGCGTCGTCGAGGAACGGTTCCACGTTGTCCAGCAGTGTGCTCCCCCAGGCCTCCGGGTCGTCGTCGGGCGAGGGCAGCGTCGAGTGCCACGGCTTCACCTCGGCACCGGTGTCCGCGACCTTCTCCGCGAGGGCCGGCGGGATCGCGTACGTCACGCGGTGGCCGCGCGCCACGAGCTCGCGGATCACCTCCAGACTCGGGTTCACGTGGCCGTGGGCGGCGATGGAGAACATGGCGATATGAGCGCGACTGGTCATGCGCTCGACCGTATGCGAGACGAGACGTCTCGTGCAACTCCTTTGGCTTTCAGCAAGTCAGCTCCTCGTGCAGGCGCAGCCACCGCTCCGGCGCCACCTCGCCCACCAGCACGCCCGGGTCCAGGCGCGCAGCCCGGAACGCGGCGTCCACCCGCCGCCTGGGGTGGTCCCGCCGCAGCGACGCGTGCAGTGAGCCGCCGACTCCCAAGAAGCCCAGCTCGACCAGATGACGCCAGCTCCGGTACCCGGCGGCGTCGAGCAGCGGGGCCTCGCGCCGTTCCATGCGCAGCACCCCGGCGTCCACGCGCGGCACGGGACGGAAGCTGCGCCTGCCGACGCGGCCCAGCAGCCGCCACTCGTAGCGGGGCCAGGTCCGGACCGTCAGCAGCGTCCAGCTGCCGTAGTCGCCGGTGCGTTTGCGGGCGTACTCGAGCTGGGTGAGCAGCGTGGCGTCGTTGAGGGCGGGAGCGCGCAGGCACCAGTCGACGACGGCCGCGGTACGGGAGAACGGCACGTTCCCGGCGACGGAGAAGGGTGTGCGCGGCGGGTGTGCGGCCAGGAAGTCCCCGCCGACGACACGCACGTGCGGGGTGCCGGAGAAGCGGCTGCGCAGGGCGGGTACGAGCCTCGGGTCGATCTCGTACGCGTGCAGCTCCCGGCAGCGTCGCGCCAGCGGGGCGGTCAACGCGCCTTTGCCCGCGCCGACTTCGAGCAGCAGCGGGATCGGCCGGGCCTGCGGGGCGGCGAGCCGGGCGAAGCGTTCGGCGGTGGCGCGGTCGGCGAGGAAGTTCTGCGAGAGCGCGCGGGAGGCGGCGGTGGGGCGGGCCATGGCCTGCGGTCCTTGTCTTCCGTGAGGGGTGTGAGGGCAGCCGAAGGCCCCGACCGGAAGACAGGGAGAGACGGGAGAGGTGAGACGCC
The DNA here is from genome assembly GCF_044459945.1 of Streptomyces sp. NPDC050164. Taxonomy (NCBI): domain Bacteria; kingdom Bacillati; phylum Actinomycetota; class Actinomycetes; order Kitasatosporales; family Streptomycetaceae; genus Streptomyces; species Streptomyces sp. NPDC050164. The sequence continues at coordinate 90,739 of NZ_JBITJK010000034.1, forward strand.
GGGCTCGAAGACTCAGAGGCTCAGAGGCGCTCAGAGGCTCAGCGGGCGTGGCTCCCCGGGCCGGTCAGGGCTCCGGGGCCGCGGCGCACGCGTGCGGCGTGTGCGCAGCCCCGGCCGTGACCGGAGATGCAGATCGCGTTGATTCCCACGGGCAGCACGCTAGGCGCTGCCGGTGACGACGCACAACGGAATTTCGCCGGGGCTCAGCGCTGGTAGCGCGCCAGCACCAGGTTGCCGTCCTCCTCCAGGCGTTGGCGCAGCTCGCGGATGCCGATCGCCCCGCTGTAGTACTCCTGGAGGGCCGGGGTCGCCACCTTGTCCTTCCACTCGGGGTAGCCCCGTACGGTCTGTGCGGGCGCCGGGCGCAGGTGGGCGGCGAGCGCCGTGCCCGTGGCCCAGCCGTGCTCGGGTGTGCGCAGGGCCGGGTCGTTCAGCGCCCGGGTGCCGGTCGGCAGCATCCAGTCGCCGAGGGCGAGGCGGACCATGTTCTTTGGCCTCAGCAGGAAGTCGATGAAGGCGGCTGCCTCCTTCTTGTGCGGGGAGTCCTCGGCGACGGAGAGGGTCTGCGGGCTGACGCCCTGGGTGAGTCCTCCGGCGCCGGCCGGGGCGGGCAGCACCTGCCATGCGAAGCCCTTCGGGGCCTGCTGCACGATCTGCTGGCGGTAGGAGAAGCCGAGCGGAACCATCGCGTATCTGCCGCCGAAGAAGCCGGGCAGGGTGTCGGAGCCGCCGCTGCCCAGGGTCGTGGGCGAGGCGCTGCGGTCGGTGCCGGCCTGGGCGTGGATGGTGCGCGGCACCACCTGGTCGGCCGCCTCGAACCGGACCGTCACCTTGCCGTCGGGCCCGCGGTGGAAGAGCTGTCCGCCCGTCGACAGGGAGAGGTTGAGCGTGGCGGAGACCGGTTCCTTCAGGGGCCAGGCGATGCCGTACTTCCCCCGGCCGCTGAGCTGTTCGGTGATGCGGCGGAACTCGGCCCAGCTCCACGGCTTCTCCGGGGTCGGGATCCGTACTCCCGAGCGCTTGAGCCACTTCGCGTTGGCGATCAGCACACGCGGCTCCTGGAGGAACGGCACGCCGTAGATGCCGTCCCCGAAGGTGGTCGTCTGCCAACTGCGCTGCGGGATGTCCGACTTCAGCCGGGCGGGCAGCAGATCGGTGAGGTCGGCGAGGTAGCCGCCGTAGGCGAAGTCGGCGAGGTCGTCCGAGGCGTCGTGGATGATGTCGGGTGCCTCACCGCCCTCGAAGGCGGTGAGGAGCTGGTCGTGGACGCTGTCCCAGCTGCCCTGGACGTACTCGACCCGGACGTCCGGATGCGTGGCGTTCCACTCCTTCACCAGTTCCTTGTTGGCCTCGACCGACTCCTCCTGCCAGGCCAGGGACTGGAAACGCAGGGTGATCCGGCCGTCGTCGCGGGTGTCGCCGGAGGAGCAGCCGGCGAGGAGCAGCAGGAGGACGAGGGCCAGCAGGCGTGCGCGCATCAGCTCTTCACCGCCCCGGTGAGCATGCCGCCCGTGATCCGCCGCTGGATGATCGCGAAGACGACCAGCGAGGGCAGCGTCGCGAGGAACGCGGCCGCCGCGAGCGGGCCGAGGTCGGCGACGCCCTCGGCGCCGATGAAGTGGGTGAGCACCACCGGAAGGGTCTGTTTCTCCGGCGTCTTGAGCAGCACGAGCGCGAAGAAGAACTCGTTCCACGCGGTGATGAACGCGAACAGCCCGGTCGCCACGATGCCCGGCGCGAGCAGCGGCGCCGTCACCGACACCAGCGTCCGCACCCGGCCCGCCCCGTCGACCGCGGCGGCCTCCTCCAACTCGGGCGGTACGGCCCGCACGTACCCGGCGAGCATCCACAGCGCGAACGGCAGCGCCCACACCACGTACACCAGCACCAGACCCGGCACGGAGTTGATCATCTGGAGGTTCTTCAGCACCAGGAACAGCGGGATGATCAGCAGCACGAACGGGAACGCCTGGCTGACCACCACCCAGCCCGTCACCGCCTTGGCGAGCCGGGTGCGGCGCCGGGCGACGACGTAGGCCATCGGTGTCGCGATCAGCACGGCGACGACCGCCGCTGCGAGCGCGGCGAGCAGGGAGTTGAGGGCGGCGTGCAGCAGCGGCTGTTCGTCGAAGGCCTGCCGGAAGTTGGCGAGGGTGGGGTCCTCGGGGATCCAGGTCGGGTGCAGGCTGCCCAGCTCGCGCGGCGGCTTGAACGCGGTGGAGACCAGCCAGAGGAACGGGAAGGCGAGGAAGACGAGATACGCGAGCAGCGCGGTGTACTGGCCGACGCGGGCCGGGCGGCTGGTCCTCACGCGTCGTCACCTCCCCTGAGGCGGCCGGCGAGGAAGACGGCCAGGACGATCGAGATCACGGCCACCATCACGCAGCCCATCGCCGCCGCATAGCCGAACTGCCCGTAGCGGAAGGCCTCTTCGTAGGCGAAGAGCATGGACAGGCGGGTCCGGCCGCCCGGGCCGCCGCTGGTGAGGACGTAGACCAGGGCGAAGGAGTTGAAGTTCCAGATCAGGTTGAGTGCGGTGATGGCGAGGGCGATGGGCCTGAGGGCGGGCCAGGTGACCGTGCGGAAGCGGCGCCAGGCGCTCGCGCCGTCGACCGCCGCCGCCTCGTGCAGTTCGCGCGGGGTGTTCTGGAGTCCGGCGAGCAGCGCGACCGTCGTCTGGGGCATGCCCGCCCAGACGCCGACGACGATCACGGCGGGCAGCGCGGTGGCCAGCCCGCTCAGCCAGTCGCGGCCGCCGCCCAGGCCGACGTCGCGCAGGGTCTCGTTGAGGATGCCCGCGTCCGGGTTGTAGACGAGCCGCCACATGATGCCGACGACGACCTCGGGCATGGCCCACGGAACGATCGCCAGGGCGCGGGCCAGCCAGCGCAGCCGCAGGTCCTGGTTGAGCAGCAGGGCGAGGCCCAGCGCGAGCAGGAACTGCGGCACGGTCACCCCGACCGCCCACATCAGCCCGATCCGGAACGACTCCCAGAACAGCGTGTCGTGCAGCAGGTCCCGGAAGTTGAGGGCGCCGATCCACTCGGTGGGCTCGGTGCGGCCCGACTGGGCGTCGGTGAAGGCCAGCAGGACCCCGTACAGCAGCGGCCCGACGCTGAGGACGAGGATGGGGAGCAGGGCGGGCAGCACCAGGAACCAGGCGCCGTGGTCGACGACCCGCCGGGGCCGGGCCCTGCCGGGCTCCCGGCCTGCCGGTCTCCTCGGTGGCGAAGCCTCGGTCACCAATGTCACGGAATCAGCCCCTTTGACGGCTCGGCCGGCCACGTCATGCTCGTGAAGGCGGTCTGCCTCGTCAAGGCACCGCGCACGCCGCCCGACCTGTGCCGATGCGACACTGACCGGCGGATGGCCGGAACCCGACGGTGGAAGACGTGGACGACGGCGGACGACGTGGACGACGGAGGCGGACGATGGACGAGGCACGGGCTCGGGACGTACTGGCCGCGGCGGGAGTACTGCCCGGCGCGGCCCGGGAGGCACGGCTGCTCGCGCTGGGCGAGAACGCGGTGTTCGCCGCCGGTGACCTGGTCGTCAAGGTGGGCCGCGACGCCGAGCTCCTCGACCGGGCGCGACGCGAACTGGACATCGCGCTGTGGCTCGCCGAGGCGGGTGTACCGGCGGTACGGGCGGCCGAGCCCAAGCCGCTGCTGGTCGACGGGCACCCGGTGACGGTGTGGCACCGGCTGCCCGAGGCCGTACGGCCCGCCGAGCCGCGGGATTTGGCCGAACTGCTACGGGTCGTGCACGCCCTGCCCGCGCCCTCCTTCGCGCTGCCGCCCCGTGATCTGCTGGGCGGTGTGGAACGCTGGCTGCGGCTGGCGGGAGACGCGATCGATCCCGCGGACGCGGCATATCTGCGGGAGCGGCGTGACGGTTTCGCTGCGGAGGCAGCGGATCTGACACCGCATCTGCCGCCGGGGCCGATCCATGGGGACGCGCTGCCGCGCAATGTGCATGTGGGGCCGCAGGGGCCGGTACTGGTCGACCTGGAGACGGTCTGCGCGGACCTGCGCGAGCATGACCTGGTGGTCATGGCCCTTTCCCACGACCGCTACGGGCTCCCCGACGAGGCGTACGACTCCTTCACCGAGGCGTATGGGTGGGACGTGCGGGAGTGGGAGGGGTGTTCGGTATTGCGGGGCGCCCGGGAGACGGCCAGTTGTGCGTGGGTGGCTCAGCATGCGCCGAGTAATCCGAAAGCCTTGGCCGAGTTCGAGCGGCGGGTGGGATCGCTCCGGGAGGGGGACGAGGCGGTGCGGTGGTATCCGTTTTGAGCGCTACGGCTCTCTGTCCTGGATGCTCTGGGCGGCTCGGCGTAGTTCCGCGAGGACCGTGCGGACCGCTGTGCGGGCCGTGCGCTCGGGGCGGTACAGGGCGTCGATGTGGCGTCGCGCCTGCGCTCCGCTGAGCGGCCGGAGCACGAGCGCCGGATGCGGGCGCGTGGTCCAGCGCGGCATCAGGGCGATGCCGCCCCCGGCGGCCACGGCCTCGGCGACAACCGAGAACTCGTTGATGCGATGGGCGAGATGGAGCCTGCGGCCCGCCGCGGCGGCGATGGCCTCGATCGTCGCCAGGACCGGGAACCCCTCGTGCACGGTGATCCACGGCTCGTCGGCCACGTCGCGCGGGGTGACGCGGCGCTTGGCGGCCAGGGGGTGGTCGGCGGGCATGGCCACGTCCAGCGGCTCGCGCAGCAGTGTCGTCGTGGTCACCGTGTCCGGCCAGGGCGGGGCGTGGTCCAGACGGTGGGCCAGGACGATGTCGTACTCCCGGGTGAGCCGGGGGAAGTCCTCCTGCGGTACGTCCTCGTCGGCCAGCCTCGGCGCCGGTTTGCCCGGACCGGCCAGCGCGCGCAGCAGCGGCGGGAAGAACGCGGCGCCCGCGCTGTGGAACGCCGCCACCGACACCTCGCCGTCAGGCCGTCCGACGAACTCCTCGACGGTGTGCCGTGCGCGTGCCAGCGCCGTCTCCACCTCCGCGGCCGCGCCCGCCAGCGCCTGCCCGGCGTCGGTGAGCACCAGCCGTCGCCCCTGGCGCTCGGTGAGCGGCACGGGGATCGCGCGCTGCAGCAGCCGTAGCTGCTGGGAGATCGCCGACGGCGTCACCAGCAGCGCCTCGGCGACCGCCGTGACGCTGCCCAGTTCGCCGAGCTCCCGCAGGATCCGCAGCTGACGTTCGTCCATCGTCTCAGTGTAGGGACGATGTAGGGCTGCTAAATGATCGTTTTAGAGATTGGTCCTGGGCTTCATGGATGCCTTCGGTGCACCGTGGGCGGGTGTCCGACGTCCGCCGTACCGATGCGGTACTCCTCGTTGTCGCGCTCGTCTGGGGTTCCAGTTATCTGTCCGCCCAGACGGCCACTGCCGCGCTCCCCGTCCTGCTGGTGCTGTTCGCCCGCTACGCCCTCTCCGCGCTCGCCTGTCTCGGCGTCGTCGCCGCGCGACGGCGCGGGTCGCGCCGGTGGACGCGTGACGAGCTGCGGGCCGGTGTGCCCCTGGGGCTGACCCAGGCCGCGGTCCTGGTCGTGGAGACGTACGGCGTCGCTCACACCAGCGCCGCCAACGCCGGGCTCATCATCAGTCTGACCATCGTCCTCACTCCGCTCCTCGACCGCGGCGCCCGCCGCGGCGCGCTGCCTCTTTCCTTCTTCGCCGCGACCGGCGTGTGCGTCCTGGCCGTCGGGCTGCTGATGTCCGGCAACGGCTTCCACGCGCCACGCCTCGGCGACCTGCTGATGCTCTGCGCCGCGCTGATCCGGGCCGTGCATGTCGCGCTGGTCGGCCGCTTCACGACCGGGCGGGCGATCCGTCCCCTGCAGCTGACGACGGTGCAGACCCTCGTCGGCACGGCCCTGTTCCTGCCGGTCGCCGCCCCGAGCCTGCCGGCGCTGGTCCGCACGGACCCGGCGACCTGGGCCCAGCTGGTCTATCTGGCCCTGTTCTGCAGTGTGTTCGCCTTCCTGGCCCAGACCTGGGCCGTGCAGCGCACCTCCGCCAGCCGGGCCAGCCTGCTGCTGGGCACCGAGCCGGTCTGGGCCGTCGCGGTGGGCATCGCCCTCGGCGGCGAACACCTCACGCCCCTCACCGGCCTCGGGGCGGCCCTGATGGTGGCCGGCACGTACTGGGGGCAGGCGGTGGAACGGGCGCACCGCGACACCCCCGGACCCCTGCCTGCCCCGTCCCACTCCCCCGACAAGGACTCCGCATGCCCGACCGCACCCACGACGACTCCAGCCGGCACGACACCTACGACCATCTGATCTCCCTGCTCGACTCCGCCTCCGTCGACTACCGCCTCATCGACCACGAGCCCGAAGGCGCCACCGAAGCCGTGTGCGCGTTGCGCGGGCATCCGGCCTGCGAGGCCGCGAAGTGCATCGTGCTGCGGGTCAAGGTGGACCGCCGCACCACATGCCACGTCCTTGCGGTCGTCCCCGGTGACCGGCGGGTGGATCTGGACGCCGTCAAGGCGTTGTTCGCGGCCCGCTACGTGGGCTTCAGCGATCCCGAGACCGCCGAGCGGCTGGCCCGCGCCGTCCCCGGCACAGTCCTGCCGTTCAGCTTCGATCCCGACCTGGAACTGGTCGCCGACCCGGACGTCGTGGCCCGGCCGAAGCTGTACTTCAACGCGGCCCGGCTCGACCGCTCGCTGCTCATCTCGGGCGCCGACTACGAGCGGCTGGCCAAGCCCCGCATCGAACGCATCGCGGCGCCCGCACCGGTGTGACGGAGGCAGCGCCGGGCCTTCTGGCGGGCGGACACCCCCTTAGGCGTCCGCCAACTCCCGCAACGGCCACGCCCCGTCCACCAAGGCCGTCGCGTCGCCCCCTTGCCGTGCAGGAAGCTCTGGAAAACCGCCGCCCACTGCGCGTACCACTCGATCTGGCGGCGGTGGAGGTCCGCCGGGCCGAGGGACGCGATCTTGGGGTGGCGGGTGGCTATCGCGCCGGCCAGGCGGGCCGCTGCGAGCGCGTCGGCCATGGCGTCGTGGGCGGAGTCGAGGACCACGCCGTACTCGGCGCAGACCGCTTCGAGGTTGCGCTTGCCACGGCGGTAGCGGTCGACCCTGCGGTCGATGGTGTACGGGTCGATGACCGGCGCCGGGTCCACGCCGCCCAGGCGGTCGCGCAGGGACGGCAGTCGATAGCGGCGCAGCTCGGCGGAGAGCAGGGTGAGGTCGAAGGCGTTATCCATGCGCGCGCGGGGACACCGAGCGAGCCCTCGCCTTCGTCGGGCTCTCCGACCTCCAGCGCACAGCTCTGCGGCAGCCTGAACGACATCAACAAGGTGATCGAAGGCGTCGACCATGCCAAGGACTGAGCCCATCGAAGAAGCCCTCCGTGCAGCCTCCGAACGCCTCCTTCGCAGAGAACCTATTCGTAGCGACGGCTCCCTCACCGTCGCCTCCCTGGCCGTTGAAGCCGGTGTCGACAGGGCGAGCGCCTACCGACGCCCCCAGGCTGTGGCCGACTTCCGAAAGCTCGCCGCCGAGCAGGAGGACACGGCGTCTTCTTCCGTGACGCTCCGGCAAATCGATCAACGTCCTCGCCCAGCATGTGCAGTTTCTCACCCTGGAGAATCAGCGTCTCGCTCAGGCGACCGACCAGCGCAATCGCGTCACCCGCATCGAGGGCCACCGTTGAAAAATCTCAGTGAGCGCCTGACATGACTCAAGCAGTCGCTCTGGCTCGGACTTCCTTCGTGAAGATCCCCCGCGCAATCTCATCGGGGGCGGTGCTCGCCTCGGCGATCAGCTCCCCGTTCGCGGACCAGATCCCCGAACGGCCGGACGTGCGGTCGAAGCCGCCACCGGTCGGACCCGCGAAGGCCGCCGTGACGACCCACAGACCGTGGTCGGCGGCGACCCGGCGGGCACGCTCACCGTGGACCTCAGCCTCGTGATCGGCGTGGACAACCCCAGCCACATACCCATCGATGCCCAGTGCGGCCGTCCTCGTGGCATGCTCGGGGATGCCCGTGTCGCGGCAGACGGCGAGCCCCAGCCGCCACCCGTCCACTTCGATCACGGCGGGCTCACCGGGCACGAAGTGGACTGCCTCACTGCCGTGCAGGTACACCTTCCCATAAGCCACCCGCGCGCCCTCGCCGTCAACAGCCAGGATGCCGATACGCGGACCCGGCACAGGCGCGCCGACCAGGGCAAGCGTCCCGGTCTCGGCGCACGCAGACAGGATCGGAGCCAGCCGTTCATCGTCTGGGGCGACCGGCGGCGCATCCAGCTCGTATCCCGTCAGCGACATCTCGGGGAACACCACCACGCGCGCATTCGCTGCCCGAACCGCCTCCGCGTGGGCCACCGCGTTGGCCGTCACGTCGTGAGCCACGCACCTCGGCTGTGCCACCGCGATGCTCAACAACTGCTCCACCCTGGACACCCCTCGTCAATCGCGTGATCACCCGATACACCAGCCGCTCGGCCGAGCCGTTGCACGCCTGCCTCAGAAACCCTGCCGGCATTCCATCAGATCACCGCTTGCCGGGGTTCACGGCCGCTCTCGTCGTCACAGGAAGTCACCGTTCGGGGCTGAAGTGGAACACGCCGGTTGAACAATCGAGCGGGCCGGCGCCAAGCCGCTTCCGCCGTCAGCCGACGTACGGGACAACGGGCCAGGCCGACTCGACAATCGCCTTCGGGTCAGAGGTACGTCGAAGGTACTTCTGCAGCGATGCGGCCTGCTCTGCCGCCGCCCGTACCTGAAGGTCGTGGAGATCTGCCGGGGCCAACGCTCCTATGGCCTCGTGCTTGACGCCCATGGATCGCGCCGCACATGCCGCGGCCACCGCGTCCGCGACCGCGTTGTGCGCGTCATCGAGCGCCACACCGTAATGCGCACAGAGGGCCTGAAGATTCCGTGACCCCTTCCTGTACCGGTCCACGTGCTTGTCCAGGACCAAGGGGTCGATGACCGGCGATGCCTTTCCGTGCAACCGATCACCCAGTGGCTTTATCCCATGCCGTCGGCACTCACGGTCCAGGAGCGAGAGGTCGTACCGCGCGTTCATCACGACCAGTGGAGTCCTCGAGTTCAGCGCCTCGGCAACGGCCGAGGTGATCTCTTCGATCGCTGGCGCCGCCTGCATCCCGTGCTCGCGGGCGTGGTCGGTGGAGATGCCGTGGATGGCCGAAGCCTGCTGAGGTATCGCCACCCCGGGATCGAGCAGCCATGTCCGGGGCTTCGGAAGCCGCCCGTCCGGATCCACAGCCACGACCGCCGCAGTGACGATCCGGTCGCTCTCGATGTCCGTTCCTGTGGTCTCCAGGTCGAAGGCCACCAGCGGCTGACTCGTCCAGCTCATCACAGAGCCCCACCCACCAGAGCACCCTGAGACACCTGAGACGCACTCGAAGTGCGGGGATAAAGGGCTGCGTTGTAGGCGACGGCCGGCACGCCCGTCTTCCAGTAGGAGGTGAGGACGAGGGCATCCGCCACCTGGTCGGCCGGTCTGCCCTCGGCTGCCGCCCGCTCGCCGCTGATGCCGTGCACCGCCACCGGGTCCTCGGGGATCGGCACCCCCGGGTCGGCCAGCCACTCCCGGCGCCCCATCGGCTCCCCGCCCCTGACCTCGATCACGGCTCCCGTGACGATGCGCGCCTCGCGCGGATCCGTGCCCGTCGTCTCCAGCTCGAAGCCGATCAGCAGCTCCCGGTGCCAGCCCATGGGCAGCCCCCCTTCTATGGTGCGTTCCCCCAGTGGTCTTCACCTTCCCATGCACCACTGACAATCAGAGGACCGCATTCCGCTTAGCCGCCTGCGGCAGCCGGGCAAACCCCAACCAGACCAACGCAACCACCGCAACCACCGCACGGCGGGGCACAGTTCACGACACCGGCCGCGAATCCGCCCACATCACCTCGAACTCCTCGCGATAGGTGGGGAAGAGGCCGCTTTCATCGATCTCGCCCGACTTGACCACCTTGCCGCTGTTGCGCAGCACGAACACCGGCGCCTCCATGCCACGGGTCCGGCGCAGATAGTTCTGCACGACCGCGATGCCGTCCGCACCGTCGCCGTCGACCAGGTACGCCGTGAAGCGGGGCGTCTCGTCGAAGACCTGGATCTCGAAGGCCCCGGGGTCGCGCAGCCGGGCCCGTACCCGGCGCATGTGCAGGATGTTCATCTCGACGGCCCGGCTGAGCTCGCCGCGCTTGATGCCCAGTTCGCGCTCGCGCCGCTTGACCGCGCTGGAGGCCGGGTTCAGGAACAGCAGCCGGACCCGGCAGCCGGACTCGGCCAGCCGGACCAGGCGGCGGCCGGAGAAGTTCTGCACGAGCAGGTTGAGGCCGATGCCGATGGCGTCGAGGCGGCGGGCGCCGCCGAAGATGTCCTCGGCGGGGAACTGGCGCATCAGCCGCACCCGGTCCGGGTGGACGGCGACCACGTCGGCGTACCGGTCGCCGACCAGGTCCTCGACCGCGTCGATGGGCAGCCGGCGCGCGGAGGGCACGTCACCGCCCGCGCCTAGTATTTCCAGCAGCCGGGCGGAGGCGCGCTCGGCCTGGTTCAGGACGGCCTCGGACAGGGCCCGGTTGCGGGAGACGACGTTCCGGGTGACCTCCAGCTCGTCCAGGGCGAGCTCGACGTCCCGGCGGTCGTCGAAATAGGGCTCGAAGCAGGGCCAGTGCTGCACCATCAGCTCGCGCAGCTGGGGCAGGGTGAGGAAGGACAGGACGTTGTCGTCGGCCGGGTCGAGGAGGTAGCCCTTGCGGCGGCTGACCTCGCGCACGGCGACCGCGCGCTGCACCCACTCCTGCCCGGCGGGTCCGGCGGCGGCCACCACCCAGTCGTCGCCGTGGACGGGTTCGTAGACGGGCCGCAGGACGGCGGCGACGACCGCGCGCAGCCGCTGCTCGACGAGGTTCAGCCAGATGTAGGCCCGGCCGGCCCGCTGGGCGCGGGTGCGCACCTCGCGCCAGGCGTCGGCGTCCCAGTCCAGTTCCGGACCGATCGAGCCCGTCGCGTCCATCGGCCGTGCCAGGGACACGGCACCGGTCGGGACGTCTGTGGAGTTCCCCTCGTGACCCTCGTCACCAGGGGGCAGCTCCAGCCCTCCCGAGCCCACCCGCGCACCGCCTTCCGCTCCCCCGAGCACTCCCGAGGGGCCTGGCGTCACATTCCCGCCTGCTCCGCGGCGTCTGGCACGCGCATCCGCGACGTCGTCGTCGGTCGCCGACGCTCCGCGTCGACTCCCTCCTCCGCCTTGCGGCTGCACGCACCAGACGCCGCGGAGCCCGTCCTTCGGACGGACGACGGGAATGTGACGCCAGGCCCCACCCAACGATCAAGGAAGGGTACTCCGGGAGCGGTCGGCGGTGCAGCCGGATGGGCAGGGTAGTTCTCAACCGTGCGGCGGCCAGTGCCCGTTCTGCCGTCCGGGCTCAGCCGGAGTGAGCTGATTCATAGCGGTGACGCCGCGCGGGGCGATTCGGCGCTCCGGGGCGCGGCCGGGGCGCCGGCCTCGCCGGACTCGGGTTCGGCGAGGCCGACGGCGAGACGCTGCGGGCCGCGCCCCCGTCGGCGTCCTCGCTGCCTGGAACGGCTGCCGGCTCAGGGCGATCTTCCCGCCCCGCTCCGTCTCGTCGCCGGTCGGCGGATCGCGGCCCGTGTCCTTCGCCGCTTCGGCCGGCGCCTCCGCTACGCCCCCGGGCGCCCGGGCCCGGCCCGAACCGGCCCCCTGCCGGACGGGCTGCGCCCGGGTTCCCGTGTCATATCTTTCCCCTACTCCCCCAAAAGCCCCGGGAGTATCACTTGCCCCACTGGCTCGGCATAACGCGTATGCACTGGTCACTCGGTAAGAGGGACATAAGTCATAGGAGGTTCCCTCACTTTCGGGGAGACTCGGGGCCAAGGCGTCCCCACCGGCGCCGCTCACCTGAAAGAGTCGTATCCATGCAGGTCTGGCCTGGAGAGGCGTATCCACTCGGTGCCACGTACGACGGCGCCGGAACGAACTTCGCGGTGTTCACGGAGGCCGCGGACCGAGTAGAGCTGTGTCTGCTGCACGACGACGGCTCGGAGACGGCGATCGAGCTCCGGGAGAGCGACGCGTTCGTGCGGCACGCGTACGTGCCCGGCATCATGCCGGGGCAGCGGTACGGGTTCCGGGTGCACGGCCCGTACGCCCCGGAGCGCGGCCTGCGCTGCAACTCCGCGAAACTGCTGCTCGACCCGTACGCGCGTGCGATCAGCGGTTCGGTCAGCTGGGGCGAGGAGGTCTACGGCTACCACTTCGACGAGCCCGACCGGCGCAACGACCTGGACTCGGCGCCGCACACGATGACGTCGGTCGTGGTCAATCCGTACTTCGACTGGGGCGACGACCGGCGCCCGCGCACCGAGTACCACCACACGGTGATCTACGAGGCCCACGTCAAGGGCCTCACCATGCGGCACCCGGGCCTGCCGGAGGAGCTGCGCGGCACCTACGCGGCCCTCGCGCACCCGGCGATCATCGAGCACCTCACCGAGCTCGGCGTCACGGCCCTGGAGCTGATGCCCGTACACCAGTTCGTGAACGATCACCGTCTGGTCGACATGGGCCTGAACAACTACTGGGGCTACAACACGATCGGTTTCTTCGCCCCGCACAACGCCTACGCCTCCTGGGGCGACCGGGGCCAGCAGGTGCTGGAGTTCAAGTCGGCGGTGAAGGCACTGCACGAGGCCGGGATCGAGGTGATCCTCGACGTGGTCTACAACCACACGGCCGAGGGCAACCACCTGGGCCCGACACTGTCTTTCAAGGGCCTCGACAATCCGCGCTACTACCGGCTGACGGAGGACCCCCGCTACTACATGGACACGACAGGGACGGGGAACTCCCTGCTCATGCGGTCCCCGCACGTGCTCCAGCTGATCATGGACTCGCTGCGGTACTGGGTCACGGACATGCACGTCGACGGGTTCCGCTTCGACCTGGCGGCGACGCTCGCCCGGCAGTTCCACGAGGTGGACCGGCTGTCGTCGTTCTTCGACCTGGTGCAGCAGGACCCGGTGGTCTCGCAGGTCAAGCTGATCGCCGAGCCGTGGGACGTGGGCGAGGGCGGCTACCAGGTGGGGAACTTCCCGCCGCTGTGGACCGAGTGGAACGGCAAGTACCGGGACACCGTGCGGGACGTGTGGCGGGGCGAGCCGCGCAAACTGGCGGAGTTCGCCTCGCGGCTGACCGGCTCGTCCGACCTGTACCAGGACGACGGGCGGCGTCCGCTGGCCTCCATCAACTTCGTGACCTGCCACGACGGCTTCACGCTGCACGATCTCGTGTCGTACAACGACAAGCGCAACCAGGCCAACGGCGAGGACAACCGGGACGGCGAGAGCCACAACCGGTCCTGGAACTGCGGGGCCGAGGGCGAGACCGACGACCCGGACGTGCTGCGGCTGCGGGCCCGGCAGATGCGCAACTTCGTCGCGACGCTGATGCTGTCCCAGGGCGTGCCCATGATCAGCCACGGCGACGAGTTCGCCCGCACCCAGCGCGGCAACAACAACGCCTACTGCCAGGACAACGAAGTGGCCTGGGTCGAGTGGCCCGAGGAGGAAGAGGACGCCGAGGGGGGCCTGAGCCGGGAGCTGCTGGCCTTCACGCGCGCGATGGTGTGGCTGCGCCGGGACCACCCGGTCTTCCGCCGCCGGCGCTTCTTCCACGGCCGGCCCGTGGAGGGCACCCACGACGACCTGTCCGACATCGCCTGGTTCACCCCCGAGGGCCGGGAGATGACCCAGCGGGACTGGGACTCGGCGCGGGCCTCGGCGCTGACGGTCTTCCTCAACGGCAACGCGATCTCGGAGCCCGGCCCGCGCGGGGAGCGCATCACCGACGACTCGTTCCTGCTGATGTTCAACGCCTCCCCCAAGCCGCTGGAGTTCCTGGTTCCGGTCAACCACGGGCAGCAGTGGCAGGTGGTGGTCGACACGGCCCGCGCGGACGGCGTGCCGCCGGGCACGGGCCCGAAAGTGCAGGCCGGGGACCGGCTGACCCTGACCGACCGGAGCATGACGGTGCTCCAGCGGCCCGTGTGACCGCCGACCCGTGCGTCGCCCGGAAAGAGCCACTCGTCCGGGCGACGCGCGGCGCACCTGGCGCGGGCGATGACACGAACGGCGGCAGGGCGGGTACGTAGGTCTGCATGACACCTGAGCGACCTGACCCGGTGGTGCCCACGGCCACGTACCGGCTGCAGTTGCAGCCCGAGTTCCCGTTCGGGGCCGCGGCGGCCGTCGTGCCGTATCTGGCCTCGCTCGGCGTCTCGCACCTGCATCTGTCCCCCGTCCTGGAGGCCGTGCCGGGCTCGATGCACGGCTACGACGTCGTCGACCACGCGCGCGTGCGAGAGGAACTGGGCGGCGAGGACGGACTGCGGGCGCTGGCCCGCACGGCGCGCGAGCACGGGCTCGGCCTGGTGGTGGACATCGTCCCGAACCACATGGCCATGGCGCCGCGCCACAACCGCGCCCTGTGGGAGGTGCTCCGCGAGGGCCCGAAGTCGCCGTACGCGCGCTGGTTCGACATCGACTGGGAGGCCCAGGAGGGCCAGGTGCTGCTGCCGGTGCTCGGCGGGCCGCTGGGCGAGGTGCTCGGGGAGCTGCGCGTCGACGGTGACGTCCTGCGCTACTACGACCATGTGTTCCCGCTGCGCGAGGGCACCGAGGACCTGCCGCTGCCGCACCTGCTGGACGCGCAGTGGTACCGCCCGGTGTGGTGGCGCCTGGCCCGGACCGAGCTCAACTACCGACGGTTCTTCAGCATCTCGGAGCTCATCGGGGTGCGGGTGGAGGACCCCGAGGTGTTCGAGGCCACCCACGACAAGATCCTCGAGCTGGTCCACGAGGGCGTGATCGACGGGCTGCGCGTCGACCATCCCGACGGGCTCGCCGACCCCGACGACTACCTCCGGCGGCTGCACGAGGCGACCGGCGGCCGCTGGACGGTCGTGGAGAAGATCCTCGCCGACGGTGAGCACCTGCCGGCCGCCTGGCCCGTCGCGGGCACCACCGGCTACGACGCCCTGCGGCACGTGGACGGGCTCTTCACGGACCCGGCCGGGTTCGGGGACCTCCTGGGTCAGTACCGGCGGTTCGCGGCCCCCCAGACCGACCGGGGCGGGCAGTGGGAGGCGACCGTGCGGCGGGCGGCGTACAAGGTCCTCACGCACGAGCTGGCCACCGAGACCGACCGGCTGGTGGGGGTGGCGGCCCGGCTGTGCGCGACCTCGCCGGAACCGGCGCTGCGCGACCGCGCGCCCTGGGCGCTGCGCACCGCGCTCCAGGAGCTGCTGGTGCGGATGGAGGTCTACCGGCCGTACGAGTCCGTCGACGCGGCGTCCGTGGTCACCGAGGAGGCCGCCGCCGAGGCCCGGCTCGCCTTCACCGTGCCCGAGGAGGCCGGTGCGGTGGACGTCGTACGGGACCTCGTGCTGGGGCGCTACGGCGACGGGCCCGCGCAGGTGGAGTTCCGGACGCGGTTCGCGCAGACCTCGTCGGCGTTGCGGGCGAAGTCCGTGGAGGACACGGCGTTCTACCGCTACGTGCCGCTGCTGTCGGCGACCGAGGTGGGCGGGAATCCGGGCCGTCCCGCGCTGTCACCGGAGGAGTTCCACGCGTACTGCGCGCGCGTGCAGCGCGACTGGCCGGTGACCGGGACGGTGGCCTCGACGCACGACACCAAGCGCAGTGCCGACGTCCGGGCGGCGCTGCACGTGCTCACCGAGTGCCCGGACCGCTGGGCGGACGTCCTCGCCGAGGTGACACGCACCGGTGAGGGCGTCCCCGACGCGCAACTGGCCTGGGCAG
Source organism: Streptomyces sp. NPDC050164 (assembly GCF_044459945.1). NCBI lineage: Bacteria > Bacillati > Actinomycetota > Actinomycetes > Kitasatosporales > Streptomycetaceae > Streptomyces > Streptomyces sp. NPDC050164. The sequence goes on from NZ_JBITJK010000034.1 coordinate 106,571, forward strand.
CCTGGCAGACGGTGTTCGGGCTCGGCCCGGCGCCGGGGGCCCACGAGCGGGTGCAGGGGGCGCTGCTGAAGCACGTGCGCGAGGCGGGCCTGTACACCAGCTGGACCGAGCAGGAGCCGCCGTACGAGGAGGCGGTGGCGCGGTTCGTGGCGGCCGGGCCGTGCGGGACGCCGAGTGAGCGGGTCGCCGCGTTCCGGGACTCTCTCGAGCCGCACATCCGGGCGAACGTGCTGGGCACGGCCCTGGTGCAGCTGACGATGCCGGGCGTGCCGGACGTCTACCAGGGCACGGAGGCCGAGTACCGGGCGCTGGTCGACCCCGACAACCGGCGGGCGGTGAGCTTCCCGCCCGAGGAGTGCGGCGTGACGTCCGGAGCGAAGGTGGCGCTGACGCGGGCGGCTCTCGGCCTGCGGGCGCGACGCCCCGACGCCTTCGGCGACACGGCGACGTACATGCCGCTGCCGGCCGAGGGACCGGCGGCACAGCACTGCCTGGCGTTCGTCCGCTCCGGCGAGGCACTGACGGCCGTCACCCGCCTGTCCCTCCGGCTCGCGGAGGCGGGCGGCTGGCAGGACACCCTGCTGCCGCTGCCGCCGGGGCGCTGGGCGGATGTACTGGAACCCGGGCGGGAGTTCACGGGGCACGCGCGCGTGGAGGAACTGTTCGCGCGGGTGCCGGTGGCGTTGCTGGAGCGGGTGGGCGACTGAGGCGGGGCTGATTGCGGCGTGGCGGGGCGGGGCAAGCGGGCGTGCGACGCACGCGGCAGCGCGGCACGCTGAGCGAGCATGCGAGGCACGGGAGGGGCAGCACGGCGAGCGGGCGTCGGGGCAAGGCAAGCGAGCATGCGAGGCACGGGAGGGCGGCACGGCGAGCCGGCATGCGAGGCACGGCAAGCAAGCACGCGGGGCACGGCAGCGCGGCACGCGCATCCCGGCGTCGATCCGCGCCAGGTCGACCCGCCGCCGGACCCGGCTCAGCTCCGGAAGCACGTGCGGGACACCGCAGCGCGGCCCCCGCGCGTAGCGTTGCGCCGGGGCCACCTCGGGCACCGCCGGCCTGCGAGGCGTGGCAGGGCGGCACCGGGAGCGCGCGCGGGGCACCGCTGCGGGCGCCCGCGCGTAGCGTTGCGCCGGGGCGGCCCCGGGCGTCGCGGCGTCACGCACGCGTGGTCCGCGCGTGGCAGCGCGTGGCCCCCCCTCACCGCCCCCTCCCCTGCCCTGCTCAGGCAACCGCGGGTCCGGCCTCAGGACAGTCCTCGTACGCGCGCAGCGGTGCGGCGGGAGCGACGGGCGGGTGGGCCCAGGCCGAGTGCAGCAGGTTCACGAAGGCCTCGGCCGCCCCGGTCGGTGGCAGTCGGGAGAAGACCGTCAGCGTGCGCTTCCAGGCTGGGTCGGGAGTCAGGACGACGCAGCCGTCGCCGACCGCGTCGCGCACGAGGTGCGAGGGCACGGCGCAGACGCCGACCCCGGCGGCGGCCATCCGTACCGCCGTGGAGCTGTGCTCGGTGAACACGGCGGTGCGCGGGGTGAATCCGGCACGGCCGCAGGCCCAGTCGAGGAAAAGTTCGCCCTGGACGACGGGTTCCATGGCGCAGCGCACCCAGGGGCGGTCGGCGAGTTCGGGCAGCGTCACCGTCGTACGGCCGGCGAAACGGTCGTCGAAGGGCACCACGAGGATGATGTCCTCCTCGCCGACCGGCACGACGGTCCCCGGCCAGTCGGCGGGTGCGGGGCCGACGGCGAGGTCGGCCGCGCCTCGCTCGACCTGTTCCTCCAAAACCGGCGAGGAGGCGTACTCGTGGAGGTGCAGCAGTACGCGCGGATGGGCGGCGCGCCAGCGGGCGAAGACGTCCGGGAGGACACCGACCGCGACGGAGTGGACGGCGGCGACGTGCAGTTCACCGCCCTCGGCACCGGCTGCGGCGCGGGCCGCGCGGCGGGCCTGCGCGGCGCTGCGCACGGCGAGTTCGGCGTGCGGCCGGAAGGCGCGTCCCATCGGGGTCAGGCGCACGCCGCGCGGCATGCGCTCCAGCAGCGCGCCGCCGACCGACCGTTCCAGGGCCTTGATCTGGTGGGAGAGCGCGGGCTGCGAGACGTGCAGGAGCTCGGCCGCGCGGGTGAAGGACGCCTCCTCGACGACCGTCAGGAAGTACTCCATCTGCCGCAGGCTCATGGACGGCCCCTCCCATAAACACCCTGCATCGATTCCACAAGAATATTGCCTTGGACTCATGGCAAGGGCCGGGCGGAGGCTGAGGGCATGAACACACCGGACGTCATCGTCATCGGCGGCGGCACGGGCGGCTACAGCACCGCTCTGCGCGCCGCGGCCCTCGGTCTGGACGTCGTGCTCGTCGAGCGGGACAAGGTCGGCGGGACCTGTCTGCACCGCGGCTGCATCCCGAGCAAGGCGATGCTGCACGCGGCCGAACTCGTCGACGGCATCGCCGAGGCACGCGAGCGCTGGGGCGTGAAGGCGACGCTGGACACCGTCGACTGGCCGGCCCTGGTGGCCACGCGTGACGACATCGTGGCCCGCAACCACAGGGGCGTGGAGGCGCATCTCGCCCACGCGGGCGTGCGGGTGGTGAGGGGCAGCGCGCGGCTGACGGGGCCGCGCTCCGTGCGGGTGGAGGGCGTGCAGGGCGAACCCGGCGGGCACGGCGAACCCGGCGTGTACGACCTCTCAGCGCGCCGTGGGCTCGTGCTCGCGACCGGCTCGCGGCCGCGCACGCTCCCGGGGCTCGCACCGGACGGACGACGCGTGGTGACGAGCGACGACGCCCTCTTCGCTCCCGGGCTCCCGGCGTCCGTGCTGGTGCTCGGAGGCGGTGCGATCGGCGTGGAGTACGCCTCCTTCCACCGCTCCCTGGGCGCCGACGTCACCCTGGTGGAGGCCGCCGACCGGATCGTGCCGCTGGAGGACGCCGAGGTGAGCCGGCATCTGACCCGCGGTCTGAAGAAGCGCGGCATCGACGTAAGGGCCGGCGCCCGGCTCCTGGACGCCGAGGTCCTCGACGACGGGGTACGGGCACGCGTGCGTACCGCCCGGGGCGAGACCCTCACGGTCGAGGCCGAACGGCTGCTGGTGGCGGTCGGACGGGCCCCGGTCACCGACGGCCTGGACGTGGCCGCCGCGGGCCTCACCACGGACGAGCGCGGTTTCGTGGTACCGGCCGACTGGGACCGGCTGGAGACGGCCGTGCCCGGTGTCCACGTCGTGGGCGACCTGCTGCCGCCGCCGTCGCTCGGACTGGCCCACGCCTCGTTCGCGGAAGGGCTGTTGGTGGCCGAGACGCTGGCGGGCGTGCCGTGCGCGCCCGTGGACTACGCGGCCGTTCCCCGGGTCACGTACTCGTCGCCGCAGACCGCCGCCGTCGGTCTGAGCGAGGCCGAGGCACGCGCGCGTGGGCACGAGGTGGAGGCCAACAGCATGCCGCTGACCGCCGTGGCGAAGGGCATGGTGCACGGGCAGGGCGGCATGGTGAAAGTCGTCGCCGAAGCCGGCGGCGGACGCGTGCTGGGCGTGCACCTGGTGGGCCCGCACGTGTCGGAGATGATCGCCGAGAGCCAGCTGATCGTCGGCTGGGACGCGGAGCCGTCCGACGTGGCCCGGCACGTCCACCCGCACCCGACCCTGTCGGAGGCGGTCGGCGAGGCGTTCCTGACCCTGGCCGGACGCGGGCTGCACCAGCAGTGACGGCGCACCGGCCGGCGATGCTTCCGGGCGCCCCCGGAGCCTCTCCCGCAGCGCCCTTGACACCGCACCATGGCCGTGGGGTACTGCGATTGCGAACTCGGGCGGATGTTCGGGCGGATGTGACGGGGGTGAGTGTCCTGCCGGAGCTGCGCTACCCGACGGTGGCCGAACAGGTCTCTGCCGCCCGGGCCTTGACCGCTCACCGGCGCGGGGTGTGCACCCTGCGGCAGGTGGGTGTCTCGCGCGCGGGCAGACCTTTGCACCTGCTGTCGGTGGGCCGCGCCCGCCGCGCCGTGCTGGTGGTCGCCGGCGCCCACGCCAACGAGCCGACCGGCTCCTGCACGCTGCTCGCGCTCGCCCGACGGGTGCTGGAGGAGCGGGAGTTGCGCGACGGCATCTCCTGGCACTTCCTGCTGTGCGCGGACCCCGACGGGGCGAGCCTGCACGTGACGCCGGCGCCGCGCAGCCTGTTCGACTACCACCTCGGCTTCTTCCGCCCCGCGGGCCCGGAGCAGCCGGAATGGGCGCCGTCCGTGCTGCCGCCCGACCGGCTGCCGCCCGAGACCCGGGCCCTGACCGGCGTCATCGACGAGCTGCGCCCCTACCTCCAGGTGACCCTGCACGGCACGGACCTGGGCGGCAGCTGGGTGCAGTTGACGAAGGACGTGCCCGGGCTGGCCGAGCCGTTCGCCAAGTCCGCGGCCGAGCTGCACATCCCGGTGGAGACCGGCGCCTCGGACGCCGCGGGCTGGCCCGCCTCCGGACCGGGAGTGCACGTCATGCCCGCGCCGGAGGCAGGGCCCGCGTATCCGAGCCTGCCGGACGACGCGCGGCACAGCACCTGGTACCACGCCCACCGGTACGGCGGTCTGACCGCGGTGGTCGAGGTGCCGATGTGGGCGAGCGACCTGGTGGACGACCCGGCTCCGCATCCGGCTCCGGCGGCGGCGATCGGGCGGCTCGCGCGCCGGCTGCAACGGGACGCGCTGGAGGTGACGCGGGTGCTCGACGGCGCGCTGCCCCGGCTCGCGGACCTGGACGGGCCGTTGCTGCGGGCCGCACGGTGGGGGCTGGAGCTGGTGCCGGGGCTGGCCGACGACCTGGTGCGCACGCCGCCCGCCGACCGCACCCGGGCGTACGTCGGCAGTGTGGACGCGTTCGCGCGCCGCGTGCCGCTGCGGGCGGCGGCGATGCTGCGGCGGGTGCTGCGCGGGACCGACGACCGGGCGGCCGAGCAGTTGGAGGAGCTCGTGGCGACCTGGAGCGACGCTTTCGCGGAACGTTTCCGCGCCCGCTGGGTGCCGTTGGAGCACCAGGTCGAGCACCAGTCCCGCACGGTGGTCGCCGCGGCGCTGCACGCGCGCGAGGGGGCGTCGTAGACACCTGCGGCGTCACGGATCCCCCGTGGCCGGGCCGGGCCAACGCCGGCGCCGGCGGACACCGGCCCCGTCCGCGCCGTCAGCGGGGCGTCACTCCCGCTGCATCGGCACCGCCGCCCCCGACCCCCACCCCGACTCGCCCGAGCCGGAGCACGCGCGCGTGTGCCGCCCGGCCAGTTCGAAGGCGGCGAGTACGACGCGTGCCTGGTACTCCGCCTGGCGTGCCACCGGGATCCAGCGCGCCCCGCAGCCGTCGCGGTAGTCGGCGCACCATTCGTCGATCAGCCGGTCCAGCTCCGGCAGCGCCCCGGCCGGGTCGTGGCCGGCGGCCCGCACGAGCTGGTGCAGGAGCCCGGCGGTGCGCAGGGCCAGCCGTCGCCCGGAGATGCGCAGGGCGGCGAGGTGGGCGGTGCTCAGGTCCGGAAGGGGGTGGGCCGCGCCGTCGCCGGTGTCGGGGTCCCAGGCGTCGGCGAGGCCGGGGCAGACCAGTAAATAGTCGTCGACCGGGGCGAGCAGGCGCGCCGCGTCGGGCACCGCGGCGAGGTGCGGCCGGATGCGGGCCAGGAGGTGCCGCAGGAGCCCCGTGTCGTGACGCAGGGTGCGGCTCACGGCCCGCAGCACCGCGTCCCGGTCGGCGGGCGGGGAGCCGTCCGCCACGGCCGCCACGCCCCACATGGGCGCCTCGACGACCGCGGTGACGGTGCCGTGCCGGTGCGGGTGGAACCAGGTCGACTCGACGGCGGCCTCCGTCATGGCCGCGGCCAGGTCGGCCCGGCGCGGCGGCGGGATCCGGTAGACGGCGGGCCCGAGGTCGGGCCAGTACAGGGCGTCGTAGGCGCCGAGTTCGCGGGGGATGCCGAGCCGGGCGGCGATATGGGCGAGACGCTGGGCTAGGCCGGGCAGGTCACGGGTGAGCTCGACGAAGCCGCCGCCGACGTCGACGCCGTGCAGGGAGCACTGCAGGAACGGCCGCAGTTCGTCCTGGACGTCGAGCAGGGCGCGGGTCTCCGGCAGGGCGGCGCCGGCCGCGCCGTCGGGCAGCCATTCGGGCTGTTCCAGGAAACCGGGCCGGAAGAAGTTCCGGAAGTACTGGCCGAGGGCGTACGGGCCGGTCAGCCAGCCCTCGTTGCGGCGCAGGCCGTCCGGGTCGAGGCACAGCAGCAGGTTCCAGGTGGCGTCGGCGCCCTCGGTGAGCCGCGGGTCGGCCAGCGCCCGCTCGGCCAGGCGCAGCACGGTGGCGCCGCCCACGGGTTCGTTGGCGTGCGGGCCGGCGACGACGAGGGCCTGACGGCTGCCGTGGCCGACGGAGAGCAGCCACATGGGCGTGCCCGCGCGGGACGTGCCGATCCTGCGCAGCCGGGCCTTACGCGGGTGGCGGGCGACGAGGGCGGCGGCCCGGGCGCCCAGTTCGTCGACGGTCGGGTAGCGCAGGAGGGGCGGCAGGGCACACCTCCCCAATGCGGTGCCGTCACTTCACCAGCTGTAGATGGCGTACGCACAGTCAGTCACGACTTCGGGGGTACGTCAACACCGCGGAGAGCAACGGGTTTTGAGCCACTCCCCAGGGATCGACAGCTGGTAAATCCAAGGCCAGAGCTAAGGCATGGCTCAGTTTCCGGTCAGCCGGCCGCCAGCCGGAACATCATCCGCCCGAAGCCCACCTGGTCGCCCTCGCGGACGACGGCCGCGCCGACCACGCGCCGTCCGTTCACCGTCGTGCCGTTGGTGGAGCCGAGGTCGCGCAGGACCCACATGCCGCCCTGGTGGCGGAGTTCGGCGTGGACGCGGGAGACCGTCTCGTGGTTCAGGCGCAGTCCGCTGGCGGGGTCGCGGCCTATGCGCAGCGGATGGCCGTGCGCCGGGTGGGGCAGCAGCAGCTTGGGCAGCTTCTCGGCCTGCCAGGCTCTGCGCAGCCGTACGGAGAATCCGGAGACCGCCTCGACGGTGCCGAACACCAGGCGGGAGAAGCGGCTCTCCGTGGGCAGGTCGGCGGTGAGCACGGCGAGCTCGTCCGGGCGGCGGGCGGCGAGCGCCAGTTCCATGCGGCGGATGAACGTGTCGTGGGACAGGCGGCCCATGGCGACGCCGTCACGGAGGACCTTCAGCGCCCTGTCGCGCTCCACGTCGGAGAGCCGCGCCGGGTGCGTGTTGAACTCGAAAGACGACGTCACGCTCGTGATTGTCGGGCAGCGCGGCCGGGCTGTCCAGAAAACGGGAAAACGGCCGCCACGCGCGCGGACCCGGCGACACCCGCCGCAAATGGATGGATGCACCAGCGGATTGATCGGGTTTGACGCACCATGGACGGGCTACATCACGGTGAGCAGACGAAGGGGAACCGTCCGTGCAGTTCGAGGTGTGGGCACCGCAGGCAGGCCGTGTGACGCTCCAGTGCGACGGCGTCACGCGCGCGTTGGAGCGCGATCCGCAGCGGGCGGGATGGTGGCGGGGCGAGGCGGACGCGCGCGATGGGTCCCGGTACGGCTTCGCGCTGGACGACGGCCCCGTACGGCCCGATCCGCGCTCGCGCCGGCAGCCGGACGGCCCGGACGGGCTGAGCGCGGTCGTCGACCACGAGCGGTACGAGTGGCGCGCCCAGTGGCAGGGGCGGCCGCTGCCCGGCGCGGTGCTGTACGAGATGCACGTCGGGACGTACACCCGCGAGGGCACCCTGGACGCGGCCGCCGGCCGGCTCGGCCATCTCGCCGAACTGGGCGTCACACACGTGCAGCTGATGCCGCTGTGCCCCTTCCCGGGCACGCACGGCTGGGGGTACGAGGGCGTCTCGCTGTGGGCCGTGCACGAGCCGTACGGCGGGCCCGAGGCGCTGAAACGCTTCGTCGACCGGGCCCACGAACTCGGCCTGGGCGTGGTGCTCGACGTGGTGCACAACCACTTCGGCCCGTCCGGGAACTACCTGCCCGTCTTCGGGCCGTATCTCACGGACAGGCATCACACGCCCTGGGGCGCCGCGGTCAATCTGGACGCGCCCGGCTCGGACGAGGTGCGCGCGTTTCTCATCGGCAGCGCGCTGGCGTGGCTGCGGGACTACCGGATCGACGGGCTGCGCCTGGACGCGGTGCACGCGCTGGTGGACACGCGCGCGTTCCACTTCCTGGAGGAGCTGTCGACGGCCGTGGACGCCCTGGCCGCCGAGGTGGACCGGCCGCTGTTCCTGGTCGCCGAGTCGGACCTGAACGACCCGCGGCTCATCACCTCCCGGGACGAGGGCGGCCTAGGGCTGCACGCCCAGTGGAACGACGACTTCCACCACGCCCTGCACACCACGCTGACCGGCGAATCGCAGGGCTACTACGCCGACTTCGCGCGCGCTCCCCTCGCCGGGCTCGCCAAGACCCTCACCGGCGGCTACTTCCACGACGGGACGTACTCCAGCTTCCGGGAACGGCGCCACGGACGCCCCCTGGACCGTACGCGGGTCGCCGGGCACCGGCTGCTCGGCTACAGCCAGACCCACGACCAGGTGGGCAACCGCGCCCAGGGGGACCGCCTTTCGGCCCTGGCCTCCCCCGGACTGCTGGCCTGTGCGGCCACGCTGACCCTGACGGCCCCCTTCACGCCGATGCTCTTCATGGGCGAGGAGTGGGCGGCGGGCACGCCCTGGCAGTTCTTCACCGACCACACCGACCCGGAGCTGGCGGACGCGGTACGGCGGGGCAGGCGGCGGGAGTTCGCCGCGCACGGCTGGAAGGAGGAGGACGTGCCCGACCCGCAGGACCCGGCGACCCGGGACCGCTCCTGCCTCGACTGGTCCGAGCCGGAACGCGAGCCCCACGCGCGCGTGCTGGCCTGGTACCGGCGGCTCCTCGCCCTGCGCCACGAGCAGCCCGACCTGACCGATCCCGACCTCGCCGACACCAAGGTCGCCTACGACGAGGAGCGCCGCTGGATCGCCTTCCGGCGCGGGGACGTCCTCGTGGCCGTGAACCTGGCGCGGGAGCCGGCCGCCCTGTCGCTCGGCGTCCCGCACGCGCGCGTGCTGGCCGCGTGGGAGCCGATGGAGACGCCCGGGGCGGACGGGGTGGTGCATGTGCCCGGGGAGTCGGGTGTGGTGCTGTTGCAGGAGTGAGATCCGCTGGAGCGGGAGTGAGGTCCGCTAAGGGCTGTCCCGTAAATGATCTTTGACGTGCTGGGTGGCCTGCCGGTTTCTGCGTCACCCGGCGAGGGCGAGGTTGTGCAGGCGGGCGATGC